>JAOASC010000028.1 GCA_025210295.1 Flavobacteriales bacterium | reverse complement strand
TTCTTCTACAATTTCCTTGGGTGTATTATAAGCGCCTTGTATAATTTCATTCAATAAGTTATTGGCCACAATGGTCATAAAAGCTCCTGGGACACCATGGCCTGTACAATCCACTACAGCTAAATAAACTAAATCTCCCTTTTTATACGTCCAATAAAAATCACCACTCACGACGTCTTTTGGTTTTAAAAGCACAAAACTCTCCCGAAAGTTATGATACACAGCTTCTTTTGAAGGCAAAACAGACTGCTGTAAATTTTGAGCATAATTAATACTATCTGTGATTTCTCGATGTTGTTTGCCTAAAATAGCTTTTTGACTTTCAGCAATTTGGTGTTGTTCTTCAGCAAATTCTTTTTGTTTCTCTACTTCTACTTTTTGTTCTCTTACCTCTTTATTCTTTCTCACAAAATAAATAGAAAATAGTACCACTACGAATAGACCTCCTATTAATAAATACTGTTTAAAATGCTGATTGCTTAATTCCGCAGTTTGTTTTTTGAGTTCTATTTCTTTTAATTTTTGAGCTTCATTATGTTTAATGGAGTCTATAGCTGCTTGTTTTTGATAATTATATTGATACTCTTGCTCTAAAATTCCTTTTAAATTTTCCTCACTAGAAATTGAATCTTTCAATTCATTATAATTTTCATACATTTCTAAAGCTTTTTTATGATCTCCTTTAGCTTTATATGCATTATACAGTAAGATAGAAGCTTCTGACATGTATCCTTTATTTCCGATTTTAGAAACACCATCTAAGCCTATTTTAAGATTATTAATTGCTTCATTATAATTATTTTGTGCATATTGTAACTCTCCTAAACCTAAATGACATACAGCAGTTAAAAAATCATTCCCTAGCTCTTGAGAGGTTACAGTCGCTTTTTTAAAATAATACAATGCTTGCTCTTGATTGTACACCTTATTATCCCTATAGTTTGTGATTGTTTGTTTTTCTTCAAATAAACTATCGTTCGAAAACTCAGAAATAGAATCTAACGCTTTATAATTAAGTGCCACATTAAAATAAGAAATAACCATGGTATATTTATGGTTGAGCGCTTCACGTATTTTCATACTTTTTTTGTTAAACTCCATTGATTTAACATTATCCTTCTTGGCAGAATAAATAGTTGCGATATTACTATAAGCTGTTGAAACTCCTGATTTTTCACCAATCTCAGAATAAACTTCTAATGTTTTCAGGTAATAGTCTAACGCCTTTTCATATTCTTCTAATGCTTTATAGATAGCACCTACATTATTGTAGGACATCGCTAAAGCTGCAGGATCATTTCTTTTCTCCTCATACGCTAACTTTCTCAAACCATATTTTAACGCTTTATCAAACTCTGATTGATAAAAATATATTTTACCAATCCTTTCATAAGCTTCTTCTACAGCTACTTGATTATTAGCGTTTTCTAATACCTCTAAAATTTGATTATTAATAGCTAAAGCCTTAGTCAACTCTCCTTTGTTAGACAATACTATAGCCTCAACTTTCATGAATCGAGCCAACTGCATTGAATCATTTTGAGTTTGGGCATAATTTTTCCCTTTTTCAGCTAAAATAATTGCACTATCAGGGCTTTGTTTTAAATACCCCTCTTTTATTAACTGATAAAGGGCTTCGTACCTAACAGTATCGTATTGAGCTTCACTTTCCCATAACCTCTTTAAGGAATCTAAATCTCTTTGTGCTACTGCATTTAAAGCTATCCACATGAAGAATAGCAACATTAAAAAACTTTTCATAATCTTATATTCTGACTCCTATCATACAGACATCATCAAACTGCTCTAACGCTCCTTTCCAAGCTTCAAAAGTCTGACTCATAATTTGCTCTTGCTCCATTATGTTTAATAAACTGATTTCTTCAAACTTTTTTCGAATGGGTTGGTAGTAAAACTTCTTCCCTTTTGGTCCTCCTTTCTGATCGGGGTAACCGTCACTATGCATATACAACATATCGTTAGTCTCTACTTGAAAAACTTGTTCTTCTATTGCTATATCGGGCTTATAACCAATATCTGCTTTGGATCCTTTGTACTTCGTCAACTTGGAGTTTCTGACCAGACAAATACTGGTATGTGTTCCCACAAAACGTACTTCTCTTGTCTTTTCATTCAACGAAAACAACCCTAAATCCATACTATCTCTAACTTGAGCTGTTGGACTTCCTCCTACGCGTAATTTAATGCGTTGATGCAATTCTTCTACAATTTCTTTGGGTGTATTGTAAGCGCCTTGTATAATTTCATTCAATAAGTTATTGGCCACAATAGTCATAAAAGCTCCTGGAACACCATGTCCTGTACAATCCACCACTGCTAAATAAACTACCCCCCCTTTTTTATACGTCCAATAAAAATCGCCACTCACAACATCTTTGGGTTTTAAAAGCACAAAGCTTTGGGAGAAATGTTGGGAAACATCTAATTTGGAGGGCAACACTGATCGTTGTAAGTTTTGTGCATAATTAATACTATCTGTAATCTCTCGATGTTGTTGTCCTAAAACAGCTTTTTGATCTTCGGCAATTTGTTGTTGCTGTTCGGCAAATTCTTTTTGTCTTTCCACTTCTGTTTTTTGATCTCGTACCTCTTTATTCTTTCTTACAAAATAAACAGAAAACAGAAGCGCTATGAATAAACTTCCGTATAATAAATATTGTTTGTTTTTTTGGCTCTTTAGTTCTAACTTTTGCTTTTCAATTTCCACCTGCTTAATCTTTTGAGCCTCTATATGCTTTACAGAATCTGCAGCTGCTTGTTTTTCATAATTATATTGATAATCCTGTCGAATAACTTCCTTTTTATTAGCTTCCTTACCCAAACTATCTCGCATTTTTATATGCTTCTCATACATGTTCAGCGATTGTTTCGAATATCCTAATTGCTTATAATTTTGATATAGTAATAGCGAAGATTCTTTTATTAATAATACATTCCCTATTTCCTCTGCCTGGTTGTAGGAGAGCAAACCATATTCTTTAGATTCATGATAGTCTTCTTCTTGATAATAGACTTTCCCCAGCCCTAAATAAGATTCAGAGATACCAGCCTTAGCATTGATAAGTTGATTAATTGCTAAACTTTTAGAGAAAAAGTCTTCGGCTTTTAAAAAGTTTTCTTCATTATTTTGACGTAGTTTGATCATATTATTTTGCTGTTCAGAAGCGAGTAAATTAGCAGCTTTAAAAATACTATCAGCAATATTATTCCCTATTGCTAAATAAGAGTTACCAAGCATATTATAGCACTCTGCTACTCCTTTCTTATTGTCTAATTCTTGTCTTAGTTCTAAACTTTTTTTATAAAAGGTTATCGCTTTCTCAAAATCATTTTGATTAAAATAAACTCCACCAATATTAACATAGGAATAAGCTACCCCCATTTTATCTCCAACTTCTTGAGAAATGTGCAAACTTTTCGTAAACTCTTCAATAGCTTTTTCATTCAGATTCAAGCTTAAATTCACATTTCCAATATTATTGTAAAGTGCAGCTAATCGGATATTATCTCCTAACTCATCAAATATTTTTAAAGCCTTGGTATAACTATCTATTGCTTCATAATAATTACCTTGATAGACGTAGATCACACCAAGATTAGTATAAGCTAATCCCACAGCCTCAACATCGTTTGACTGTTTACTAATTGCTAAACTTTTCTCATAACATGCAATTGATTGATCATAGTCTCCCATATTGTCATAAGCCACTCCCATATTATTATAGGCGCTAGAAATTCCTTTAAAATTTTTCAATTGCTCTTGTATTTCTAGTCCTTTTTTGTAAAATTCAATTGCTTTTGTATAATCACCTTGATAATGGTACGCTCCTCCTATATTATTGAATGAACTGGCGATACCTTTACTATGGTTGACTTCTTGATAAATATGTAAACATTGATTGTAATATTCTATAGCTTTATCAAAATCACCTTTTACAGCAAAAGACACTCCTTGTTGATTATAAGATTTGCCTAATTTTACCTTTAGCTTGTTTTTTTCACAAAATTCTACTGCTAGCTGAGCAAAATAAAATGCACTATCTGGATTAGTAAACATATACTTATTCCATGAATAATTGTGTAAAGCATCGATTCTTATAGTGTCATGTTGTTTAGCATCTTGCCAAACTCCCCATAATGAATCGAAATTGGTTTGCGCTACTAAATTAAAAGTCACCAGACAACCCAATAATATTAATTTAAATTTCCCCATACATTATATCCTTACTCCTATCATACAAACATCATCAAACTGCTCTAACGCTCCTTTCCAATCTTCAAAGGTTTGACTCATAATTTGCTCTTGCTCCATTATATTTAACAAA
Organism: Flavobacteriales bacterium; assembly: GCA_025210295.1. Lineage (NCBI taxonomy): Bacteria > Pseudomonadati > Bacteroidota > Flavobacteriia > Flavobacteriales > Flavobacteriales bacterium. The sequence goes on along the minus strand of JAOASC010000028.1, from coordinate 306,333 downwards.
CTGATTTCTTCAAACTTTTTTCGAATGGGTTGATAGTAAAATTTCTTTCCTTTTGGCCCTCCTTTTTGATCGGGGTAACCGTCACTATGCATATACAACATATCATTAATCGCCACTTGAAAGACTTGTTCTTCTATTGCTATATTGGGCTTATAACCAATATCAGCTTTGGAGCCTTTAAACTGTGTTAACTTAGCATTTCTTACTTGACAAATACTCGTATGTGTTCCCACAAAACGCACTTCTTGAGTTTTTTCATTCAACGAAAACAACCCTAAATCCATACTGTCTCTTACTTGAGCTGTTGGGCTTCCTCCTACGCGTAATTTAATGCGTTGATGTAATTCTTCTACGATTTCTTTGGGGGTATTGTAGGCTCCTTGTATAATTTCATTCAATAAATTATTCGCTACAATGGTCATAAAAGCTCCAGGAACACCATGTCCTGTACAATCCACTACAGCTAAATACACTAAATCACCCTTTTTATACGTCCAATAAAAATCGCCACTCACAACATCTTTGGGTTTTAAAAGCACAAAACTTTGGGGGAAGTTGTGATACACAGCTTCTTTTGATGGTAAAACCGAACGTTGTAAACTTTGAGCATAATTAATACTATCTGTGATTTCTCGATGTTGTTTGCCTAAAATGGCTTTTTGATTTTCAGCGATTTGTTGCTGTTCTTCGGCAAATTCTTTTTGTTTCTCTACTTCAACTTTTTGTTCTCGCACCTCTTTATTCTTTCTCACAAAATAAATAGAAAATAGCAAAGCAATTCCTAATCCTCCATAAAGTAGTAATTGTCTGTTTTTTTGATTGAGCAACTCAACCTTTTGCTTTTCTATTTTAACTTGCTTAATTCTTTGAGCTTTTTCATGTTTAATTGAGTCTATAGCAGCTTTTTTTTCGTAATTATATTTATATTCTTGATTATAAAGAGCTTTCTTGGTTTCTTCATCATCTAAGCTATCTTTTAAAACAATATATTCTTCATACATCGCCATAGATGCTTGATATTTCTTTTGCCTTTTATACAATTGATACAACTCAAAGGTTATTGGCAATTTTAATCCCATTTTATGTTCAAGCACATCAACTTTTTGACAATGATGGTAAGCTTTTAGCAAGAAATCCTGAGCATTAAAATATTTTTTTTGTTTGGCTTTCAATTTCCCCATTACAAAATACGCCCTAATTAAATCATAATTTTCTCCAATCTTTTCTGAATAACTTATACTTTCTCTCAAAATACTTTCTAAAGAATAGCCTTGAATAAACTTTATAACATTCTCAGAAAGGTCTAATTCTTCTGGAGTTAAAACATCATTAAATTTCAATAGATAAGCTTCATCACTGGTTTCGAGATAAACATTAACAATAGAATGGTATAATGATGCTATTTTATACTCATCTTCTAAACGAACAGCATAATCTAATGATTTTAGATAACTACCTAATGCATTTTTATACTTTTTTTGATCTTCATATATTCCTCCTTGCCCATAGTAACCTATAGCTAAACCATATAAGTCATTTGATTCTATACAATTGATTATTGATTTTTCATTATACTCAAGTGCCTTTTCAAACTCCCCGACTTCCCAATAAGACCTAGAAATGTTTTCTAGCACAATTCCTACATTTTCTTTTGAGTTTTTGGATTTTTCATTCAGTTTCAACGCTTTAAAATAATATTTCAATGCTGCTTCTAAATTACCTTGCATCTCATGTACTTGTCCAATATTACTCCACACATTTGCTATCTGATTAGTATCTTTAATTTCTACAGCTATTTCCAATGCTTTGTAGTAATATTCAATCGCTTTATCATGTTCTCCAATATAAGAATTTGTGGTAGCCAATCCATTATATGAAGATGCTTTTAATAAAGTCAACTCATTCTGTTCAGACTTCTCTAACCCTTTCTTATAATACTTTAAAGAACTGTCTGGGTAATCCAAAAAATGATAGGCTTTTGCTCTGATATGATAGGCACATACTTCATAGTCATTAACTTCTCTAGTTACAGAAAAACGTTCCATAACATTTGAAAGTTTTATAACACTATCTGGGTTTGAAAACAAAAAGCCCTCCCATGCATAACTATATAAAGCTTCTAACCTTATAGAATCCTCTTTTAACTCATCTTCCCAAACTCCAAACAAAGAATCCAGGTTAGTCTGACTAAAACAAATTAAGGATGAAACAACGTTGATAAAAAATAAGGCAAATAATTTCATCGAGCTTTTTTTCTAAAACATCTAATTATTCCCAATTTAAAACATTTATTCTGTTAACAAAATTTTAAGAAGTGTTAATTTCTATTTTAATGTGTTAATTCTTTTTTTAAACAAGAGAAGCTTTTAGCGACTACATTTGTGCGAAATATATTTCAACCCAATTAAAAAAAACAAACCACATGAAATTTTTTATTGACACTGCGAACCTTGAACAAATTAAAGAAGCTGAAGACTTAGGTATTTTAGATGGTGTTACAACGAATCCTTCTTTAATGGCAAAAGAGGGGATCTCTGGAGCTAATAATATTCTACAACATTATGTAAACATCTGTAATATAGTAGATGGTCCTGTTAGTGCTGAAGTTATTGCTACTGACTTTGAGGGGATGGTCAAAGAAGGAGAAAATTTAGCTGAGTTACACCCTAATATTGTCGTTAAAGTTCCGATGACTAAAGAAGGGATAAAAGCAATAAAACATTTCTCAAAAAAAGGGATAAAAACAAATTGTACATTGATCTTTTCAGCGGGGCAAGCTTTAATTGCAGCTAAAGCTGGAGCTACTTACGTCTCTCCTTTTATTGGAAGATTAGATGATGTTTCTACAAATGGAATTGCTTTAATTGAACAGATTAGATTGATTTTTGACAACTATATGTTTGACACAGAGATTTTAGCTGCATCAGTTCGTCACCCTATGCATATTATTGACTGTGCTGAAATAGGAGCAGATGTTATGACTGGACCTTTAAGTGCTATTTTAGCATTAGTAAACCACCCATTAACAGACAATGGTTTGGCTAAATTTTTAGCTGATTATAAAAAAGTTAACGGATAATACATTCCACAACAAAAACAAATCAAGACGATTTGATTGCTAAAACCCTCATTTTTATTAGCTTTGCGCTTTAAAAATTGAGGGTTTTATGTTAATAGAGTTTTTTTCAAGTAAAAATATTGATCAAAGAAAAATTGAAGAAATTGTTTTACTCTTAAAAAAAGGGGAGGTAATTGTTGTACCAACAGATACTGTATATAGTTTTGCTTGTGACTTAAATAATAAAAAAGCACTTGAAAAAATGGCCCGATTAAAAGAGCTAAAATTAAACAAAGCTAACTTCTCTTTGATCTGTCATGACTTAAGTAGTTTATCTGATTATACCAAACCTCTTGACAGAAGCACTTATAAAATTCTTAATAAAGCTTTCCCTGGCCCTTATACATTTATACTAGATGCTAGTAATCTTGTACCCAAATTATTTGGAAATAAAAAGAAAGAAGTAGGGATTAGAATTCCTGACAATGATATTACACGTACAATAGCTAACACATTAGGGAACCCGCTTGCTGTAACTTCGGTACATGATGATGATGAGATTGTTGACTACACGACCGATCCACAAGCAATAGAAGAGCGTTTTGAAAAACAAGTAGCAGCTGTTATAGATGCTGGTTATGGAAATAATGTACCATCAACTATTATTAACTGTTGCAATGGAAATATTGAAGTTATTAGAGAAGGAATTGGAGAAATTTTCTTTTAAAAACTGATTATTTCAGTACAACAAGTTTCTCAAACTTTTCGACTTTATCTCCTTTTTCATTCACCACTTTTACTTTATATACATACACGCCTTTTCCAATATTATCACCATAATCATCTGTCCCATTCCATTGGATACCATCTACTCTATATCCACTGGTATGAGCTCTTTGATTGATTGTTTTGACAACTTTCCCAGAGATGGTATAAATTTGAATTTGTACATCTAAATAATCACACACTTGATTATGTTCAAATGAAAACTCCGTTTTGGTAGTAAAAGGATTAGGATAATTTAAAATATGATCTAATGCCAATTCTTCATTGGATGCTACAACAAACTCTATATCTTCAGTTTGTGAATTATTGTAAACATCCCAAACCTTTAAACTAAGCGTATGTGCCCCTTCTTCTAGATTTTCAAATGGATAGGTAATTTTCCCACTTTTGTAGGTATCTAAGTCTGTTTCATAAAAGTCATTTAGAATAATCGCATTGGTGGTATTCTTATCCAGTATTGCTTCTATATTATGTCCTACTCCATTTCCAACAGTATTAATTCCATTCTCATCAAAAACCTTAGCAAAAAGTGACGGGTTTTCATCGGTAACACCGCCTGAAACAAACTTATCATTATTCATATATAAAGAAATGACAGGAGGCTCATTATCGTCAGCAGCATGCTCATTAATTCCTCCTATTATAGGTTGTTCTGTATACCCATTAGCATCTGTTTCTCCATTTTCTGCATAATAGCTAATTCTTCCATTCCCATACTGAAAAGAGATATCTTTAGGAACGATAAATGAAAATACAAATGCTCCATTCTTAACAGAAGCTTTACCTCTATACACCAAGTTTTTCCAAAGGCTGAAATTAGCAGGAGAAGAGTCTGGACTATTACCTAAAGTAGTTAAGTTCGCAACTTTATCATAAATCTTTGTGGTAATCACTCCATTAAAGTTTTCCAATTTTTGCCCTAAATGATTTTCAACGTGCCCTTTAATCACCACTTTACTTAATGCAGTAATAGTATCTAATGTCATATTTAAAGACTTCCCATTTATTGAATCTGTGACAATGTGGTACTGAGGTAAGGCCAACTTTACAGCTGGATCTCCTAGCAATGCAAATTTTCTGTAATTAACATCTCCCGAAATACTTCCATACTTATTTTTTGTCCCCATATAAATATCTCCTAACCTTGGAGCTTCATTATTTACCTTATCAAATACGGTATCATAAAAATAACTATTAAGTGCAGCATTACTCGTGGAATAAACCAATCGAGTGGTTGTAAATAGTCCTATCCCTCCGCCATTAGGGTTTAACACAACATATTCACCCGCAGATGTTCTATCGTGATCATCAAAACGGCTAAACTCACAGGTAGCCGTCATAAAAATAGGCATCCTAGCTAAATTGGTCCAGCCCAACACAGTAGGGACTGTTAGGTAACGTTCATGCCCTAAACCTGTTTCTCCACCATGTCCTATATAGTTCACCAATAAAGCTCCATTCTCAACCTGTTGTTTAAAAGCTTTTTCTGCTTCATAATTTCGCTCCCCACCAGCAGTTGAAGTTTCGACATAAGCGTCGGCATGAATTTTAGACAAATTCATTTCTGGATGTAATAACCTTGCCTTATTATACATGGTTTCTATATCATTAAAATAATGGTTATTATCCCCATCATCACTAATTTGAATAGCGATATTCCTCCAATCTGACAAAACTCCTGAACTTGTATTGTTCGCACAATGTCCCACAGTTGACGTTGTATTATTCACCGTCCCATAATACTTTATTTTTGCTACCATATCATTAGCTTCTTTAAGCGTTTTAACCGGCAACCTTCCAATGGCTACATCCAATAAATCGCTGTTATTCATTGCTCCATTATCGGAAAGAATAGCAAAATAATCATCTGTGGTATAAGAAGCTGTTTTAGATAATGTTTCAACAGATTCATAGGTTGGTATAAAGTTTTTATTGTGTACCAAAATATTTCGATTATCATACGATCCATCCCCCATCAACAAGCAATATTTTGGAATTAAGTTAGGGTTACTTCCCGCTCGTTTATAGAACATTCTTAAAAATGATTTAATGGCTGTTGCATCTCTCATTCCTGAGGAGAATTCATTGAAGATTTGATTGGTTGTGACCACATGAACACTCAGACCTTCTGATTGATGAAAAGCTGAGAGCTCATTAGAAGCTGTTATAAATTCAGGAGCTGTTACAATAATCATATCAGCATAACTTAAAGCATGTAAATCCTGATGTTCAATTTTACCATAAAAGTCTGGTGTTAAAAAATTACTATTGTCCATTGCTATAAAAGTTCTTAAAGAATCTGTATTCACACTAAAACTAGCTTGGTTTCCAACTAAATCATAATTCACAATACCTGCATTTCTAGGATCGGTTACCTCCCACAGCATTTCAATATTTCCAGCATTACTAATTGTAAAGTTGGTCACATTACCTGTTCCAACACTTTCTAAAGAACGAAACTCCATTTGGTTACTAGCCATGGATAAACTCCTCATTACATTAACCTCCATAAAATCCAACCACCCTACAGCTGAAGGAGCCCCCGCTTTATTAAAGTTAATATTTACTGAAAACTCACTAGAATTAGCCTTTAAAAAATGGGTATTTATCTTTTGCCTTGCATAAGGGTTATACTGACCATTTCCTGATGGACTTAACATGTTAGGTAACTGTTGTACATTGTTTCCTATACCAACAGTAAAATAAGGAGCCACACTTGTAGCAGAGATTAACGTATTGGTTCTAATCAGAACAGAGTCTTGTGAAATGAGGTTAGGAAAATTAAAACCATAATTATAACTAGTTTGAACATCATAAATATCACCAAACCATTCTCTTCCTGATTTTCCCAAATTATATTTTTCATCTTCTACATAAGCAAAATCATTAAAAGAAGTAATGTTGTGAGTAGGAGTTAAACTACTTAACGATATATTACTCAAACGTTTTGGAGTACCCCCCGAATTATTTACATTAATAAAATAGTAAGAAGTATCACAATATTGGTGTACACTATGAACAAAGCTATTTCCATTCTGTTCCCATGTATGTGGACCTTTTGCATAAAACAAAACATAATCATTGGCATCGAAACTTCCATCATCCTCTCCTTCTATATAAATAGAGTTTTTTGCCAAGTCATCAAAACGAAAAGCAGCATTACTTTCTGGAAGCATTCCTGCTCCATTTCCATAAATATTGATTGCATTGGGTGAAACATTATCGATATCTATCCCTAGATTTTTAAGAAAGGTATAATCTAATTTATATACTCCATCTTTTACCAAACCTATCTTATACCAATCTCCACTACCAGATTTCAACACTGAACTCAATGCATAATTTTTCAATAGAAATAGAGGAGATGGTGGAGTACTCATTACCCCTTTATAGCTCACTAATTTTTCAAATCTTCCTGTTTGAATATTCTTACGAACAGCATTAACACTTACTAAAAGCTTGTTCTTTTTTCGTGAAGAAATCACTTTTGTATTAAAGATAAAATCTTGTGGAACTTCTTTCAACAAGCACTTCACCTCTTCAAGAGAAAGTTCTGCGGTTTGAAAGTTAGTTATTTGAAAAGTAGCTTGTGAAGAATTGGTATTAAATACCTTATTAGCATAGGGTATACTTTCTTCGATCTTCCATGCCCCACTCAATGGCTGAAAATAATTAAATGAAGTACTTTGAAAAGTATAGTTTTTCATCCCACTCCAATCAACATTAACAGTCACATTTTTAGTTTGACCATAAAGTGAAAAAATGTTTAAAAAAAACAAAAATACAGCTAATACATTATACTTTATCATTATGAAATTCTAATTAGGTGGCGGTATATCAAAAAACGAACTCAATTTCAAGATATTGCGTAAAGGTAGGTAAAATATATTTTTTTTTGTATTATTGCATATTAATATAAGACTGAACCAACAACAAATGAGCAAATTAGCCCAACATGTACCTGCACTTATTTTTAGTAGTTTTTTTATGCTACTAAGTGTTTTTTCTATCAAGGCTCAGGATGCTGAATTCACACAGTTTTACGCTAATCCTCTATATTTAAACCCTGCATTTGCAGGTACCAATAAATGCCCTAGAATAAACTTAAACTATAGAAATCAGTGGCCAGGATTATCGGCTACATTTGTAACAACTAGTGCTAGTTATGACCAATATGTTCCATCAATATCAGGAGGTCTAGGCCTTATGGTTGTTACAGATAGAGAAGCTAAAACATTGGCAACTACTCGAGTTAGTGGCATCTATGCATATCAATTGAAAATTAACAGAAAGTTTTCGCTTAGAGCAGGACTTGAAGCCACTTTCTTTCAAAAATCCTTAGATTGGTCGAAACTAACATTTGGGGATATGATAGACTCTAGACGAGGTTTTGTATATGACTCGGGAGACATACCAAGAGGAGGAACAAGATCAGGCATGGATTTTTCGGCTGGTGTAATAGGCTTTAGTGAACATTATTTCTTTGGATTTGCTGCACATCATATCAATCAGCCTGACGAATCTTTAATTAAAGGAAAAAGTCCAATTCCAATTAAGTTGACTGGACACGCTGGAGCTGTAATTCCTTTATCTGGTTCGAGTTCTAAATATAGTAAAGATGAAGGCTTATCAATCTCTCCCAATATTTTATTCAGAAGTCAAGGGCCATCCAACCAATTAAACATGGGGATGTATGTTAATAAAGGACCACTTGTAGGTGGTGTATGGTATCGAAATGCAGATGCTTTTATTATATTATTGGGTATTCACGCTAATCAAATCAAAATAGGTTATAGTTATGATGCTACTATTTCTAAATTATCCTTGGCATCAGGAGGAGCTCATGAAGTTTCACTCAACTATACATTCAAATGTCGACCAAAGAAACGAACATTTCGTTCTGTAACTTGTCCTGAGTTTTAATTTTTTTAATTAATTTTGTAACCTATTCCATAAAAAACAGTTATAAGGAAAAATAAATTTAAGATATGAAGCAAATAAAAATATCTATTCTATTCGTAATCGTTGGTATTACAAGTCTTGTCTCTTCTTGCTCTTATGAGCGTTCGAGTACAACAGGATGGGAATTTAACAACACTGCCAATGGTGGTTTTGAAAAAAAGCCCTACGAAGAACAGGAAACTGGACCAGGATTAATACTTATAGAAGGAGGAACCTTTACTATGGGACGTACTGAGCAAGACGTTATGTATGAAGCTCACAACACTCCTCGTTCGGCAACTGTATCTTCTTTTTATTTAGATGAAACGGAAATTACAAATCACCAATGGTGTGAATATCTTTATTGGACTGGAAGAACATTTACAGATTTCCCAATGATTTATAAAAAAGCTTTACCAGACACATTAGTATGGAGAGAAAAGCTAGCTTATAACGAACCTTATGTTGAGTACTACTTAAGACACCCATCTTACAGAGATTATCCTGTTGTAGGAGTAAACTGGCTTCAAGCGAATAACTTTTGTGCTTGGAGAACAGATCGTGTTAATGAGTATATTTTAATTAGAGAGGGGATTCTAGTTTTAAACCCTGATCAACAAAACAACCCTTTTACAACTGATGCTTATTTTGCTGGACAATATGAAGAGGGACTAAATGAAGCTGGTCAAATGCCTAACCTAGATCCATCTGCTGCTTCTGGAGACAGAGCAAGGGATATGGGAGTTAGAAATGTTAGAATGGAAGATGGAATTCTTTTACCACGTTACCGTCTACCAACTGAAGCTGAATGGGAATTTGCTGCTTATGGTTTAATAGGAAACACTGTTGATGGAAGAATTACAGAAAGAAGATTATATCCTTGGAATGGTCACTGGGTAAGAAATCCAGACGACAAATGGCAAGGAGACATGATGGCTAACTTTGTTAGAGGAAGAGGAGATTATATGGGGGTTGCAGGAAACTTAAATGATAATGCTGATGTTACTGCTCCTGTAATTTCTTATTGGCCAAATGATTATGGATTATACAATATGGCTGGTAATGTTTCTGAATGGGTAATGGATGTATACAGAGCTCAATCTTCTGAAGACTTTGATGAATTTAGACCTTTCCGTGGTAATGTATTCAAAACAAAAGTATTGAATACTGCAGGAGCGATTTCAGATAAGTATGATGCGACAGTATACGATTTAGATGGAATTAAAGAATACTTAGCCATCTTTAAAGATGAAAGAGAAGGAGACATTGATCGTACTCACGGATACGAAAACAGAACAAATAAAGTAGATTCTCTAGAGACCTTGCTTTTAACTGCGATTGATGAAAGAGTTGCAGAGGCATTAAAACTAAGAAAAGATAAGCAACATTTACAAGCTGCTGAACAAATCTCAATTATCTTTTCTGAAGTATTTGAAGATATCAATAATCAAATTCAACAGATTCCTGGTTATGAAGAATATGAATTAGAAATAATCCCTATGTTACGTTCAGGTCTTTCTGATTTTGTTTTAAATACTCCTGGAAACGTAAAAATGAGAGAAGTTACTACAGAAGAAAACATCAAAAGAAGAAACTATAGAGTTGCCGACAACATTGATGAGTTAGATGGTGATTTAAGATCTTCTATCTACTTCCCAGGGAATGATGAACTTGGTGGACCAATGATTGAAGAGATAAATGCTGGAAGTAAAAAAGAAGATTGGGTAATGTATCAATCAGGTAAAGATGCCACTCTTGGAGGAGCTAATAATCCTACTACTTTAGTTTCTGATAAATCTAGAGTATACAAAGGAGCATCTTGGAGAGATCGTGCATACTGGATGAATCCAGGTACTAGAAGATACCTAGATGAAGACTTATCTACTTCAACCATCGGATTCAGATGTGCAATGGATAGAGTCGGAAGTCCTACTGGATTAGGATCTAAAAGAAAATAATAAACGATAATCGTTACTATTACTAAAAAGACCATTCAAATTTGAATGGTCTTTTTTTATTTATTTAACGCTCATCATATATCTTTGTAAAAAAATAGATGAGTAAATTACAACACTGGCTAAAAGCATTTAGATTAAGAACCCTCCCTTTATCACTTTCCTGTATATTTATAGGAAGTGGATTGGCTTTGTATAAAACCACCTTCTCCCCTACTATTTTTGTTTTAGCTGTGATTACGACGGTATTACTTCAAATACTATCTAACCTAGCGAATGATTATGGTGATGCAGTAAAAGGTACTGATAATGAAAATAGAATCGGACCTATGAGAGCGATACAAAGTGGAGCGATTACTCAATCCCAAATGAAAAAGGCCATCATTGTCAATGCTGTTCTTGCCTTTATCTCAGGACTACTACTTATATTCACTGCTTTCGACACGCAATCTTTTTTCTTGATTCTGTTGTTCATTCTTTTAGGAATTTCAGCCATTATTGCAGCTGTAAAATATACTATGGGGAAAAACCCTTATGGATATTCTGGACTGGGTGATTTATTTGTTTTCTTATTTTTTGGATTAGTTGGTGTCTTAGGAACATACTTTTTGTATACCAAAAGTTTTGATCTCCAATTGATGCTTCCAGCAAGTGCCATTGGGCTTTTAAGTGCTGCTGTTTTAAACATGAACAATATGAGAGATGTTGAAAATGATAAAGCTTCTAATAAAAATACGCTTGTAGTTAAAATAGGATTTCAAAATGCCAAATATTATCATACTGCTTTAATAACTTTAGCTTTTTTATTCTTAACAACAACCATCTTAAGCTATGACCTTCCTAAATTAACTTTTCTCACGCTAGCACCTTTTATTGTCTTGACTCAGAATGTCATTACGACTTGGAAAACCAATAATAATAAAGATTTAGACCCTGAACTTAAGAAAATAGCGCTTTCTACCTTTTTTATTAGTCTTCTTTTCTTTTTTATAGCCCTTTATATGAATTAAGACCACGGATGATAATCTAATATCATTTGTTTTAAGTAGCTTCGATCTAAATGGGTATAAATCTCCGTTGTCGTTATTGATTCATGTCCTAATAAATCCTGAACAGCTCTTAAATCAGCTCCTCCCTCAATTAAATGTGTAGCAAATGAATGACGAAATGTATGTGGCGAAATTGTCTTTTTTAAACCAACTTTTTGTCCTAACTGTTTAACAATGGTAAAAATCATTACTCTTGTTAACCCTTTCCCCCTCCTGTTTAGAAAAACAAAATCTTCATACCCTGGAACTATTTTCTGATGAATCCTTACTTGATTGAGATATATTTTTAAATGTTTTAATGATTTAGGACTAACCGGGACAATTCTTTGTTTATTACCTTTTCCAATAATTCGAATAAATTCGTCCTCCCAAAAAATCTCAGATATTTTTAAATTAATAATTTCACTAACTCTCAAACCACTTCCATACAACGTCTCTATAATAGCGACATTGCGTTCTCCCTCTGGTTTACTTCTATCTATAGCTTCTACTAATAAATCTATTTCGTCAACAGATAATGTATCCGGTAATTTTCGTCCAATTTTGGGGAGGTCTATAAGTAGACTAGGGTTTTTCTCGATTACTTTTTCTTGAATTAAATAAGCAAAAAAAGACTTTATACCTGATATTAATCGAGCTTGACTTCTAGCTCCTAGCCCAATATCATTTATCCATGCCAAAAACTCTTGTAAATGAGTTAATTCAATGTTTTTTAACTGAACTTGTACATCAGAAATTTCAGTAAAATACTGTTTTAATTTATCAACATCCCTTTTATAGCCCTCAATTGTATTAGAAGATAAACTCTTTTCTAATTTTAAATAAGCAATAAAACCATTAATATAACTCTCCCAGATCATTTTTAATTATCTCCTTATAATCTCTGCATCATCAATTGCTCCATACAAGAAACGAAGCAAATGGATGGACTGTTCGTGTCCTTTTTTCTTACCAAAGTACGATATTAAATAAACTCCTAGCACGAGTATAAGGGCTAGAGGAAAAAGCAACAACCACCAACTTGGATTTCCTAATTGAAGTTTTACTAATGCATACATCCCTCCAAAAAAGGTCATAAAACCAATGAGCGTATAGATAAAAACAAAAGTTAACCAAACGTTTTGTTGAGGACCTAATGTACAGGTCAAACAAGCCCCACCATCCTTATAATCACTTTTTTCTACTAAGACATGTAATTCAGGTGACCAATAGTGCAGCTCATTTTCAGGAGCAGAGAAATCAACTCTATTATGTCTTTGACGCCCTATAATACTATCATCATCTTCTATTTGAGCTAACAAATGTTCGATAACCTCCTCTTCTGTCAATCCAGAAAAGAGTTTAAATCGAGGTCTAACGTGAATAATATCAGCGGGATCATTTTTATTAAAAGCCATGGTTGGTCAGTTTTTCAGCAATACAATATACTCATTTTTTTCTAATTATTCATACTGTGTGTTTTTATGCTTACCTTTGCAGATTCAATGCATTATTAAACATGAATTACGGAACAGCAGCATATTATACTTTAGGGTGTAAGTTGAATTTCTCAGAGACAAGTACTATTGCTCGTAATCTCGATGAAGCAGGATTTGCAAAAGTCCCTTTTGAGGATGGAGCCAATATTTATGTAATTAATACCTGTTCTGTTACTGAACAAGCGGATAAGAAATGCAGAAACATTGTTCGAAAAGCTTTATCATACAACCCAGAGGCTTTTGTAGTAGTTATCGGATGTTATGCTCAATTAAAACCTTCAGAAATTGCCAATATACCTGGAGTAGACCTTGTTTTAGGCGCAAATGAAAAATTTAACGTTACTGAACACATCAAAGAGCTTAAAAAACATGAAGAGACTCAAATTTTCAACAATGAAATAAAAGAAACGAAGATTTTCTATCCTGGCTATAGCAGTGGGGACCGTACACGTTCATTCTTAAAAATACAAGATGGCTGCAACTACTTTTGTTCATTTTGTACAATTCCTTTGGCCAGAGGAAGAAGCAGGAACGCCTCTATAAAAGAAACCATAGAAAAAGCCAAGGAACTGGCTCAAACCAATGCCAAAGAAGTTGTACTAACAGGCGTTAATATTGGAGACTTTGGGTACAATACTGATGAAAACTTTTTAGGTTTAATTAAAGAGTTAGATAAAATAGATGGAATAGAACAGTATAGAATTTCAAGTATAGAGCCCAACCTGTTAAGCAATGAAATCATTGAATTTGTGGCTCAATCCAATAAATTTGTTCCTCATTTTCATATTCCTTTACAGAGTGGTTCCGATATATTGTTGGAATCTATGCGTAGAAGATATGACACTGCTTTATATAGCAGTAGAATTGCCAAAATAAAGGACTTAATGCCCAATGCTTCTATAGGTGTAGATGTTATTGTAGGCTATCCTGGTGAAACTGACGAAGAATTTATGAAAACCTATAATTTCATCAACGAATTGCCAGTGAGTTACCTACATGTTTTTACCTATTCAGAACGAGCCAACACTACAGCTTTAAGAATAAAAGAAAGCGTGCCAGTAAATGTTCGAAGAGACCGTAATAAAATGTTAAGGATATTGAGTGATAAAAAGAAACGAGCTTTTTATGAAAGTAATATTAATCAACAGGAGACTGTCGTTTTTGAAGAAGCAGAAGACAATGGTATGATGCATGGTTTTACTAAAAACTATGTCAAAATCAAAACGCCATATAATTCGCTTATGGTTAATCAAATTGGGCATGTTAAGATGATTGACCTCAACCCTGATGGGACAATGAAAGTAGAATTAGTTGAACAAAAACTAGAAACACAAACTTGGATTAATTAACTAAAATGCAATATCAATTTAGACTTCTTAATGCTACCCGTACGAATATTTTATCGCTCATAAAAGGACTGACCTTAGAACAGTTCAACTTTATTCCTAATAACTTTAATAACAGTATTGGGTGGCAACTTGGACATCTAGTTGTGACACAACAACTATTAAACTATAAATTATCAGGACTTCCGATGAATGTGGAAGATACGTTTATAGAAAATTTTAGAAAAGGAAGTTCAGGTAAATATATTCTAACCCAAGAACAACTTGACTCCTTAATCTCTTTGTTTACAATACTTCCTAAACAATTAGAAACAGATTATGACGCAGATATTTTCACACAAAACTTTGAATACCAGACCAGCTATAATGTAACATTAACCACTATTGAAGACGCTATCTCTTTCAATAATATTCATGAGGCAATGCACCTAGGCACCATTGCTGCTATGAAAAAATGTATTCCTGTACTTTAGTGAATCCTGCTTTTCACCTGATTATTTACTATCATTTAATCGCTCAAAAAACGATTAATTTAAAAATCCGTATTTTTGCAGTCTTTAATTATTTAGATTTATGTTAAAAGTTAAACTTTTTTTTACTTTTTGTATTCTTTCAGTACTTGGTACCGCTCAAATCACTTACCCAACAGACACATTGATTTCGAACCAAGATACCATTGTAATTTTTGCGAATAAAACTTGGGAATATCTGAATAAAGCCAATAGCAAAATGCTATTTAACGCTAGTATTTATTCGCATGCAAAAGATGTATATCATTGGACTGATAAATGGGATACAACTACTCCTTATCATTATGGTAATGATTTATCTGCAATGGTAGACACCACCCTTATCCCTTTACTGGACTCTAACCACTCTAAATTTGTCATTCCTCACAACGGAATAGTTACTTCTACCTATAAACAAAGAGGAAAACGTTTTCACTATGGAACAGATGTAGATGTAATTACTGGAGACACATTAAGATCATGTTTTGATGGCGTTGTTCGCTATGCTGATTACTCATCAGGTGGGTATGGCAACCTTGTAGTAATTAGACATTACAACGGTTTAGAAACCTATTATGCACACCTGGATAAACTCATGGTAAAACCCAACCAAGAATTAAATGCTGGTGATGTTATTGGACTTGGGGGAACTACAGGGCGTTCGACAGGAAGTCACTTGCATTTTGAAATGCGATTTTTTGGGAATGCATTAAACCCAGAAAAAGTAATCGATTTTAAGAATAAAAAATTAATCTCTGAATCATTGGTGATGCATAAAGGGCTGTTCCACTATAAAAGAAATTACCAATATAGACCTCCAGCACAACAAATGGCATCAAACAATGGTGATCCTAAATACCATCGTATAAAAAGTGGAGACTCCTTATATGCTTTAGCATTAAGAAATAAGACTACAGTTAAAAGAATTTGTGCCTTGAATGGAATCTCACCCAATAAAATCTTAAGAATTGGAGAAAAACTTAGAGTAAGATAATGATTCAACAGAAAATAGACCAATTGGTAACAACACTCGATTTGCTACCTCACCCTGAAGGAGGCTTTTATAAAGAGGTTTACAGAAGCAATAACATCATCTCTAAAGAGAGTTTATCTTCAAACTTTAAGGGAGACAGAAGCTATTGTACCAGCATCTACTTTCTTTTAACTTCTGAAAACTTTTCGGCATTTCATCGTATTCAACAAGATGAAATATGGAATTTTTATGAGGGAAGTCCCCTACTTGTACATGTTATAGATAAAGATGGTAAATATACCTGCCATGAAATTGGTATGGATCCTGAAAAAAATCTTTTCCCACAATTAGTGGTCCCAGCTGGGGCATGGTTTGCTTCAAGTGTTAAACATGAAAATGACTATGCTTTTGTAGGCTGTACAGTTGCTCCAGGATTTGATTTTGAAGACTTTGAATTAGCCAACAGACAAGCACTCATCCAAGAACATCCTGAACACCAAGACATTATTACTCAACTAACAAGGGTATAATTAAGTTGCACTTTGTTTTTTGATAATTTTATGAAACAACTTAGGAAATAACCTTTTGATTGTTACTGCTTTTAATTCTCCTGCTCCAGCAAATATTTCAAGCTGATCTTTTTTTATTCCTTTTATGATTTGTTGAGCACACTTTTCAGCCGAAATACCCTTTGCCTGATTATTATCTAGAGCCCCATGAGCTTTACCATCTTTAGAAAGCGCATTCTGAGAGATGTTTGTTTGAATTAAGCCAGGAAAAACTAACGAAACCTTTACACCATTTTTTTCTTCTTCTAGACGTAACGATTCATAAAAACCTACTAAAGCATGTTTAGATGCTGCATAAGCCGAACGTAGAAAAAAGCCAAATTTCCCAGATAGACTACTAACAACAACAAAGCGTCCACTCTTTTGTTTTTGAAAAACGGGCAATACAGCTTTTGACAATGCTATATTTCCAAAATAATTAACCTCCATGATTTTACGATCTAATGCTAAGGGTGTTTCACTCACCAAAGAACGTTGGCTAATCCCTCCATTATTAATCAGCATATCTATTCTTCCATAATATTCTTCAACAGCTTTAACTTTTGATTCAAACGTTTCTGCTTGCATTAAATCAAGCGGTAAACAATATACTTTTCCCTCACACCTTTGCTTTACACGTTCTAACTCATTGACTCTTCTTGCTGACAAAACAAGTTGAGCACCTTCTCTGCTTAATTGAACTGCTAACTCCTCACCTATTCCAGATGTTGCACCCGTTATCCAAATTATTTTATTTTTCATCCCCCCCTATTACTAATAAATGACCGTATAATTAATTGAAACCAAAATTAACGAAAAAAATAAGTATATGAACAGTTTAATTAAAATTACAGGAATAGCATTATTAGGTAGTGCTATGACCTTTACTTCATGTAAAAAGAAAGGATGTACTGATCCTAATGCCACCAACTATAGTATTGAAGCTAAAAAAGATGATGGTTCGTGTGAATACGCTAACGTAGTTACACCAACAACTCCTACAACGCCAAGTGCAATAAAAGCCATCTTTTTAAATAATAGAAATAACGATAAAGAGTCTTTTACTGTTAATTCTGAGGTCCGTTCTCAGCTGGTAGCAAGTAAAGGAACTAAAATAACTATTCCTAAAAATGCATTTGTAAATGCGAGTGGTACTCCTGTAACTGGCAATGTAGTTATTGACGTTTTAGAAGTACATGATCAATCTTCAATGATATGGTATGGATTACCAACCATGAGTAACGGACGTATTTTAGAGTCAGGAGGAGAATTAATGGTTAAAGCTTACGCGAATGGTCAAGAATTAGGGTTAGCTAATGGTGTTGAATTAGATATTGAAATGCCTTCTGATAACTACCATCCTAACATGACGCTTTATTATGGAGTTGAAACTAAAAATGGAATTGGCGATGTTAACTGGTTATTAGGAGATTCTCTTGGGTATGATGACACAATATCTTATGATAGTATTATTTATTGTGATACAGTATATTACACTTCTCAAGAATTTGATACGTTATATGCTCCATTTCCACCAAACTGGCAAAATAACTACCCTAACCTAGATCCTAACATGCTATGGTACGATGTTGATTCTACCAACAATAATGGAGTCTTTGATACAATCTCGGTGACATTTGCAACAGGAAACACTTCTACATCTTTCTACTTAGACTGTAACAACCAAACGCAAACACCAGACGAAGGATATGATTTTGACTTTGGTAGTTTAGGATGGATTAACTGTGATTTCTTATACTTACCAACTGGTAACACTTATGGTTTAGATGTTATTACTCCTACTGATTTTACTGGAGCTAACACTGAAATTTACTTACATTTCTCATCAATTAACTCTGTAGCAGAAATGGAATACAGTGGTAGCAACTTATTTGAAACACATTATAGTGGAATACCAGTTGGAATGCAATTAACTATTGTTGCAATATCTGAATTGAATGGTACTTATTATTCATCGTTCACTCCAATAACAATGAGTGCTAACCATTCTGAAACAATAACAATGAATGCAACCACCATAGCCGATATTCAAAATGCAATTAACAATTTATAAATTATAATCATTTATAAACGTTAAGTTAATAATCAAAAAAAGGGGAATGAATTATCATTCCCCTTTTATTTTACCTCATTTTCGTTTTATTAAGCCATTGAGTGATAAACATTCTGAACATCTTCGTCTTCTTCAAATTTTTCAATCAACTTTTCGATTTCTTCAGTTTGTTCTTCGTTTAACTCTACCGTGTTCATTGGTATTCTTTCATAGCCAGATTCAACAACTTCAATTCCCATGGCATCTAAACCTTTTTGAATATTACCAAATTCAGTAAAGTCTCCATAAATCATGATGTGCTCATCTTCAACAAAGATCTCTTCAATACCATAATCTATCATTTCTAACTCCAATTCCTCTACATCATGTTCTCCTTTATCTATTTTAAAATGACATTTTCGTTCAAATAAAAACTCAACAGATCCACTGGTTCCTAAATTTCCTCCATTCCTATTAAAGTACATTCTTATGTTAGCAACAGTTCTCGTATTATTATCTGTTGCACATTCTACAAAAATTGCAATTCCGTAAGGTCCATACCCTTCAAAAGTCACTTCTTTGTAATCGGAAGTATCTTTATCTGTTGCTTTCTTTATTGCTCTTTCAATATTCTCTTTAGGAACACTGGCAGCTTTAGCATTCTGAAGTGCCATTCTTAAACGAAGGTTATTGTCTGGACTAGCTCCGCCTTCTTTGACTGCCATTGTGATTTCCTTACCTATCTTAGTAAATGTTTTGGCCATTTGAGCCCAACGCTTCATTTTACGACCTTTTCTAAATTCAAATGCTCTTCCCATATTTTATTCGTTTAATACCTCAAAAGTATATAATATTGTACTTTTCTACAAGTGAAACTTTAAGAGGTGTTCTACAATAGTTTTTTATAGATTTTAATGTATTCCTTTGCCGCAATATTCCAATCAAAACGTTTAGCGCTCTCCATTAAAGTTCTTCTCTTTATTAAGTCATGATTATTAATTGTCATTTTTACAATTTCAGCCATCTTGTTGGCATCAAATGATTCAAAATAACTAGCTACTTCTCCTCCTATTTCGGGTAGTGAAGTTAAAGGCGCTAATACTAAAGGCTTTCCAAAATTCATCGCTTCAACGACAGGTAAACCAAACCCCTCATTTTTTGAGGGAAAAACAAATGCTGCACAATTTTTATACAACCATATTTTTTCTGACTCATCAATTTCTCCACATAAAAAAATGCGTTCTCCCAGACCAAATTCATGAATTAATTTCGAGATTTTATCGGCATAAGCTGTTGTTTTCTTTCCACAGATATATAACTTCAGCTCTGGAAGGTGTTGCATCATCTCAACCAAAACATGAAAATTTTTCTTTTCTCCTACAATTCCTATGGTAAATAAAAATGGGGAATCATCTTTTATCCAAGCTGGTCGAACAGCCGTTTGTTCAAGAGCGATAGCTACACCATTATAAATGACTTCGGTAATACAATTCTTAGGAATTTTTAAATATTTCTCAGCTACTTCCTTGGTATAATTAGAGATATATGCCACAGCATCTGATTGTTGAACATGTTTTTGAAGTCGCTGCAGCATCTTCTCCCTCTTTCTTCCTTGGTATTGATCTAAAAAGTTTAAATCGTGGATGGTTAGCACCCTTTTTATGTTTTTATCTTTAGGAAAATAAACGGCTTCTTGATGGAAAGAATGCCATATAGTAGTCTTTACTGCAACTTTTGTTAGCTTATGAATAGATTTCCACTCAATTTTTTCTACTTGCTGATATTCAGGGTACAACGCTTTTGGCAAATAAACTCCTATAAAACCATGTTCTGTCTGAGCTAGTAAACTCCTACTGAGATGCATACAGAATTGTCCCAAGCCACTATTGGGCCTCTTCAGTTTTTCTAAATCTAAAAATATTTTAGCCATACTTTCACTAAAAATAACTAAGCTAAACGACAAAATTAATTCCTTTCCTTTTTTTTATCCCCAATAGAATATGAATAAACCATAAGATTTTATATTTTTGTAAGTATCATTTTTTTTAGAAAAGGTGTAACCTTATTTTTATTCATGCGTATTGCTACTCCGCCATATTAAAAATTGATTTGAAAGCAATTGAAGAACATATATTTGAATTACTACACAAACATGATTGTGTAACACTTCCAAATTTTGGAGGTTTTGTTGGGCAATATACTGGAGCTCAATTTGAAGAAAGTAGCAATACTTTTCTCCCTCCTTCTAAACAAATCAGGTTTAACAAGCACTTAACAAATGATGATGGGCTATTAACCCATGACGTCGCCAATCATAGAGCGATCAATTATGCTAATGCGAGTGAGTCTATTAAAAACTACATTGAAACGCTAAAAAAGAAATTAGCTACAGCTCAACGAGTTGAAATTCCTAAATTGGGGGTTTTGTACATTGACCATGATCAAAGTATCAAGTTTGTAGCTGATGGGCATAATTTTTCAACTCATCATTTTGGTTTACCGGCAATCAAGCCAACAACGATTCAGAAAGAAACAATTAAGGTTGTTGAGTTAACCCCTGAGACGACAGAAAATAAGGAAGCTGAAGCGACTCCTATTGTTCCGATTTCTAAAGCACCACGTAAAGGGAATTATTGGTGGGCTGCTACCATTTTACTTCCTATTTTATTCTATAGTGCTTGGATTCCAATGAAAACTGATTTATTAAAAGACCATAATCAATTTCATTATTCTGATTTAAATCCTTTTACTTTTCAAAAGAACAAAAAATATAAAGTTCAAGAGATACAAGCAGTTGAGTCAAACACTACGGAAACAAAAAACTTTTATACCCCAACTATACAAAAAGTTAATCTTGATGATTCAACCTATTTATGGGTAGATAATAGACCTGAAGTTCCAGCTGCTAAAAGAGAAACGACTTATGTGGAACCTCCCAAAGTAGAAGAAACAAAAAATGTAAAATTGGTTGTTAGTTACCACCTTATTGGCGGTTGTTTTGGAAAAGAAGAAAATGCAAGAAACCTCGTTAACCAGATGAAAGAGCTGGGGTATCAAGCACAAATATTAGATCAGAACAAAGGATTATTTAGAGTTTCCATAGGTCAATTTAGTAAAAGAAAAACGGCCAAAAAGCAAAAGGAAGTGTTAAAATCCAACTTTGATATCAGCTCTTGGATTTTAAAGAAATAAGCTTTTGATCAATTCGCCTTATTATCAAATTATGATTCCATTTTCACCACCAAGAATAGACGATAAAACAATAGCAAGCGTTACTGAAGCTTTAAAGAGCGGATGGATAACAACAGGACCCAAAACCAAAAAGTTTGAAGAAGAAATAGCTCAATATGTTGGAGGAGATGCTGTGGTTGCTTTAAATTCGGCTACTGCTGGCTTACAACTTATCTTACACTGGTTAGGAATAAAAGAAGGAGATGAAGTAATTGTTCCTGCATACACTTATTGTGCTACAGCAAATGTCGTTAAACATACCGGAGCTACTCCAGTTATGGTTGATGTTAACACTTCTGATTTCAATATTAACGTTGAAGCTGTAAAGAAAGCCATTACTCCTAGAACCAAAGCTATTATTCCGGTTGATATTGGTGGTTTACCAGTTGATTATGATGCACTTTTTGCAGTTGTAAAAAGTAAAGAAATCAACCAATTATTTACACCATCTTCTCCTACTCAACAACAGATGGGAAGAATTACAATCGTTTCTGATTCAGCGCACTCTATAGGAGCAAGTTATAAAAATAAAAAAGCTGGAATGTTAGCTGACCTTTCCTCTTTTTCTTTTCATGCCGTTAAAAACCTAACAACTGCCGAGGGTGGAGCTGTTGTTTTTAATGTTGCTGATAAATTTAACCATAGTGACTTACAAAAAAAGTTTAAAACCAGTTCATTACATGGTCAAACTAAGGATGCTTTCAGTAAAATGCAAGTTGGAGCTTGGCGCTATGATATTGTAGAAGCAGGGTTTAAATGTAACATGACCGATTTACAGGCTGCTATTGGTCTTGTTGAATTAGGACGATATGAAGAGACGTTAGCCAAAAGGAAATACATTTTTGATTATTATTCCAACCGTTTTAAGCACTATCAATGGGCTAATATTCCTGTTTATGAGACTGATGATAAAATAAGTTCATACCATTTATATTTATTAAGAATAATTGATTGTAGTGAAACACAAAGAAATGAAATCATTCAAAAAATAAGTGAGAAAGAAGTGGCTGTAAATGTACATTACCTTCCTTTACCTATGCTTTCTTTTTATAAAAACCTTAATTATAAAATAGAAAATTACCCAAATGCTTACAATAACTATAAAGGAGAAATCTCTCTTCCTGTTTGGTATAATTTAACCGACGAACAATTGGATATTGTAGCAACAACAGTAATCAATGCTGTGGAAGAAGTTCTTGCGATCTAATTGATATTCATTTTGAAGAACATGATCAAATAAATTTTTATTCTATTCAAAAAACGTATCTTTCCATCATGATAAATTCATCTATTCAACATCAGACCCCTTTACTTCCATCAGAGTTAATTTTAAATCCCGATGGTAGTATTTACCACTTAAATTTAAGACCTGAGGATATCGCAGATGATATTATTGTGGTTGGAGATCAACATAGAGTTAAGAGAATTTCAAGCTTTTTTGACAAAATTGATGTTATCAAAGAAAAAAGAGAGTTTGTTACTCACACTGGATGGTACAAAGGTAAAAGGATTACAGCTTTATCAACAGGAATTGGATGCGATAATATTGATATTGTAATTAATGAACTAGATGCAATTGTTAACATTGATTTGGAAACAAGAATCATAAAAGAAAACCCACGTAAACTAAATATAATCCGTTTAGGAACGAGTGGTGCATTACAAGCAGATATCCCTGTAGATTCATTTGTAATCTCTTCATACGGACTTGGATTTGACGGATTAGCTCAATTCTATGCTACTAACTTTGAAAAAGATGAAATTGCTTTACAACAAGCTTTTATTGAACAAGTACAATGGAAAGATGAATTAAATCAACCCTACTTTGCTAAAGCTAATAGCGAACTTGTTGAACGCATAGAAGAAGGGATGATTAAAGGAATAACAGCCACAGCCAATGGTTTTTATGGACCTCAAGGGAGAAGCTTACGTTTAACTCCTAACGTTCCTGACTTAAATGAGCGTTTAAACCAATTTAGTTTTGAAGGGCATCGAATTACAAATTTCGAGATGGAAACGTCGGCTTTATATGCTCTTGGCGGAATGTTAGGTCACAACACAGCAACTGTATGTGCTATTATTGCTAATAGGTTTACGAAAACATTTAGTGAAGACTATAAACAAACTGTAGACCGATTAATTCAGGTTTTATTGGATCGATTAAGTTAAAGGCCCAATGGTATTCAACTCAATAGAATTTCTATTATTTGCTATACTCTTTTTTTTGTTATGGCCTGTATTTAGAAAAAAGGATCATAGTAGGTGGTTTTTTATTACAGCTGCTAGTTTTTTATTTTATGGCTGGTGGGATTGGAGGTTTTTATTTTTGATCATAGGTAGTGGATTAATTGATTTTGTTTTAGGATACTTTATTACTCAAAAGCCTCAATCAAAAAAAACTTTTCTCTTTTTATCTGTTTTTGGAAATTTATTATCCCTTTCTGTTTTTAAATACTCACACTTTTTTGCTCAGGTAATAGAGGATTTTATATCTATTTTTAATTTTGACATTGATCTAATTGCTAAAATCCCTGACTTTGCGTTAATTACTCCGGTTGGAATTAGCTTCTATACTTTTCAATCCTTAAGCTATACTGTAGACATTTATAGAGGCCGACTAAAACCGACCAAAAACCTACTCCATTTTTTCAGTTACTTATCAATGTTCCCTCAACTTGTAGCCGGACCAATTGTTAGAGCAAAAGATTTCCTTTATCAACTAAAATCATATCGAATTCCTACTGAAATTGAAAAGTGGAATGCCATGAAACTCATCTGCTTTGGTTTATTTCAAAAAATGGTCATTGCAGATAACTTATCCTTTTTTATTGACTCAGCTTATGAGGGAAAAAGCAGCTATGATAATGCCATTTATTGGTGGACAGTAAGTATAGCCTTTGCTTTTCAAATTTATTCAGACTTTAGTGGTTATAGTTTAATAGCTAGAGGTTTAGCCAAATTAATGGGGTATCATTTTAAAGCCAACTTTAATCATCCTTATCTGGCTAAAAGCCTTAAAGAATTTTGGTCGAAATGGCATATTTCATTATCAACATGGTTTCGTGACTATGTCTATATTCCTATGGGTGGATCTCGTAATGGAATGAAAAATGCGTTGATAGCACTTACTACAACAATGTTATTATCTGGGATATGGCATGGAGCAAACTATACCTTTATTGTATGGGCCCTGATTCATATTCTTTTTTTAACACTAGAGCGCCTAACCAAATGGAATAAAAAATGGATTACTAACCCTACAATTTTACTATTTCTTACCTTTATACAAGTTACCATAGCCTGGGTATATTTTAGGTCTGATAATATTTCTCAAGCGAATAGTATTATTATGAAACTCTTTCGTTTTGACTCATTTGATCTTAGATTTTTTAATGCCTATTTTGATAACCTTATTTTTTTATTTCTAGCTATAATTATTGAGTTTTTCATCAAACTAAAACAATCTAATTACACCATAAAAAAACTATACTATCAAAATAATCTCGATGTTATTTCAGTAACTTTAGCTATTTTAGCCATACTCTTATTTAGAGGTGCTGGCCAACAATTTATATATTTCCAATTTTGATTAATTTTCTAAAAAATAAAATTTTTATTGCTTTAAGCTTAAGTTTATTGATGTATGTAGGTCTAAAAATGATCCTACCTCAACCTTTTAATAATAAAGAATTAATCAAAGCTTTTTGGATTAATAAAACACACGCTAGTGTTTCCCACAATATTGTTGTAGCAGGAGACTCTAGAATCTACCGAGGTGTTTCTATTGCTAAAATTACGGAAAACACTAATCAAGACCTAACAGGAGTTAACTTAGGCTATTCAAGTGGCGGTTTTAGTCAAGAGTACATTCAGTTTATTACATCAAGACTAAAGTCTGAAGCAGATGCTCCAAAATTTTTAATACTTGGTATAACCCCTGTATCCCTTACAGAAGAATTTGCTAAAAATAAAAGTTACAACAGTTATAAAAACATTTCTGCCTTAGAACGCTACAAATATCTCTATTTTGACCAACTTTTCTCTTATACTGCTACCTATAGTCCATTAGAATTGGTGAGTTCTAAAGAAAAATTAAAAGATGTTCAAAACTATCAAGAAACCTACAAAAAATCTGGATGGGTTAAATCATACAAACTAAAAGCTGATTCTACTCATGCCATTCCGAGTTATACTAAAACATTTACTAAATATACTGTTAGCAACGCAATTACGGATAATCTTTTTCAAGAATTAGATTCATTACAACAAACTGGAATCAATATCATCGCTTTCAGACCACCTACTTCTCAAGGAATCCACCAGCTTGAAGACTCTTTGAGTGGCTATGATGAAAAACACATTAAAACATTGTGTCAAAAGTATAACATTCATTGGTTGGAACTTAACCGCTCTGATTATATTAGCTATGATGGTAGTCATTTACATTACCTATCCGCTGAAAAACTATCTGAACAAATAGCAGTTGAAATTAACCAAATTTTAAATATAAAGGCCATATGAAGCAGCTATTCTACTTAATTATAATATTAACCACCAATTTAACTGCTCAAAATTCCATTGAAAGATCCATCAGTCAATTAGTGAACGATCCTGCATTAAAGCATGCTTCTATCAGCTTTTTAGTAAAAGATATTGATAAAGATACGGTAATTGCATCACACAACCCTAGCAACAGTTTGGTTCCGGCTTCTACGATGAAAATAGTTACAACCGCTACTGCACTTCAACTTTTAGGTTCATATAATCGTTTTAAAACTTATTTACAATACGATGGTTTTATCGATTCAAATTGTACGCTACATGGTAACATTTATATAAAAGGTGGCGGAGATCCAACTTTAGGAAGTCGATTTGTGAAAAACAACTATTTAATTGAAGAGTGGAGTCACGCAATTGCTAACCTTGGTATTACCAAGATTGATGGAAAGGTTATAGGAGACGCATCCTATTTTAGTTATGAATATGTGCCTTCTACCTGGAGTTGGGGTGATATGGGAAACTATTATGGAACTGGAATATCAGGCTTAAGTATTTTTGACAATACAACACATTTTTATTTTAATTCAGGTGAAAATAAGGGAGATTCTACAACCATTGATTGTGTAGAACCTTATACGCCAGATTTAGAAATAAAAAATACTGTTAGATCATGGACGACCAAAAAAGATGAAGCCTACATTTATGGAGCTCCTTATGATGGGCTACGCATTGTTAAAGGAAATATCCCTTTAAATAAAGAAAACTTTGATGTAAGAGGATCTATGCATGAACCAGCATATACAGCTGCTTTCGAACTTGAATCGAGTTTGTGGAGAAATGGAATTCCAGTGCTTCAACCTGCAACAACAACAAGAAGAATGGCGTTTAATAATGAATTAATTAATAAAGAACGGACCTATTTTGACACCCTAAAATCTCCTAGCGTTTCAAAAATTGTTTATTGGACCAACCTAATTAGTAATAATTTATTTGCCGAGCATCTTTTGAAACACATTGGTGTAAAAAAATATAAGAATGGTAGTGTCTATTCTTCTACATTGGCTGTAACTAACTATTGGAAAAGAAAAGGAATTTTAACTACAGGGTTTTACATGAATGACGGAAGTGGTTTGTCTCGCTATAACGCCGTTTCTGCTGAACATTTAGTGGGGATTCTGACTTACATGAAAAAGAAAAGTAAATTTAGCAAAAGCTTTTATAGCTCTCTACCAATAGCTGGGAAAACAGGCACTTTAAAATCAATTGGAAGAAAAACAAAAATACAAGGCAACTTAAGGGCCAAAAGTGGTACAATGACCCGTGTTAAAAGTTATGCAGGCTATGTAAAAAGTGCTTCAGGGAAAAATTTATGCTTCGCTATTATTGTTAACAACCACACTTGTAATGGCTTTCAAATCAAGAAAAAAATGGAAAAAATAATGGTTTCTTTAGGAAATTATTATTAACCCTCCCCCCCTATTCAATATTTTGTTACGTATAGGTTAATAAGACGAGTTATTATAACAACTAAAACTTATTATTATGAAAATCTTTACACTAACCGCAACACTCTTTTTGAGTTTAATTACATTTACCTTATGGGGTCAGTGTAATGCCAGCTTTAATGCAAATTTAGATAGTAACGGAATTGTTACTGTTGTTAACACATCAAATATGGGGGCGACTTTTGACTTTGGGGCAAATACACTTCCTATATATGTTCCAACTGGAAATAGTGCTAGTTTTACCTATACTGCTAATGGTTTATATCATATTTGTGCTACTGTTGTAGATTCCAATCAAACTCCAGCTTGTTTTGATACCTATTGTGACTCTATTCAAGTAACAACTTTAGGAAACCCTTGTAATATATCAAGTAACTTTAATTACAGCATTTCACCAATTACACAACCACTTAGCTATGACTTTTCTCCTGTGAACTCTACGGGGATCGTTGCTTACTCTTGGTCTTTTGGTGACGGTTCTGTTGGATCTACTTCTAGTTCTCCTGTACATACTTATGCACAACCTGGAACATATACGGTATGCTTAATTGCTACTGCTGCGAATGGATGTTTAGACACTACCTGTTTAAGTGTTCCTGTAAGCAATAACCCATGTAATGTAAGTGCTGCTTTTAATGCAACAATGTCAAACAATGATTCCTTATCTTATACTTTTAATCTGATAGATTCAATTTCTGGATGTAATATTTCTTGGGATTTTGGAGATGGCGCTACTGGACAAGGTGACTTGGTTACTCATACTTTCTCTCAAGCTGGTACATATACTGTATGTGCAACAATATGGAACTGTACCAATAACTGCTCAGACACTGTATGCCAAGCTATAATTGTAAATGGAAACGGTAATACACCATGTAATCTTAATGCTTATTTCCAATGGTATCAATTGTATGACTCATTAAATGGAAGTTGGTTAAATACAGTATATGTAGTTAATTATTCTTCTGTAAACTCAAACATTAACTATTTATGGGATTTTGGAGATGGTGCTACTTCAACAGCAACATACCCATCTCATACGTACAACAACGTAGGAACTTATACTGTTTGTGTTACCATCACTGAAACACAAGGTGGAATGACTTGTACCGAAACTCATTGCGACACTATTGTAGTTCAGACAAAAGCAAGTGGTTTTACGCTTAATGTCATTGCTCAAGATGCAGTTGGAATTGA
Source organism: Flavobacteriales bacterium (assembly GCA_025210295.1). Taxonomy (NCBI): domain Bacteria; kingdom Pseudomonadati; phylum Bacteroidota; class Flavobacteriia; order Flavobacteriales; species Flavobacteriales bacterium. The sequence goes on along the minus strand of JAOASC010000028.1, from coordinate 277,204 downwards.
AGAAGAGCACAGTAGCATTGAATTAGGAAGTATTTACCCTAATCCAACAGCTGACAATGCTTCAATTACGATAAAAGCTTCAGAAAATTCTAATCTTTCAATTAGTATAGTGGACCTATCTGGTAAGATTATTTCTCAAGAAATGGTTAACATTAGTGCAGGAGAGCATACGATTCAACTCAATACAACGAACTTAACTCAAGGAATGTACTTTGTCTCTATTTCAAATGAAGATAATGCAAAAACAAATCTTAGGTTAATAAAAAAATAAAGATTAAGCTTTGAAAATTCATTAAAAGAGGCAACTTTTGTTGCCTCTTTCATAAAGCCTTTGAAGAACGAAAAGCTCATAAAATCCGTAATAAAAAAAAAACGAAAAGCTCAATTAGAGTTTTATCGTTTGTATTTTGGGTACTTAATGAGTGTAGCTTTTAAATATTATAAAAACGAAGAAGATGCTGCTGCATCTGTCAATACGGCTTTCTTAAAAATTTTTGATAACTTAGATAAATATAATTTTTCAACGCCTATTGAAGCTTGGATGAGAAGAATTACCATCAATCACATTATTGATGAGTTTAGAAAAAATAAAAAACATAAGGAAACCTTTACAGAAGAGCAAGAAGGCAGCTACAGGCAAGAAACCATTGAAATTAATGAAATAGAACAAGAAATAGAACAAGAAGTTGTCGAACAAATACTTCAACAACTTCCTAATGCAACCAAACATGTCTTCTGCTTATATGCTATTGACGGATATAGTCATAAAGAAATTACAACACTACTAAACATTTCTTATGAGACCTCAAAATGGCATGTTAAAGCAGCTAGAAAAAAACTAAAAGAATTATTAAGTAAACACCATAGTTTAATTGGGTGAAAGAACAAAACGACATAGATCAACTTTTTAAAAGTAAACTTAATCAAAAGTCTTTTGAACTTAAGGATAGCTATTTAGCTGACTTTGAGCAAAAACTTGACGCACATAATAAAAAAGGAAAAGGTGCTTTCTGGTTTATTTTTGGAGCTTTGGTAGCTTTTACATGTCTTTATGATTTTTCTATTTTACCACAATTTAATCACCAATCGCACTATATTGTTGAAGAACTCAAAGAAATCGACTTTCAAACAGTTGAACATGAAAGTACAACGCTTTCTATTATTACTGCATCTAAACATTTAGAAACTTCAACAACCTCTACTAATGAATTAAACACCGCAAAGGAAACTGTTGTCAAAAAGACTCCATCTCCTTATCAAACAACGGCTCTAAACAATGGCTCTAACAGCACTACCCAACGAACTAAAAAACACCTGCTCAACAAAAAGGCGGAAAAAGTAACATCCAAAAAATCTATAATGTCAGATGGGCTTTCTAATTCTGTAACTAAAAAAGAAAATGCCAATGGAATTTCAACCACTGCTTTAGACACCTTACCTATTTTGCATAAAAGTATCACCCCAGCTACTTCAACTCCAGATGTTTATTTAGATGACACTATTCGAAGACAAGTAGTTATTATAGACACCATTGTAAAAAGAGATACGGTTGTAATTAATGATACAATTAAGCACAGAATTAGACTCTTTAAAAAAAAAAGATAAACTTTAATGGAGGCATCCATTACTCTACTAAAAGCTTAAACAGTGCAAACACTAACTACCTGAATATAAGGAAACAACAAGAAAACCCTATATTTACACCTAATATTAACTTCTTATACAGTCATTATTTAGACCAAAATTTTAACCTTTCTTCTGGTTTATCATTCCATCAATTTGGTGAACAAACAGATTATAGCCTAATACATAAATTTGATGTTGATACCACGCTTACTTTTGTTTCAGATTCAGTGAGGATTTTATCATGGGATTCTATCAACCACGTTGTTTATGTTACCTACGACACTTACTCAATAGACACTACTTTAGTTGATAGTACTCTTCTTGAAGCTCAATTAAAAAACAGACATTCTTATATAACACTCCCTCTCTTAATAGGGTATGATTTTATATTAAAAAAATGGAATATTAATCTGCAAACAGGTATTGGAGTTAGTTTTTTAGTAAAAAGTAAAGCCAGTTATATCAATTATGAACTATCTAATTTCATAAACACACCGCCTAAAAAAGTACTTTTTAACTATTTCTTCTCTCCTAATATTGGTTATCAAATCGCTGATAGATTACAGCTCAACTTCAATCCTCAACTGGTCATTAACACCCAAAATAGCATCAACTATAAAGATAGTCGACAACGCTATACTAACTGGGGAATCAACTTTGGAATTTGTTATTCATTCCATGAACACTAAACCTTAAAACTTGGTTATTAACAAGATATAAACCAATAAACAGAATTCTGTTTATAAGTGTTCTAAATAGTTCCTCATATTTTTAACGAAAGCAATTAACTTTGTTGTTTAGTTTCAATTAAATTATTGTTATACCACATCAAATAAAAGCTCATGGAAATCACCTATTTTGGACATGCTTGTTTTCAGATTGACATAAATGGAACAAAAATTCTTTTTGACCCATTTATTTCTCCAAACGAACTTGCTAAAGATATCGTCATCGATTCAATTAATCCTGATTATATTTTGGTCTCCCATGGTCATGAAGACCATGTCGCTGATGTGGAAAAAATAGCCCAACAATCGGGTGCGACTGTAGTTTCCAACTTTGAAATAACAACATGGTTCAATCAAAAAGGGATTGAAAAAACACATCCCATGAATCATGGGGGGAGTTGGGAGTTCCCTTTTGGAAAAGTTAAATACGTTGCTGCTGTACACAGTAGTACACTTCCCGATGGTAGTAATGGAGGCAATGCAGGAGGTTTTGTAATAGAAACTAAAGCTGGTAATTTTTATTATGCTGGCGATACTGCCTTAACTATGGATATGAAATTAATTCCTTTATTTACGGAGTTAGATTTTGCCATTTTACCTATTGGAGACAATTTTACAATGGGCGTTGATGAAGCTGTGATGGCTGCTAATTTTATTTCATGTGATAAAATTATTGGAATGCACTATGACACTTTTGGGTATATAAAAATTGATCATGAAAAGGCCAAAGAAAAATTCCATCACAACGATAGTGAATTAATTTTATTAGAAATCGGACAAACAAAAGAGATATAATGGGAAAAGTAATTGCAATTGCCAATCAAAAAGGAGGAGTAGGAAAAACAACTACATCAATCAATTTAGCTGCCAGTCTTGGAGTACTTGATAAGAAAACCTTAATTATCGATGCTGATCCTCAAGCCAACTCTACATCAGGTGTTGGGTTTGACCCGCAAACAATTGAAAACAGTATCTATCACTCTCTTGTAAATGGTAGTGAGCCTAATATTTTAGAGACCAACAATCCCAATCTTTATATTTTACCAGCTCATATTGATTTAGTTGGGGCTGAAATAGAAATGATTAATTTAGATGATAGAGAATTCATCATGAAAAATATCATTGATCAATTTAAAGATCAATTCGATTATATTATCATTGACTGTTCCCCTTCTCTAGGATTAATTACATTAAATGCTTTGACAGCTTCTGATTCTGTAATTATTCCTATTCAATGCGAATACTTTGCTTTAGAAGGTCTAGGAAAACTACTCAATACCATTAAAATTGTACAACAACGTTTAAATACAGCTTTAGAGATTGAAGGTTTATTATTGACCATGTACGACTCTAGGTTAAACTTATCTAACCAAGTTGTAGAAGATGTTAATTTACACTTCCAGCAGTTAGTGTTTAAAACCATTATACATAGAAATATTAAATTAAGTGAAGCTCCTAGCTTTGGCGCAACAGTTATCATGCATGATGCCAGCAGTAAAGGAGCTATAAACTATTTAAATTTAGCGCAAGAAGTTATTGAAAAAAATGAAGTAACTACAGCAATAGAAGAATAATAGATTCCAATTCTATAGATAAAAATTATGGCAGCAAAAAAGTCAGCACTAGGGAAAGGGTTAAGCGCCTTATTAGACAATACAACACCACCTTCAGCGGGTGAAAAACCAACACAAAAACCTCCTGTTGCAAAAGAAGTAAAACCCATTGTAGGCGGAATTGCAAAAATACCTATATCACAGATTGAAGCTAACCCTTTTCAGCCTCGAACCAACTTCGATAAAGAGGCTATAGAAGAATTAGCAGCCTCTATTAAAGAACATGGAATTATTCAACCAATTACTGTTAGAAAATTAGGAGCCAATAAGTATCAAATAATTTCTGGAGAAAGGAGATTTAGAGCTTCTCAAATAGCAGGATTAGAACAAGTTCCTGTTTATGTTCGTATTGCTAATGACCAAACTCTTTTAGAGATGGCTATTATCGAGAACATTCAACGAGAGGATTTAAACGCCCTAGAAATAGCTATCAGCTACCAACGACTGATTGACGAATGTGAGATTACTCAGGAAAAAGTTGGTGAACGTGTTGGAAAAAGTAGAGCTTCTGTTACCAATTATTTACGTTTGCTCAACTTACCTACAGAAATTCAAATTGGAGTTAGGGATAAGCAAATCAGTATGGGACATGCCCGTGCTTTATTAAGTTTTGAAGCTGATGAAGAAAAAATAAAAGTCTATCGTCAAATAATCGACCATAAACTTTCGGTTAGAGCCGTTGAAGAAATAGCTAAAAATAAAAAAGATGCCATTTCTTATGCTCAAAAACCTAAGAAAAACAAATTGACATTAAGAGAGAAAAGACTACAAGAAGATTTAAGTTTTCACTTTAACAGTAAGATTAAAATTGCCAAAAAAGAAGATGGTAAAGGGGTCATTTCTATTCCTTTTACAAATGAGGAACATCTTGAAAAAATATTAGCACTATTAGACAAGTAAAACGATATATCGTCATTGCAGTATGCTTTCTATTCATAATTTCTGCTTATAGTCAAGAAAAAAAAGAGGATCGTCTAGAAACAACTCTAGAAATAGAGCATATTGATTCACTGCATTCTCCAAAAAAAGCAACAATTTTATCAAGCATACTGCCTGGTAGTGGGCAGCTGTATAACAATAAATATCGTCAACAAGGCAAACGATCTAAATTATGGTGGAAACTTCCAATTATATATGGAGGATTAGGAGCTAGTATCTACTCAACGATTCAATATCACAGCTTTTTTAAAGAGATTTTAGATGAACGAAAAGCAAGATTAGACCCTAATTATACCTTTCAAGTACTTCCTAACTATACCAGCACTCAACTTTATTCTATACAAGAAAGTTATAGAAAAAATAGAGATTACTCCATTATTGGCGGACTAGCAATCTATGTCTTAAATATTATTGATGCTAATGTAGAAGGACACCTTATTCACTTTGACGCAAGTGACAAACTCTCTTTAAATATTCTTCCCAATTATTCTATCGCCAATAATACAACTCAATTTGGAGCAAAGATCACACTAAGGTTAAAATAAGTCGGCCTTTTCTATGCCTGACTATAAAAGTCCCTCTATTGAGTAACTTATCAACCGTTTTCATTAGAATTGTAAATAAAAAAGCTTCTTTTCTCCGTTTCTTTTCAATTTAGTTTCAATATCTTTGCCTATTAGCTCGTAAGTAAATCTATGAAAGAAAACTTTGATAAAGAAAATTACAATCAGGAACTCATTCGAAAAGCAGAACAAATGCTTAATGAGAAAGATGCAGTATTTCACGATATCGAGGAATTTGAAGAAGTAGCTGAGTTTTATTTGGAAGATTTACAATTAGAGCAAACGTTTGCAATTGTAAAAAAAGGATTGGAGCAGTATCCTAACTCCCCTAACCTTTTAATGATATTGTGTGAGTATGAATTTTTAAGTGGTCGTCAAGACAAAGCGTTAAAAACGATGAAAAATATTATCGAAGTTCACCCATACAATATTGATTACTTGCTTGAATACGCTAATCTAAACGCAAGAAGTGGCAACTCTAATGAAGCCATTCGATTATATGAGCAATCATTAAAACATGACTTAGAAGATCGAGAGTCGGTTTTAATGGACATTGTTTTTGAATGTCAAAGAATTCAAGATTTTCAAAAAGCGCTCAACTATTTAAAAGAAGCACTTGAGTTATCTCCTGATAATGAAATGATTTTATTTGAAATGGGAATTTCATATAGTGAATTAAGTCTAGAGGAAGAGGCCATTCAATTTTTCAAAGATTATTTGGATTACAACCCCTATTCTTACGTCGCTTGGTTTAATTTAGGGAGCATGTATGCTAAACAAGGGAAGAATAAAAAAGCTTTATTTGCCTTTGATTATAGTATTGTTACCAACGAACATTTTCCTGCTTCTTACTATGGAAAAGCTAATGCCTATATTCAACTAACGGAATATAAAAAGGCAATAAAAGTATTAAACAGTACCTTTGTATTAGAACAACCGCATGCTTTTGTTTATTGTATGATTGGTGAATGTCATGAAAAATTAGAGGACTATACCAAAGCGCTTACTTTTTACGAAAAAAGCTTAGAACTTGACAATGACTTTGCTGATGCATGGATGGGAATTGGCGTTGTAAAAGACTTAACGGATAAAAGTAAAGAGGCCATAAAGTTTATGGAAAAAGGAATTGAAAAAGATCCCACCAACTCTGAATTTTGGTACCTATATGCTGAACTTTTAAGTAAATTAGACTTAAAAGATGATGCTAAATTAGCGTTTACCAAAGTCACGGAATTGGATCCTAACAATACTGATGCATGGTTAGATTATAGCAATTTACTTTACGAAAACCAATTGGTGAATGAAGCCACTTCGATTATTGAGAAAGCGCTAAAAGAAAACTCAAACAATGAAGATTTACGTTACCGTCTAGTAGCTTATTTAGTTCAAAAAGGAGATTTAGAAAATGCAAAGAAAAATCTAATTTTAGCACTGAAAGAAAATTACGAAGCACATAAACAACTATTAGAATTCTACCCTGAGATTAACAAAATAAATGAAATTATAGAGCTAATACAACAACATAAATAATTAGTTCTTCTGTAAAAACACGACTATGAATTTTAATTTACCAAATATCCCAGATAGAGGAGAAAAGCCAAGAGAAGCTGGTGTTACCATGATGATGGATAAAGGACTAAGCTTAAGAGAAACAGAGGATTTTATTTCTAGTTCTGGTCATATAACAGATATTGTTAAGTTTGGTTTTGGAACATCTTATGTTACCAACGACTTACAAGAAAAGATTAAATTATATCAAGAAGCAAATATTCGCCCTTACTTTGGAGGTACGCTATTTGAAGCTTTTATCGCAAGAGATATGTTTGACGACTATAGAAGGCTAATTGACAAGTATGGCTTAAGTCTAATGGAAGTTTCCGACGGTTCTATCGTTATTCCTCATGAAGAGAAATGCGAATACATCAACACCTTAACCAAACAAGGTACGGTAATGAGTGAAGTTGGCTCTAAAGAAGCTGGTATTATTATTAGTCCAGCTAAATGGATCAAAATGATGACCAACGAATTAGAAGCTGGTTCATGGAAAGTAATTGCTGAAGGGAGAGAAAGTGGCTCTGTTGGTATTTTTAGACCAAATGGGCAACCCCATACGCGTTTAATTAATAAAATTATCGCTAAGGTAAAACCAGAGCAAATTCTTTGGGAAGCTCCGGCAAAAAAGCAACAAGTTTGGTTCATTAAATTGTTTGGTCCAAATGTAAACTTAGGAAACATTGCCTATAATGAAATGATTCCTTTGGAGTGTTTACGTTTAGGATTAAGAGGAGATACATTCTTTGATTATTTACCAAAAGAAATTGTTGAAGCTCGAAAACAACCAGATGAGGCTTACCAAACAGCTAAAGCTTAATATTTTTAAAACCCACTATGATAAGAGCAGCATTTTAGATTCATTTTAAATGCTGCTTTTTTTATTTATTTTTTTTACTTACATGATGTTCTTCCTTTGGTTAACCGCATTAATCTTCCTGTTCTTAGTTATCTTTTCTTTAGGTTACTTAAAATTTAAACGACTAGTTCAACAAGAAACAACAATGCTGCTCAATCATAACATCACTATTGATCATATCATATCTGAACATGACCTTAAACAACTTCCAGTACCTATCAAAAATTGGTTAAGGACCTCTGGTACTGTTGGTTCTAAACATATTAATAAAGGTAAGATAACTCAAAAAATAAAAATGAGAATGCGCCCAGAACAAAAAGAATGGGTTTTAGGTAAGGCGATTCAATATACAATGATCAATTCCCCAAGTTTTATTTGGAATGTGACTGTTAAACTTAACAAAATTCTAGGCTTTCAAGGCCGCGACAAGTTTGAAAATGGAAAAGGAGAAATGTTGATAAAAATTAATTCGCTCGTCAATGTTGTAAATGAGCAGGGAGAAAAAATAAATGAAGGAGCTTTACAACGTTATTTAGGTGAAATGGTATGGTTTCCATCTCTAGCACTTAGTCCATTTATCAGTTGGCAAACAATTGATCATTATACCGCTAAGGCGACAATGAGCTATAAAGGTGTTACAGGTTCTGGCACGTTTTATTTTAATCAAGACTATCAAGTGACTCAATTTAAAGCTTTGCGTTTCAAAGACAACACCAATGATGCCCAAAGAATCGAATGGTTAATTGATGTTCAGAATTATCATACTTTTGATGCGGGTATTGAAGTTCCATCTACAATCAGCTCAACTTGGAAGTTAAATGAACAAAATTGGACATGGCTACACCTGGAAGTTACCGATTTAAAGTATAATTAGGGATTGTTAAATAACTAAACCAGCAATCAAAACATCATCAATTTGATCTCCATCCCCCATCCAATTCATAAACGTTTGATTTAAAATCTGGTATTGTTCTTTCTCAGACTTAGCGTGAATATCAATTAATAAAGGTTTCAGTCTTTTAGACATGAACTTTTTGTAGCGCTCTCCACCAAATTGATCGACATAACCATCTGTTGTTAAGTAGATCGCATCCTCTTTTTGCAATTGAACATTATGTTGGGTAAAAGGCTTTAATTGATGTAAATAGCCAATAGGCTGTTTGTCTGCTCTTATTTCTGTTAAAGTATACGCTCCCGAAGTGATGTTTTTATATTCTTTAAGTTGCTCACTTTGCGCTGTTGTTTTCCTAATAATATAAAGGGGATTATTAGCTCCAGACCATTGCATTTCTAAAGTCTCTAAGTTAATTCGAAGTAAAGTAATATCCATCCCCTCTTTCATTGCAAACTCATCTGTTTCATGAACAAGTTCATGAATAACTTTGGTTCGTAACTTACCTAAAAGTTCATTAGTCTCTATTTCAGGATGATCTAGCATAATCTCATCTAAAAATGCAACGCCTAACATACTCAACATCGCTCCTGGAACCCCATGACCTGTGCAATCCCCTACTGCTAGGTAAATAAAATTTTGATTTTTACTTCCCCAATAAAAGTCACCACTTACAATATCTCTTGGTTTATCCAACATCACAGTTGTCTTAAAGAGACTTCTCCATTCGGCATAATCATCTTTAAAAACAAATGCTCTTTGAATCCTTTTGGCATATTTTATACTGTCATCAATTTCACGATTTTTTAATTCTAGTATTTTCTTTTGATTAACAACTTTTTCATTAACATTTAATAACGCCTCATTTTTTTGCTCGACTAACCTATTAGCTTTAGACAATTCTAATGTTCTCCTTTGAACTTTTAATTCTAAAACTCGCATTAGCTTTATTCTTCTTGCGTTGATCCAATAGACAGTTCCTACAAATAATGTTATAATTAATAAAACAAAAATTATGAGTGCGGAAGATGTTTTCCAAAACGGTTTTTTGACAATAATTTTAATTTTAATTTCTTTTTCACTGCAAGAGTCTTCCAGACAGACTTTAAGCCTAAAAACATAATTACCATCTATAATTGATTGATACCTCGCTAACAATTTATCGTAAGCAACAGTATTCCAATGTTTATCAAACCCCTCTAATTTATACTGATAGGTTACCTCTTTAGGATTAGTCAAATAAATAGACTGAAACTTAAACTCTAATTGATAATCTGAATAGGGTAACTCAATAATAGAATCATAAGCAATAATGCTATCATCAATAGCCATACCTTTATAAATTACAGGTGGAAATTGTTTTTGAGTGGATAATACTCCATTGTCTATTTTTATTAAGCCATTCTCTGTCCCTATCCATAATTTATTATCTGCAGAGAGTTGATACGCTGTTGTATTCACCCCTTTTAACAACGGATTGTCTTTTTTGTTGAATTGATCAAAGGTTTTATTTTCTAAATTCAATCGAGATAAACCATCTTTATGCCCCATCCAAATCTGATGATTAATATCTTCTACGACAAAATAAACATAATTAGAGAGTATCCCCGAGTTCTGAGTTCTGTATTGATTAAACTCCCCATTTTTTAAGATAAAAATACCATCCCCCATTGTCGAAAAAATAATTTCCTTATCTGCCGTTTCAAATATTTGAGATAACTCGAAGCTTTCGAATCCTTCTAAATCTTTATACAAAGTAAACTCACCATCCTTGTATGAATAGATGGGACTAACTGGAGAATCAAACCAAAAACGACCTTTAGAGTCTAAATAAATATATTCAATAACATTATGAACTAAACCTTCATTTGTTCCTATATGCAACTCTTTTCCATCTGTAAAAGATTTGATATACAAACCTGTATTGGTTCCTAAGTACAATTTATCATTGGTGTTTAAAATATAGTTAATAGACTTTGGAACGAACTGTTGATCATCAAAGTTAAATGCAGTTAATACTCCATTTTCAAGGTAAAATAAGCCATGACTCTCGGTTCCGATCCATAAACGGTTGTCTTTCGCCAAAATAGACTTTACCCGATCATTATAAAAACCAGTGTTCTCATTATAATTGATAATTGTATCAACTCTTATAATTGAAAAACCTTTATCGGTTCCCACAACCAAATCTCCTTTATAGTTGGTTACACATAAAATATTTTCATTGGTAAGGCCAGTAGACTCATCATACCATAATGTTTTTTTAGAGGTAAACACAGAAATTCCATCTCCATAATAACCAATCCAAAGGTTTTGCTCATGATCATAAAACAAACTTTGTATAAAATTACTGAGCAAACCATTTTGAACATTATAATTGATAAAATTATAGGCTTGTAATCGTTGATCAATAAATTTAATCTCAAACAGCCCTTGCCCTAAAGTGGAAATTACAAGCTTATCTTTCACAAAGGCTAAATCTGTAATTTTTGTAGTGATTCCTATTTTGTTTAAATCAACAGTGTTGACTAAACGTAATTTATCATTGAGTTGGTAGATGTATAACTTTCCATTCAATTCGAAAACAAAGTTATTAGAGGTTGGGTTGGTCTTTAATAGTTTAATGTACTCGAATTCGGTTTCAGGAAGCAGTTGAAATCTCTTGTTATTTTTAAAATAAATTCCATCTTGAGAAAGGTATATAATTTTTCCATTCTTTAATTTTACTCGCTCCCTTAACTTTAATTCAGACAATTCATTGATTGAGTATTCAAAAGAGTTGGAAGTAGAATCATAATATCCTTCTTTGAATTCAGTCGTTAAAATCGAAAGACCATCTTTATTTTCAAAGATCGAAGACACAACATCGGTATCATAATGTTCAGCTTCAAGTCCTTTAAAGCTTTTTTTTAACTTGGTTAAGCCATTTTCATAATAAGTTAGCCATATTTCGTTATTAGCTGCGATATGTATTTTGGATACAAAATTATCCTTTAACAAAGAATACTTATCCAACAACCTAAAGCTTACCCCATCATAAATCAACAATCCTTTTGATGTTGCCGCATACAATACTCCATCAGCATCTTGGGCAAAGTCATAAATATACTTTGCTTTTACCTTTTCTTTTTCAAAGTTTCTGAAATTATATTTCTGCCCCAAAAAAGAATAAGAGTACAATAATAATATGATAACTAAGCCATATCTCACTAATCAAATTTATAATTTACATCAATTTTATATTTGTATTTAGGTACTCCTCCTATCGGCGTTGAAAAAAACGGAACTGCTTCTTCATATTGATTTAAGAAAAATATGACCATATCGTTGTAATCTTCCGTCTTTTTGATGAGTTGAAAATCTATACTAGTATTTTTTTCTCCCTCATCAATTTTATGTAAACTTTTCATCCAACCTCCATTTCCACTTTCTTTCACATAATGCAATTTCTTGGTCACAGAAGTTAAGCGCATATCCACATCATTATCAGCATCAAAATTATGCTGCTCTATACTCACCACTTTTTTATTAATAAATGGATAGACATGTGCTGTTTCCTTTACTCCTGGCTTTAATCTAAAACACATTTCATAAGTAAATGCATTCCCTCCTTCAATCGGAATATTAGCATCAGACTTATAACTTAAAGCGTATTCATAAGCATTTCCATCATTACCATTAAGTCCTTTACAAATGACCTTAAAAACATATCCTTTCATTTCTTTAGAATACTCGCCCTCTTTTGGATTTATTGGTCCGAAACTATACCACTGTTGATCATACTTTGCTTCATTAGAAAAAACTTTACGATCAATAATCACTCCTTTATCATAATTTTTTTGAGGATTTATTGACCTGGCTTCTTTTGTTGAATAAGCACCTTTTCCTCCATAAATAGTATAGACTGTTCTTGTATCAAACACTCCATTAGGAGTATCTAACTCTCCTCCAGTGCTTGGATCGTAAACCCTAATGTAAACTGGTCTGTTTTCTGTCTGAGGAACGACAAAAAAATGGATTTGCACATGATCGTCATCTCCCCAAGAAGGAGTACTCCCCTGACCAAACGTTAATAAATAGGCTATATTTTCAAACTTCGATGGTGTTACTTGTGCATGATAACCTTGCAAAATCAAACCAATAGCAACTAATAGTGGGATATACTTTTTCATTTTTTAGACTTTAATAACTGAAATTCAACTCTTCTATTTAATTTTCTCCCTTTCGGGTTATCTGCTCCTGAAGCAGTTGTATTAGGAGCTGCTGGTGTTGTTTCTCCAAAGTTTTGAACTTCTACAACTCTATTCTTCTCTACTCCATGCTTCAACAAATACTTCATCACTGAAGCTGATCTTCTTGCTGAAAGCTTCTCATTGTAGCTATCAGACCCCATAGCATCTGTGTGTCCTTTAACAATAATATAAGCATATCTATGCGCTTTCAGCTTTTCGATATTTTGATCTAATATTTTTCTAGCTTGTAGTGTTAAATAAGATTTATCAAAATTAAAATAAACCGGATCTAATTGAAAACCTAAACCAGCTGTTAACATTGAATCTATCGCAGCATCAGATAACAACCCGTTATTTAAAGAGTCTAATTGATTACCAGCTGCTTCAACAGCTTTTTGATAATCTTCTGCGGAAACAATTCTAATGGAATCGACTTGGCAATAAGTTTCGAACAGCGCTAAACTATCATCAAAAGCTACTACCTGAATTTTAACCTCATGCCATCCTAGTTTATCAAAGGTATAATCCAAAATTGTCGTATCTTTTTCCTGATCAACAGCATCAATATTCCAAAATATATTTCTTATCTCCTTATTTTTTAATGATGTGACAGAAGCATCTAACTTCTGGAGTTTATTAACTTCTCCTACACTGTCTAATTTGACTCCAACAAAGTTGACATTCTCAATTTTAATTTCTTCAATTTCTTCTTTCTGTTCTAATTTTCCTGAAAGCTTATCAATAATATCCAATGAGATGTGGTAAGTTCCTGGATACTTGAATGCATGCGAAACCTTTTCCCCATATTTAATGTTACCATCTTCAAAATTCCATTTATAATCTAACGCTACTCCCCTTTTGTCAATACTATTCGATAAATCAAAGCTTACAGTAAATGGTTTATTTTGGTACGGTTCACAATCAAAAGTTGGTTTCGTAAAATCTTGTAAATAATACAAGTCCATCGCTCCTTTACCTCCTAGTCGATTAGAAGAAAGATACCCTTTATTCTCCTCTTTATTTATCGACAAGTAAATATCATCACTTGCGGAATTAATAGGCATTCCTAAATTTATTGGAGCAGACCATTTCCCGTCTGTCATCGTAGATTTGAATAAATCATAAGCTCCATAACCTTTATGGCCTTTAGATGCAAAATATAATGTTTTTCCATCTTCACTCAAAAAAGGGCTATCCTCATTATCTTCAGTATTGATTACATCATCCAATAAAACAGCTTCAGACCACTTATTATCTTTCCCTAATACTGATTGATACAAATCCAAGCCTCCTTTTCCTTTTTTATCTCGAGCACTAAAAATAAATGTTTTTCCATCTTTTGAAAAAACTCCATGAGGTTGGTAATTTGAAAAGTTAATAGACTCATCAAATAACTCTGGCTTAGAAAAAGCTCCATTTTCATATGTTGAAAACCATAATTTATTTTCTCGATATAAAACAATTGTATCTTCAGTAAAACTCTTACTAACAAACGCATTATGTTTCTTACGAATCTCTTTCAATTCATTTGCAGAAAGCTTTTTACCAGTAGAGTCCTGACTTAAATCAAGGATATATTCATTTTCAAAATAACGATTATCTTTATATCGCTTTTCTTTTGCAGCATCTTTATACCGAGTGGTGTATAATAATTTCTTTGATTTTTCAAGATAAACAGATGCGTATTCGCTTTTAGATGTATTGGTCTTACTTCCTAAATTTTTGACTAAAATAGAAGCTTCCTTTTCTTTTTTCAATTCGGCAGCAATGGCATATTCACACTGTTTGATTTTATTTTCAACATTTCCTTTTAACAGCTCAGCAAAACTATTCTTTGCAAGCCCCTTGTCGATAAACAATTGATAATTTTTTACTGCCGCTTCAAACTGATTTGAAGCATGTAAACAATTAGCATAATCTAGATAGGTTTCAAAAATGGTATCTTTTTGGGGATAATCTATCGTTTTCTTTAAATGATATTCAGCGCTATCATAAAAATTGTAATGCTCTAAATAAATTCTTCCCAATTCATAATTAGCTATATAATGATTTTCATCCTTATCCAATATAGATTTAAAAGCGCTAACAGCTTTATCATAATCCCCAAAATAATAGGCTTTTTGGGCTTTTTTTATTTCTTTATTTGTTACTTTTTCTTGTCCAAAAAACAAAAAAGTACTACAAAAACTTAAAATAAATACAATGTGTTTTAATTGCATTAGTCTCTTTATTTTTTCCTGTTACTATTTTTTCTTCATTCTTAGGGGCATATATAACCTGCAAATATAAAAAAAACTCATTCTTTTAAATATTTATTAACAACTATATAAGAAACAATATTGCAAAGCTAAAAAACACCTTTTTTAAAGCATTTTAACAGCACCTCTTTTATATTATGTTTATTTTAGCAGATTCATTAAAATGAACATAAATTCTATGAATAAAATAACTTCACTTTTCAATATAAAACATCCTATAATTCAAGGAGGAATGATCTGGTGTAGCGGTTGGGAATTAGCTAGTGCCGTTTCTAATGCTGGAGGGTTAGGAATCATTGGTTCTGGCTCTATGTATCCAGAAATTTTAAGGAGCCATATCGAAAAATGTAAAGCTGCAACAGACCGACCTTTTGCTGTAAACTTACCGATGCTTTACCCTGATATTGATCAACACATTGAAACGATTATCGAACTTCAAGTCCCTATTGTTTTTACTTCTGCGGGTAATCCCAAAACATGGACATCAAAGCTGAAAGAACATGGAATTATTGTTGTTCATGTGGTTTCAAGCGTCAAATTTGCATTAAAAGCTGAACAAGCTGGAGTAGATGCTATTGTAGCTGAAGGTTTTGAAGCAGGTGGGCATAATGGGAAAGACGAAACAACGACTATGGTTTTAATACCTATGGTGAGAGATGCTGTAAAAATCCCTGTAATAGCAGCGGGAGGAATTGCCAATGGTAGAGGAATGTTAGCGGCAATGGCTTTAGGTGCTGATGCTGTTCAAATTGGTTCTCGTTTTGTAGCTAGTGATGAAGCATCTGCTCATATTAATTTTAAAAATGAAATTATCAAAGCTTCCGAAGGGTCCACTCAGCTAACGCTAAAAGAACTAACTCCTGTAAGGTTATTAAAAAATGATTTTTATAACAAAGTAGAAGAAATATACCTCAAGGGAGGCAGTAGCGAAGAATTAAAAGAATTATTAGGCAGAGGTCGAGCTAAAAAAGGAATGTTTGAGGGAGATTTAATTGAAGGAGAACTCGAAATTGGACAAGTAGCAGGAATGATTAATCAGATTAAACCAGCTGGAGAAATTATTGATGAAATCATGCTTGAATATACCAACGTCAGAAAAGAAATAGTATTAGGGGGTAAATATTGTTTATAAAAATTAGGTAGCATGATAAAATTCGAAAAATTCACTTTAGATAATGGGCTTCGAGTAATTGTTCATGAGGACAAATCTACTCCAATTGTTGCTGTAAACTTAGTTTATGATGTTGGAGCAAGGGATGAGAGCCCCAATAAAACTGGATTTGCTCACCTCTTTGAACATCTGATGTTTGGTGGATCAAAAAATATAGAAAACTTTGATGAACCCCTACAAAATGCTGGTGGACAAAACAATGCTTTTACCTCCAATGATATAACTAATTATTACTGCACTCTACCTGTGCAAAATATAGAGACTGCACTTTGGCTGGAATCTGACCGATTAGACGGTCTGGCCTTTACTCCAAAAAGTTTGGAAGTACAAAGAAATGTTGTTATTGAAGAATTTAAACAACGGTACTTGAATCAACCTTATGGAGATGTATGGTTATTATTACGACCACTTGCTTATCAAGAACACCCTTATCAATGGGCTACAATTGGAAAAGAAATTCGACATATTGAAGAGGCTACAATGGAAGATGTTCAATCATTTTTCTACAAACACTATGGTCCGCAAAATGTCGTATTAAGCATTGCTGGAGATATTTCTGCTCCAAAAGCAAAAACATTGGTTGAAAAATGGTTTGGTACTATTGATACCAGAACAAGATACCATCGAAACCTTCCTAAAGAGCCTGTTCAAAAGGAGTTAAGAACACTTACGGTAGAAAGAGATGTTCCTTCTGATGCTATTTATTTAGCTTTTAAGATGGGCAATAGAAAAGAGCAGTCTTATTACACTGCCGATGTTATTTCTGATATTCTTTCTCGTGGAGAATCTTCTCGTTTGTATAAAAAACTGATCAAAGAGTCCCCCTCTTTTACTGATATCAATGCGTACATAACAGGGAGCTTAGATGAAGGGCTTTTTATTATAAGCGGAAAACCTATAAAAGGGATTTCTCTAGAAGAAGCTTACCAATTGATTACCGCAGAATTAGCGCTTCTTCAACAGGAAAAATGCAATAAAGAAGAGCTTACAATGGTAAAAAACAAAATAGAATCAACCACTATTTTTAGTGAAATGAGTGTCTTAAATAAAGCTATGGGACTTGGTTTTTATGAGTTATTAGGAGATGCTAATATGATTAATTTTGAAGAAGAAAAGTATCATCAAGTAACTGCTGATGCCATCTTAGAAGAAGCAAAAACACTTTTTCTAGAAACGAATTGTTCTGTTCTGTTTTATAAATCAAAAAATAACTAAATATGTTGGATAGAACTATCGCTCCATCTACCCATAAAATTTCAAGTATCCCTTTCCCTGAACCTGAAAAAAAAGTACTTTCTAACGGTATTCCTGTTCATGGATTTAATATTGGTAGTCAAGAAGTTGTACAAATTGAATTGGTACTAAAATCTGGGCAAAAACATGACCATAAACCTTTAGCCGTTAGTGCAATGGCGAACTTAGTAGGAGAAGCTTCTCAAAAATATTCACCAGGAAAAATCATTGAACTCATTGATTATTATGGTGCTTTTTATGAGTCATCGTGTGATGGTGATAAAATTTATTTTGCGCTCTTCACACTGACCAAGCATTTAGACCAAGTTTTACCCATTTTTGCTGAAGCTATTTTGAACCCAACTTTCCCTGAAAGAGAAACTAACATTTATTTAAAAAACTCCCAACAAAACTTTCTCACGAGTAAAGAAAAAACAAGTTTTATTTGTAGAAAAAACTTTAACGCTCTACTCTTTAAAGATCATCCTTATGGGAGGATGATAAATGAAGATGATTATGATTTAGTGCATCAACAAGATTTAATCAATTACCACACTCAATACCTCAATGCCCAAAACTGTGAGTTTTTCATTTCAGGAAAATACGAGGATTCACTATACCAACAATTAGACTCCTATTTTTCTGAAATTCCTTCTAGTAACTTCCTACCTCAACAATTTGACCAAGTGATTCGCAATGATGGAGGGAAACATTTTATAACCAAAAAAGACGCCATTCAATCAGGAATAAGAATTGGAAAAGTATTGGATGTCAATTTTGGAAGTGAAGACTTTTTTAAATTAAAGGTACTCAACACCATTTTTGGTGGTTATTTTGGCTCTCGATTAATGAGTAATATTAGAGAGGACAAAGGTTATACCTATGGAATTGGTTCTGGTATAGCTGCTTTTGAAGATGCTTCTTATTTCTTTATTTCAACAGAAGTTGGAAAAGCCGTTACTGCTGATGCTGTAGCAGAGATTTATAAAGAACTTAATATTATTACTTCAGAAAAAGTTGCCATAAAGGAACTCGACACCGTTAAAAATTATATGCTAGGAAGTTTATTAAAAGAATCTGATGGAGTATTTTCCATCGCGGATCGTTTTAAAGGGGTTTACTTCAAAGGAGAAAGTTTTGATTTTTACAATAGATACATGAATACGATCAATCAGGTAACTCCCTCAGAATTGCTAGAAACAGCCCAGAAGCATTTCAACACCACAAACTTATTAGAAGTAATTGCTGGGGACAAGCATTCAAACGAATAGATAAATTTTACAAATTCCAATTCAACTTTAAACAACTTCATTATCTTTGGTATATTCTTATGGAAAATAATAGTTCAACACCACAAATTTCAATCGTAATTCCACTTTTAAACGAAGCTGAATCGCTCCCAGAATTAAGTGAATGGATTCATCGAGTTTGTACAACCAACAACTTCACCTATGAAGCTATTTTTATTGATGACGGAAGTACTGACAACTCATGGGAAATTATTACGCAACTAAAAGAGAAGAATACGAACATTAGAGGGATTTCTTTTAGAAGAAATTATGGCAAATCTGCTGCTTTAAATGTTGGGTTTGAAGCTACATTAGGAGATGTAATCATAACTATGGATGCGGATTTACAAGATAGTCCTGACGAAATCCCTGAGTTGTATACAATGATTACTGAAGAAGGTTTTGATTTAGTTTCTGGATGGAAGAAAAAACGCTATGATCCACTTTCTAAAACTATACCTACCAAGTTATTTAATGGTGCTACCAGAGCTATGAGTGGGATTAAATTAAATGACTTTAATTGTGGATTAAAAGCCTACAAAAGAGATGTTGTAAAAAGCATTGAGGTTTATGGAGAAATGCACCGTTATATTCCTGTAATAGCAAAATTGGCTGGTTTTTCAAAAATAGGAGAAAAAGTTGTCCAACACCAAGAACGAAAGTATGGTGTTACAAAATTTGGATTAGAGCGTTTCATCAATGGATTCTTGGATCTATTTAGTATCACTTTTATCGGTAAATTTGGTAAGCGTCCCATGCATTTCTTTGGAACGATAGGCACTTTAATGTTCTTTATTGGTGCACTATTTTCTCTATACATTGGAATTGACAAATTGTTTTTTGACACGAATGGTACTTTACTTGCTAATCGAACAGGCTTTTATATTGCGTTAACTGCTATGATTATTGGGTTTCAATTATTTTTAGCTGGGTTTTTAGGTGAAATGATTGCTAGAAATTCTTCCAACCGAAATAGTTACCTTATAAAAAGTAAGTTATAACAAGCTCAGAATTCCTCTCAATTCATCAAGCTACTTATAAAAGTTTTTGGTAAATGCTGAGGAATTTTCTTTATTTAAAAGCATGACTTTGTATACTCCGTAAATAAAGCCTACTCCGTATGAAAAAAGCTGTAAATAACTTGTATAAACAGACACAGCCCCAATAACTATATTGCTATTCTTTACAGTAGAATCAACAAATAGTAAAAGCATATGAAAGATAAGGAAAGCCAAAAAATAAGAGGATACTCCAACGCTTAACAACAATAATGTAAGTACACCAAAGACAAACAAAGTAGGAAAAGTATGTACTATTTTTAAAGAATTTGGATGCTTCTTTTGTAAGTTTATTCTAGCCATTCCTGAGTTAAAAACTTGCTTAAAAAAAGATTTAGAAGTTGATCTTCTTTTATGATATACATAAGCTTCCTTTAATAATTTTGTTGTAAAATTATTTTTAATGATTCTGATACTCATATCAATATCTTCTCCAAAACGCATTTTTCCAAAACCTTGAGTGACCTCATACACCTGTTTAGAATACCCCATATTAAAACTTCGAGGAAAGAATTTATCAGCCTTTTCTCCTCCTCCCCTAATTCCACCGGTAGTAAAAAAAGAGGTCATTGAATAATTGATTGCTTTTTGAAAAACTGAAAAACTTTCATGTGCCCTATCTGGACCTCCATAGGCATCTACATATTGCGTCGTTAAAGCATCTAAAACTGTTTCAACATAATGTTCGGGAAGTATACAATCAGAATCCAAAAACACCAAATAATTTCCACTGGCTTTATCACTACCGTAATTACGACTTTGTCCTGGCCCAGAATTCGTTTTAAAATAATAACTGATGCTTAGCTTTTCTACATAACTCTTAACTATTGACTCACTGGTAATAGCTGACCCGTCTTCGACAATAACGACTTCAAAATTCTTATTCGTTTGAAGCACTAAACTTTCTAATAACTCATTGACCTCATCTGGTCGATTATAGACAGGAATTATTAATGAAAGCTTAATTGAGTCAACAGAATCATTCATTTATCTAAGGTTTAATAAAGACAAATGTAAATAAATCCTATGTAAAAAAGTACATTGCGATCAATTATCTTATCACAGTAACGCTTCCTTTATAATCGTGTTTAACATCATATAAATCCACAATCTTGACGACATACACATAAACAGCTGTTTTATCCATTCTACCATTTACATATCCATCCCAAGTATCATCTAAGTTAAACCCTTCATAAAGCAATTTACCCCATTTATCGTAGATGTACATTTCTTGCTCTTTAATTCCATAACCATCAACCATAAACTCATCATTTATTCCATCTGCATTTGGCGTGATAGAATTAGGAATAAACACTTCAAATACTGGATCTATACGCAATGATTTTGATATTGAATCTGTACATCCATAACCATTTTCAACTCTCAAATCTATCGTATAATAACCTGAATCAGCGTAACGATGGTTTGGATGTTGGTCTCCATAAACCGTTCCATCACCAACATTCCAATCCCAAACACTAGCTCCTATTGATTGATCTGTAAAGTCTATTAAAGTATTATACACATTGGTTTCATCTGGATTAAACACAAAATCAGGGTAAGGTATTGGACGTACAATCACAACATTATCATTATAAATAGAGTCTTTACAACCATAGTTAGAAGTTACTACAAGAGCAGCTCCATAATATTCATTATCTGTATGGCTATCACTTGTAAAGGTAGAAGAGCTGTTCTCATTCGTATCCTCTTCGCCATTATCAAAATACCAATGATAAGTTAAAGTATAATTCCCTGGGTTATGATCTATTGTAGAGGTATTTATAAATTGTACTGTCACAGGAGAACAACCAGCCGAATCTGCTGTCACAAAACTTGCTACAGGATTACTATGTACAATCACTACAAGTTCTGCCGTATCTTTACAATTATGATTTGTAGTTACAATAATTTGAGCATTGTAACTTCCTGGAGCATTATAAGTATGGATTGCAGAAGGGCCAGAAGCTGTTAGTCCATCTCCAAAATCCCATGCAGATTGTGGCAATACTTCCTCTGTACTAAAAACTTGAGTTGATACCGTTGATAAGTCTTGAAATTCAGTTGGAGTATTTAAACAAACATCTGTTGGTGTAAAATTCGCAACTGGCTTTGGATAAACTTCTAAAGCAACGGTATTGGTGTCTCGACATAATTCGTTTGTTGTTACAACTAATTGTATTTGATATATTCCTTCAGCTGCAAAATCATGTGTTGGTGATTGGTTAGTAGATGTATTCCCATCACCAAAACTCCAATCCCAGTTCACTAAAGTTGATGTTGTATTTGAATAATCGGTAAAATCAAATGTTTCGTATACACAATTATTACTTACTGTAAATTGAGCTGAAGGTTCATCATAAATATCAACATTTATTGTTGTATCATGGATACATCCATTTGACGATGTTGCCTCAAGATTAACCGCATAAGTTCCTTCTGTACTATACAAATGAGTTGGTGTTTCCACACTTAATATTGCATTATCTCCAAAGTTCCATACATAGGTCATGTTATCATTACTTGGAATTGTCGTATTGTTTACAAAATGTACACTATCATATTCACAGACATTTGGCATCGTAAAATTAACTACTGGCATACCATATACTTCAATCTGATTGGTTATTGTATCTCTACAACCATTCATTGTTTCTATCATTAATGTTACGTCGTATAACCCATGACTTCCGTATTGATTTGAGGGATTTTGGTTCGTAGATGTATTTCCGTCATCAAAATTCCAATCCCAAGCTACAATATTATTATTCAATGCAACTGTTGAGTTATCTGTAAAATCCGTAGCTGTTCCAAAGCAAACAGTAGTGTTGCTAAACGCTGCTTCAGGTTTTGGAAAGACATTAACTGCATTCACTACAGAATCTAAACAGCCATCAGCTGTTTCAACCATTAATTCAACATAATAGGTTCCTCCTAAAGTCCATGCATTAGCACCATTTTGAGTTGTAAAATCAACATTTCCATTATCATCAATATCCCAATTCCAATTCGTTATTGTTGCTCCACCAGCCACAGTAGAAGCATCTGTTAATGTAGCTGGGAAAAATGGGCATTCTTCAGTTGATGTGAAAGCTGCAACTGGAAGAGGCTTAACCTCTATATTAGCAACGGTATCATCTTCACAACCATTCACATCTGTTACTTTTAAATGCACAGGGTAAAATCCAAATCCAGGATATACATAAGAAGTATTTTGCGCATAATCATCTACAGTTGCATCATTTTGGTAATCCCATTCCCATAATGAAATAGAAGAAGCTGTTGTTGTTTGGTCCGTTAGCATTGTTGCTTCATTTAAACATTCTGTCGATGACGAAAATTCAGCAATTGGCAAGCTATAGACATTTACAGGGTTTACAACGGTATCTTTACAACCAACACTTGTTGTGATAATCAGTGTTGCATTATAGCTTCCATCATTGGCATAAGTATTTGATGGATTTTGAATATTATCCGTGTTTCCATCTCCCAAATCCCATTCCCAAGTTGAAATATTACCAACTAAGACAGTAGATAAATCAGTGAAGTTTGTCACATCATTATGACATACAGTTGTTGAGCTAAAAGCTGCAACTGGTTTAGGATATACCACGATGGTATTAACTATCGAGTCTACACAACCATCTGATGACATCACCATCAACTCTACATCATAAGCACCACCAGTATTCCAAGTATTTGCTCCATTTTGAGTATTTGTTTCTACCGAACCATCATTTCCTAAGTCCCAATTCCACTGAGAAATTGTACCACCACCTGGTATAGTAGAAGCGTCTGTTAATGTTGTTGCAAATGTTGGGCAGACCATTGTAGAATTGAACGCAGCAACTGGTAATGGATGAACAGTAATATTTACAACAGTATCGTCTACACATCCATTAGCATCAGTAATGGTTAATTCTGCTGGATATGTCCCAAAAGCAGGATAAGTATATGATGGATTTTGACTGGTATTATCTATGGTATTATCATTCTGAAAATCCCAATCCCAATTGGTTATATTTACTGATGCTGTTGAATTATCTGTAAAATTAGTTGCATCATTCTGACATTCTGTTGTGCTTATATAACTAGCAACAGGTTTTTCATATACGATTTGGGTACCAGTTATAGAATCTCGACATCCAGCAGCTGTAACAACTGTTAAATTAACAGGATAGCTTCCATCTCCAGGATATAAATGAGCAGGATTAGCAGTGTTTCCTGTTGCTCCATCTCCAAATTCCCATTCCCAAGCAGCAATAGTCCCTGTGGTGACTGTCGAGGTGCTCGTAAAATTAATGGCATCATACTCACATTCGGGAGTACTCGTATAACTTGCTACAGGTTTAGGGTTAATCGTAATCGTAGATGTAGATGTTTGGGTACATCCATCCGTAGTTGTTACTTGCAAATTCACAGTATAGTTTCCACTATTTTGAAATAAATGCACAGGGTTCATATCTGTTGATGTACTACCATCTCCAAAATCCCATAAAACACTTTGTATGGTGACACCTGGAGTTGCTTGAGCTTGAAAACTTGTTGTATCCCCTAAACATTGGACTAATGGATCAGCACCATTCTGTCCATTGTGAAACATGTTTACATAATTAAAGTTGGGACCTGCAGAAGGCAGAACTGTAATCGTAAAAGTTGTAGATGCACAAAGATAATCCACAGTAATATTCGCCACTTGTGTAGTATTTGAAGGAGCAGGAGTAAAAGCAGGTATATTACCTGAACCTGTTGCAGGTACTCCAATAGCTGGATTATCGTTAGACCAGATATAAGTTCCTCCAGGCGGATTCCCAGGAGGGAAAGTAACTCCAGGAGACTGACTACCACTACAAACAAAAGATGCAGGAATAGTAATTGGCGGTTGATTCAATGGAGCAACAACAAAGTTCGTTGTTTGTGCAGGAAACATTCCACAACCATCGTCTGTAAATGCTGAATTTCCTGAGAGGATTCGAATACTTGCTGTAGCATTAGTTGGAATACCAGGAAAATCATATACTACCCAATCATTATAAGTATTGGCTCTGCCAGGACAAGATCCAAAAACTGTTGGAGGCGATGCACAGTTGGGTAATTGAGCAAATGGTATGTTTTGTAAATTCGCCACAGGAGAACCTGTACTTGTTGTTGTTGTTCCATTTACAGTTACCTGCAATGTCATCGTAGTTGAATTGGGATTCGCATTTCCATGCCAATGTTCTACATACAACCTCAACAAACCATCACAACTAATACAATACGCCACCTGAACCGAGTGAGCATAAGATGATAAATTAAATAGTGTTGAGATGAGTAACAGTAGTAGTAGTATTTTTCTTTTCATAGGTAGGTAGATATATTTAAATTTTTCCCCAAATAAGCTTTTAACGTCGCCTAACCGTAATTTAACGCGCTAACAAGCAATTATTTAACGTTGATGAAATGGGTTGGTTGCCAAAAGTTAAAAAAAAGTTAAACATTTATTTCAAACAAATGACTATTTGTCTTCAAAAATATTAAATATTGTTAAAAAACAACTACCTAAACATAGGTAGAAGCAACATATTCATAAACTTTAGAGTTATATCTAATTGTTTCGACTAACTTTGTAAACTGATTTCAAAAATGAATTTATGACTTTAGGAAGAAGAATTAAATACTACATGATTGGGGCCATAATGGGTGGGTTACTTTCATTTTTTATATTCAACGGAAGAGGATGTGGTTGGCTTCCAGGAAATAGAGTTCTTCAAACTATAAAAACAAGCAAAATTGTTACTTCAAAACAAGATAAATGTCTTCTAGAGTGCAATGATATTAATGCTAACGCGATTTATCAACTGATAGAAAATGGAGCTGTCAATTTTGGAGAAAGTGATACTGAAAACAAAAATTATAGTATCTCTAATGATAGCTTAAGGTTGTCATTTCAACTGAACTTAAAAGATTCTTTGGCTGTTACAATTATCAACAATATTCCTAATCAAAATAATTGTGATTGTGCTACCATTCCTAATCATGAATATGTAACACTTTATCAACCAAATGCCATGGTTTTAGAGCGTTTAAAAAACCTCACCTTATCCATTAAAGAAAAGGTGCAATGTGAGTTAGCTTGTTTTGACCTAAACGAAAATGACGTTAAAAACATTTTTGAGGAAGGCGAAATCTTATTTGAACAGAGTTATCCTAACCGTACTCCTAATCCAATCTATTATATCAAGCATTCGAAAAATGGTATTGAATACCTCTATTGGATAGAACAAGGAGCTACAAAATCCAGACTAATTCACGTTGTCAATTACAATAAAAACAACTTAAAAGAAGGAGAACCACTAAGTACTTTATTTGAACAATCTCTAAAAATTAGAGCTTGTGATTGTTATTAAAAAAGGGAGGTATTTAACCTCCCTTTTTAATTTTTATTTTCGAACTCTTTGTCTTACTTCACTCAACAAAACATTTTTTAGCAATTCCCCATCTCTAAACACTTCTTCTAAAGCTCCCTCGCTTTCCTCATCCCATGAGACTTGATCCACTAATTGATATGCCCCATTATTCAATTCTACTTTTAATAATCCTTTAGCAGACTTTTTAGTACCATCGTCAGTAACTGGATCTTTAAAAATCTCTCTTCCTTTCCCATCTACCTCTCCATAAGTGGCTTTCATAGCAAAACCAAAAGTATCGCGAGTGTTGTATTGATATGTATAGGAACCTATTCCTAAAACCACATTTGTTGAAGCAAATCCTTTATCTTTTAATCGTTTGCAAATCTGCTCAGCTCTTTCGAGAGTAATACTATCACCATAAATTGCTCCTATATGACTATCCAATTCCTTATACCCTTTTCCATTCTCTTTTCCTCCAAATATTTCCCATAGTAATTCAATAACTCCTTTTTGTTCAACTTCATTTTCACTGTTAGGGTTTCCACAAATAATATCAACTGGATCTCCACTATCAGGTCTTATCACTACTTTACCATCTCTTGCTAAAACTTCATTTTTTAAATTGGGCAAATACACTGTCAAAACTTTCCATAAATCCCAAGTATCAGAGACAATAGAAACAATTCCTTTTGGATACACGTCAGTAATTAGACGCTTAAATGTTTCTTCTTCTCCCTCATTTGTTCCCATACACATTACAGAATGTTCTGTTGCTGCTACTGAACCTCCGATTAATTCCTTGTCAGAATCAGCATTATAATATTGTTCTAAAAAGTCGATTGAAGGGATAGTATCAGTTCCTGCAAAACTTAATAAGTGTCCTGCTGCACTCATCATAGCAGCTTCCAATCCAGCCATTCCTCTCATTGAAAAATCGTGCCCTTGCCAATCGACAAATTCTTCTATCGAAGAGGTTTCATTAGCATATTTATCAAGTATTTTTCTATATTGTTTTGCAATTGTAGCTGAATTACACGGCATCCAAACTGTTGTTGAAACTATTGTTTCAAAATAATTGGTCAACCAAAAAAAACGAGGTAAGGTGTTATACATTGTAAACATTGGCACCCTTATAGGCACAGATACGCCTTCTGGTAAAGCTTTTATTACCATTGGAATATAACCTAAGTCATGTAATTCCTCAATATGCTTTATCCCTACTGAATTCTCTCCTAAATAATTATTGATTCTTTTTTGATAAATATTACAAACCTTTTCTTTAGGTTGACTAAAAAAGTTTCGGTTAAACTCTTCAATAACATACTTTTTAATGAAATATTGGAGTCCAAAAAAAACGACTTCGTTTACTCCATCAATTCTACTTTTTCGCGGTGTCCAATTCGAATAAACTAAAGTTGTTTGTTCAGGATATTGTCTGCGATGGTCAACTTTATAGCCATCTGTATATAACATTGGATTCATAACTATTTATTTTTTAATTGGTTAATTAATTTATTTACTATTTTATATTCAGATGTTTTTATATTATCACCTATCAATACATCTACTATTTTTATTTTTCCTTGAATTTGAGAATTAAACCTTTCTCTCCTATTGGTCTATATAATGTTTTTGTTTTCATATTAATTCCTCCCTTTTTCTTTTGGATATAGTTGATATACAAAATCACTTTGCACAAAAGCTTTTGTGTCTATATCTAACATAGTTAACTTCCCTTTAAATGCAGCTGCTGTATCTATATTCCAAACATTAGCTTTGTTTATGGGCTCTAAACTATTTAACTCAGTTGTTGGAGTATGTCCTATATATATTTCTTTGAAAAGTTTTAAACGTTTAGGGTATTGTTTTGAATCATAAGCTATTCTGCTATCTAAAGCTACAGCCGTCTCCCATAATGTCCTATCCCAAGAGTAATTACTCTTATATATCTCTTTCTCAGGCCCATGCATTGATGAAAAACCAGCATGAATAAACAATCTATTTTCAGTATCAATAAAATAATCTTTCATTTCTTCAAAAAACGAGATATGCTTACTCTTGTCCATAATCATTTCATAACTCTTTACAGTTGATTCTCCTCCATGTTGTAACCAAATCGAGTTAGCTTCACCAGTCTTGAGCCATTGGTAACACCACTCATCATGGTTACCTCTTATAAAAATGCATCGATTTTTTTTAGAAAACTGAATTAAAAACTCTATAGTTTGAGCTGATTCACTCCACCCATCAACTAAATCTCCCAAAAAAATATAATTCAATTTATAGTTTTTGTTTGTCTGCTCTAATAATTGCTTCAAAGCTCTTAAACCTCCATGTACATCTCCTATAACAACTGTTTTATTTATCATGTCATTCATTTTTTAAAACTAATATATTTCTCAGGCACTTCACTTGTTAACCAAACTCCATTTTTAGATTTAAAGAATCGAAATCCATTTTTACTCATTTCTCCAGATCTTATCGATAAAATAATTGGCTTTCCTCTTCTTGCCCCTACAATTTCAGCTGTTTCTCGATCTTGACTTAAATGAACATGATTTCTCTTCATTTTTTTTAATCCATCTCTTTGAATTAGCCCTATATACTTTTCGACTGTACCATGATAGAGATACGCTGGAGGACTTAACTCCTCTAAGTCTAAATCAACGGGAATAGAGTGGCCTTGATTTGCTCTAATTAATGAAAAATCATCATTAAAAGAAAACCTCTGTTTATTGTTGGTATCAACTATCTCTTTTAATGCTTCTATATCAATCTTAAAACTTGATTTATCTATTAATTCTTGAACTTTAGCCCAACCTTTATGGTCTAAACTTAGTCCTATTTTTTCAGGTTTATGTCTTAACACTAAACTTAAAAACTTACTTATTTTCTTTTTTTCTTGTTCTGTCATCTTAATTATTTTTTTTGTATCATAATATGAACCCCCTTTTGAAAATGATTAACAAATCTTCTAATATATAGATTAAGTTATCGACTAATTAGGAACAAAACTTAGACCTATTCACTGTTATATCACAGCATAAAATGAGGGTAATACTTAACTCTCCCCTATAATATTGATGTTATTTAATCATAACAACTTACTAATTTTTATCTGCTTGATTAAACGCTCCCCATCAATTTCCTTAAATGAGTTGGTTACAAATATTTTTGAGTAATATTCACTTAAAGCATCAAAGCCTTTGCTGAATATTCCATGACTTACTGCTAAATATAATTTACCTGCATTTTTCTTTTTTAATTCTTTTGCTAACCCTAAAAAAGTTCCTCCACCGTCACAAATATCATCTACAACTAAACAATCTCTCCCCTCTAAATCTTCTCTATAAACTTGAAAACCTGATAACTTTCCTGTTTTTACATCTCGAGATTTTGATGCTTCTACAACCTCATATTCTCCTAAATAACTCGCCACTTTATAAATCTTTTTTAACGCACCTCCATCTGGTGAAATCAACAGTGTTTCACCTGCTAATTCTTTCATAACATTGGCTATAAATGAATGGTTATTGTAATTAACACAATTGTTCAATAAAGCTGGGGTAACTTCAGAATGTGCATCATATACAAATACTTTATTCACTCCAGAATTATTTAAAATTTCAGTATAAACTTTTACAGACAGAGCCTCCCCTTTTACCATTAATCGGTCTTGACGAGCAGCTGGAAAATATGGTATAAATACATCTATTTTTTCTACATCAGCTCTCTTTAAAGCATCAATAGCTAATAACAACAAACCAAAATCATTGAATGAATTCACTCTTTGTGTTATCATGACACTTTCTACATCAGTTAAATCTGTCTGAATTTTTAGATGCGGCTCACCACCTGAAAAGGTAAAGGATTCAAAAAGAATTTCTTTTTTTGTTGGATAAGGATTAAATGTTTTTGTCAAATTCAAAATCATATTTGCGTAATTTTAACACAAATATAAACGAAAGATTTTTATACACAAATTATTTTGCGTAATAATTACGCATATTTAATCTCAAAATGGAATCCATGCTCAACTAAAGCATCATACTTAGACTTATTAAACTTAAAAAGCTTACCAGGTCTACCACTCCCCTCTTGGCGAACTTTATTGGTTTCTTCTAAAATTTCAAAACTCAATATCTTCTTACGAAAATTTCGCCTATCAATATTTCTTCCAGAGATTGTTTTATAGAGGTTTTCTAATGCAGAAAAAGGAAATAAAGTCGGTAATAGATCGAATCCTATAGGCTGATAATGGATTTTATTTCTTAAACGTGCTAAACCATCAACAACTATTTGATTATGATCAAAAGCAAGATTAGGTACATTATCAATTTTAAACCATTTTGCTTCTATTGCATCTGTAGAAGCTTCTAATTTCATTCCATCAGGATTGACTAAAGCCATATATGCAACAGATATAACCCTCCCTCTTTGGTCTCTTTCAACATCATCCCCATAGGTATATAACTGCTCCATATAGTCAACAGAAATACCTGCTTCTTCCTTCAACTCTCTCCTTACAGCATCTTTTAAAGGCTCTTTATTTAAAACCAAACCTCCTGGAAGCACCCATTTATCCTTATAAACTCCATATTTTTGCTTAACTAAAAGTACAGCTAATTGATTCTTTTCATAGCTAAAAACTACAGCATCTACTGCTATTTTAATGTTTTGATCAACACTCATTTTTGCGTGGTATTTACACAAAAATATAAAATTCTCTTTTAACTATCGCTTAAACACCCAACCTTCCTCTGAAGTTGTTTTTAAATAAGCTACAGCTTCTTCCCTTGATTGAAAGCTGCCTAAACAAGCATAATAATTCCCATTCTTAGAATTATAATAGATAAATGCAGCTGCATTGATTCTTTTGAGCTGTTTTACTCTGGTTTCTGCATTTTTTTGCCCTTGAAAACTACCACTTACAATAATAAAAGGTAAGTCATCTGTTATTGGTACATTGGATATTTCTGGTTTAACTTCATTAGAAACATTATTGCTTTTTTCCTCTTTCTCAACTGATTTTCTTTGAGCTTCTTTGGGTAAAGTATAAACCCAACTTTCAACGGGCTGATTATTAGCATACGCTTTTGCTTCCTCAATGGAATAGAAAGCTCCTATATAAGCATAGTTTCTTCCATTTTGAGCATTATAATACAAATTTGCTTTAACACCTTTCCGCTTTAACTCAGCGACTCTTCTTCTTGCTCCAGAACTGGTTGAAAATGATCCTGAAACCAAGATATACTTTCCATTAATTAACTTATTTTCTATCGGTTTAGAGGACTTAGGAATTCTGACTTTTATCTTTTTTAACCGTGCTTCTTCTTCCTCTTTTTTCAACGCTGCTAGCATCGCTTCTTGCTCAGTAATATTTACCGCTACACTGTCATAATAAGTATCATGAAAAACCATAATCTTACCGCTATAACATGCCGTCCATATATTTTTAGTTGCATCATCAAATGTAATCCCGATAGGTTTGCTTTTAGTCTTTGATTTAGCAATAATCTTCATGGTAGCAGTTTCCAACTTTGTGACTTCATTACTTCCATAATTTACTACATATAAGAATTTACCATCTTTAGAAAGGTCCATAGATCTTGGTAATCTACCTGTAGACTTTTTTATTATTTTTTTTGTCTTTAAATCAACTTTTGCTATTCTTCCTTCACCATTTAAACTGACATATAATGTATTATTGTCGGGCGATAGACACAAATGCCGTGGATGACTTCCTACATCAGAAATCCAATCTAATGTATAATCAAATAAATTGAGTTTAGCAATTTTTGTACTTCCCATAATAGCAATATATGCTATGGAGCTCGTTTTATTAATTACAATTCCTCTTGGAAAACGTCCTAAAGAAATTCTTTTCACCTCCTTATTCAAACGGGTATCAATAACACTTACATCACCACTACTCCAATTGGTAACCAAAACTTTTTCATTATTAGGTGTTGCAGCTAAATATTTAGGTACAGCTCCAACTACAATAACCTTTTCTATTTCAAAAGTCGAAGTATTAATCTTATAGACATAACTACTATCATATTTCGTTGCTGAATTACAAGCGTCACATCCAGGCTTAGAAAATTCCTTTGCACTTCCACCGGTCATTTCATAATTAGAAACCCAAGCATATTTTCCTCCATGGGTGAAAACACATTCTACTGGTGCACCTTTGTAAACACTTTTGTGGTGTAGATGACCATAATCACTTAATTTAACTTGATCAGGAATTGTCTTCACCAAATCATAATTTCTGTTGTACACTGTAACGGTATGCTTGTACATCATGTTTTGTGCAAAAAACAAGCCTTTTCCATTCGCTACAACTGATTTTGGGGCTATTCTTCCAGTAATTGTCGTGAGTAAATCTAACTTTTTACCATGAATATATACAATAGAGTCTTTCTCTTGAGAAAAGACATATAGTGGTAACATTAACGATATCAGTAATATTCTATACAAACAGAAAATTTTTATTCAACAACACAAAAATGCATTAATCCAAATAAATATTGAATGTTAAATAAAATTTTACTTCATAATCAAATGTTTAAAACACCGCTTTTAATTTAGGAAACGAATAAGATCCTCTGCAGATTGTTCAGCAATTTCTTCCATAGCTACATGCCCAACATTTTCATAAATAATGGTTCTACAATCTTTGATATCTTTCTGAAATTTTGCTGCATGTTCTACACTTAACCAATTATCTTGCTCTCCCCACATAATTAGCACAGGTATTTCAAGTTGATAAAGGTTATGGGTATTTTGAACAAAATAGGAATTGGCTATTTTTACAAAGGCTTCCATATTCCCTTCTCTATGAAACAAATCAAAATAACGTTCAACAATATCCTCTGTTACCTTAGTTTGATCGAAAAAAACCTGCCTTACAAACCTTCTAACCACAGCCTTGGGTACGTAATTAAATACATTTCTCAGAACTGGCGTTTGAGCAATGACAAACGGTAAAGGAAAATTCCGGTCATTAATATAACCTGCAGAATCAATCAAAACCATTTTAGTGACCCTTTTAGGATACTTTAAGGCGAATTCCCATGATAGCCATCCCCCTAATGAGTTTCCAACAATGACGCATTGCTCTATAGATAAAACTTCTAAAAATTCGTTTAAAAAATCAGCATATTTGTCTATAGCGTATGCATTTTTAGGGTGTGGCCCAGTTAAACCAAAACCAGGCAGGTCAAAACGAATAACTTTATAGTTCTCTTTAAGGATTTCTGTCCAAGCATCATAAGTATGCAACGATGAAAATGTTCCATGGACTAATAAAATAGGAGCTCCCTCCCCCTCAATTCTGTAGTGTACATTTACACCATCTATATCAATAAAATTAGAATACTCGTCTGTATATTTTTCTATCAATTTTTCCAACGTCATAATACCTACTTCACCTATTTTTTTTTATGGATAAAATACAACCAATAAAAAGTAAATAATTCTCAAATTTGGTGGGATAAGATTTCACTAAGTTAGAAATTAATTGGTAAATCCAAAAAAAATAATATCTTTATAATTCTAAAACAATCACTAACACAACTATTTTACACATAATATGAACTTTAAATTCGTTCTGTTTTTCTCATTATTTTTTATTGGGATTGTAGGTTTTTCACAAGATAGACTGGAAGGACTTGTTGACACTACAACACAGAAATATGCTAAAAATGCTTACTATTTAGAGCTGGCAGGTAAAGGATTTTACTACTCTGTTAATTATGAAAGAAGCCTTTTTAGCTTAAGTGAAAAAACAAGTATCAAAGCCAGTGTAGGTTTTTCTGCTTTTCCTGGATTAACACACGTTAGAAAATCTTATGATTTCTCCATGCCTATTGCTATTGTACTTCAACAGCACTTAAAGAATAATCATCACCTTTCATTAAGCACAGGATCCACCTACTTTAATTATCTCATTAACGACATTGAAATTACCAATGACAACCTCAACATTCAGCCTGTTGGGGTTCGCCTAAAACCGATTAATGAGTGGTTTGGACACATTAGCTTAGACTACAGGTACAATAACCCTTCCAGTGGACTTTTATTAAAAGGAGGAATTACCCCTTTATTTTTTGATAAAATGCAAAATTTTCAAGGGATGAAAACAGCTCAACTAAGTGCTAATATAGCTGTAGGATATACTTTTTAACACCTTACATCACAACACTACACAATTATGAAAAATAAATTCATTCAATTAGGAACTTTAGGCCTATTAGCCTTAACAATAGTCACTGCTGAATCTTGTAGAAAAGAAGATCCTCCAGCAGAAACAATTAGTACAGGAAACGCTAATACCAACAACAATGGGAACGGGTCTGGAAACAACAATGGAGGAAACAACAATACCGTTAATGGGTGTACTGATATCGACTCTCCTTTATACAATGCTTCTGCAAACACTGACGATGGTAGCTGTCAATATGCTTACACTTCTGGATATGAAATTACCTACCATTTAGCAGATGATGGAGGAAGTGATTGGGATTATGGTTTTGGTAATTCAACTCGAGCTGATTTAATTTTAAAAATTAAAGAACAAGGTTCAAGTAATTATTTATTTGAAGGAGATGAAATCACTAATCAAGATCCTACAGCTCCAGCTACTTGGGCTGCACCTTCTGCAACCAAACTATTGAATAAAACCTATGAGTGGGAATTGTACGATTATGATGCCACCAGTTCTGATGACTTAATTTCTTCTGGGACATTTAACCCTATTACATTAGCAAGTAATGGAAGTATTGTTACTACAGCTGGAGGAAGTCAATTAAAAATCACCTATACCTTACAATAATGAAAAATGCAGTAATAAATTTCATCTCTGCTTCTCTTCTTGTTGGAGCAGTTTCTTTAGCCAGTTCTTGTAAAAAGGAAGACGACACTGATGGGAATGGTAACAGTGGAAATACGACAACAGAAATTATTGGATGCACCGATTATAACGCTGCTAATTTTAATGTTGACGCTACAACTTCTAATAACTCACTATGTACATACATGAAAACAACCATGTATGAAATCACTTATCATGCTGAATTTAATGAAGATGGTAACGATTGGGATAACTTAATCAATACCAAAGCTGATTTAATCTTTAGAATTAAAGAACAAGGAGCAAACGATTGGTTATTTGAAGGAGCTGTAAAAAACAACCATAATCACAACGATCCAGCTCAATGGTCAGCAACGAATGCCGAAGTCTTAAAGAATAAAAATTATGAATGGGAATTGGTTGATGACGAAACATTAACCGGAGATGAATTGATGGCCAGTGGCACTTTTAACCCTAAAGATTTAGCCAATAGTGATAATGAAGTTATCACAACCTATACTGACGCTAATGGGCTAGAGACTCAATTAAAAATTTATTACTTCATTCAATAAATACTGTTTATGAATAAATCAACAATTATCAACCTACTGTCAATCACTGCGCTAAGTGGTGCCGTTTTATTTGCTGGAGCATGTAAAAAAAGTGAAGAACCTGAACCAACAGTAGTACCTAAAGTTAAAGGCTGTACAGATATCGATTCTCCTTTATATAATGCCGATGCTGAAGAAAGTGATGGATCATGTACTTATGCAAGGGTTACCAAATACGAAATCACTTACCACCCAGAAATGGATGGAAGCAGTAACTGGGATCCAACAGTCTATACTGATGCCGACTTAATTTTAAGAATTAAGGAACAAGGAACTAGTAACTGGAGTTTTGAAAGTTCTACAATAGAAGACCAAGCTCACAATGTTCCTGCTGAATGGACTGCTCCATCTCCATTAAAGCTATTAAACAAAACCTATGAATGGGAGTTATATGATGATGATAATGGAACTGCAGATGATTTTATTAGCAGTGGAACTTTTAACCCTATCACCTTAGCAGACTTAGACAATAATACAATTACAACTGTTAGTGGTGGTAGCCAGCTAAAAATCTATTTTAATTTACAATAAAACACTTTATGACATTCAAAGTTTTAACATTATTCTTGGTATTGATTTCTCTACTAGCTTGTAGAAAGGTTGAGGAACCTCATTTAAATAGAGCAACCAAAAATGGTGGTTGTTATGACGTTGACTCGCCATTTTATGATGCTACAATTGATTATGATGATCAATCCTGTGTGTATGCCTATACAGAACGTTATGAAATCAGTTATCATCCTGAAGAAGATGGAGGGAGTGATTGGGATTTTCTAACCTTTACCAATGCAGACTTAATTTTAAGAATAAAGGAGCAAGGGGCAGCAGATTGGCTATTTGAAAGTTCTACTAAAGAAGACCAAGACCATAACGTACCTGCTGTATGGACTGCTCCAGAAGCAATCAAATTATTAAACAAAACATACGAATGGGAATTATATGATTCTGATATTGGTACTGCTGATGATTTTATTGCTAGCGGTACTTTTAATGCCATTGGTAAAGCTAGAAACGGAGAAGAAGATGGACAATTAGAAGTTACTGATAATAATGGTACGACTCAATTGGTTATCTATTACTCTTTAAAAGAAGAAATCTAGAGTCATCAATTATAGATTTAGAAAGCCAAAATATTTATCATTATATTTTGGCTTTTTTGTGGATTAAAATCAAATGTCAAAATCGAAAATTAAAATATTCATTTCCCCCTTAGACTGGGGGCTTGGACACACGACAAGATGTATACCTCTTATAAAAGCGCTTCAAAATTTGGGAGGATTAATTTGGCTTGGAGTTAACAAAGAGCAAAAACAGCTTTTAATGAATGAAGTTCAACAAGTTGAATATATTGATTTTAAAGGCTACAACATATCTTACCCCACTTCCGGTAAAATGGCTCTTAAAATGGGAGTGCAAATCCCCAAAATAATTAGAAACATTCATTCAGAAAATAGACAACTCAAAAAATTGATAAACAAATACCAATTTGATTTAATTATTTCTGATAATCGTTTTGGCTTATACGCTTCAAAAGTTCCCTCAATATATATTACCCATCAAATTAATATTCAAGCTCCACTAGGAATTGATCGTCTACTCTACCAATTACATCAGCAATACATTAGCAAATACGACCAATGCTGGATTCCTGACTCTTCTAATCGACAGTTTTCTCTAGCTGGTAAATTAAGTCAAGTCAACAGTAAACACAAAAAATATCAATACATTGGAGCACTTTCTAGGTTTTCTGCTCCTATTGTTTCCTTAAAAAGCGAGTATAAATACCTCGCTATTATTTCTGGCCCTGAACCTCAAAGGTCTCTCTTTGAACAAGAGGTTATCAGCTATTTTAACAAAATCGATGAAAAATGTGCTATAATAGGGGGAACACCATTAAAAAAAGCACAAATAAAATTGCATAATATAGATTATTTTCCTCATCTACCCTCTACGCTATTTCTTGAATTAGTGAGTTTATCCGAAAAAATAATATGTAGGCCTGGTTACTCTTCTATTATGGATCTATCCATTTTACAAAAGCCAGTATTTTTTGTCCCTACAAATGGACAAACAGAACAGGAGTATCTTGCAAAATATTATTTCCAAAATTACAACATTGGTTATTGTTCTCAGGAGCAATTGCAAGAGTTAATCCATGACTCCCAATTTAAACATTTACCCTACCAAGTCGATTCCAATCTAAAAGAACAATTAAAGTCAAGCTTAAATTCTTTAGGTTTTTCATTCTAATTTTAGAGCAAAACTTTAACTTCGTACTACAAATGATAAAAACACAAAACATAAAAAAGTTTTTTGGAGCATTAGAAGTATTAAAAGGCGTTGACATTGAGATCCAAAAAGGGGAAATTGTTTCTATTGTTGGTTCTTCTGGTGCTGGAAAAACTACTTTTCTGCAAATATTGGGAACTTTAGATATTCCCGACAGTGGTCAAATTATTTTTGAACAGCAAGAGTT
The DNA here is from genome assembly GCA_025210295.1 of Flavobacteriales bacterium. NCBI lineage: Bacteria > Pseudomonadati > Bacteroidota > Flavobacteriia > Flavobacteriales > Flavobacteriales bacterium. The sequence continues at coordinate 238,853 of JAOASC010000028.1, read as the reverse complement.
ATCTCAATTGAATAAAAAAGAGCTAGCGAATTTTAGAAATCAAAATATTGGCTTTATTTTTCAATTTCATCATTTACTACCTGAATTTACAGCACTTGAAAACGTCTGTATACCTGCTTTTTTAGCTAAAAAAAATAAAAAAGAAACTCAAGAAAAGGCCCTAGCACTTCTTAAACGCCTAGGACTAGAACAACGAGCTGACCATAAACCTAGTCAACTTTCTGGTGGAGAGCAACAACGAGTAAGTGTTGCAAGAGCATTAATCAACGACCCTCAACTTATTTTAGCTGATGAACCTAGTGGAAACTTAGATTCTAAAAATGCTAGAGAACTACATCAGTTATTCTTCGATTTAAGGAATGAGTTTAATCAAACCTTTGTAATTGTAACACATAATGAAGAGTTAGCTGAAATGGCAGATAGAAAATTAACCATGAAAGATGGTAAAATTATAGAATAAAAAAGCACCAACAATCATTGATTAGTTGGTGCTTTACATATAATTATTAATTCAGCGCTTACTTTCCATCTAAAGAGCCAAATACTTTCTTTAGAATATCTGAAACCCTAGCGATAGGATCTTTTCTTATTTTCCCTTCTTCTTCTTCTACCAATGTAAACAGTCCAGTAATTGCTCGATCAGTAACGTATTGATTCAAATCTGTATTTACCTTTGGCTTTCCTGTAAGAATAGTTGTTTTATTATAGGCATTAGTCAATGGAGACCAATATTTAGTTAATTGTACTTTATCGGTTGCTTCTGCCACTTTCGGACTAAATGCCGTTACCAGCTTTGAAGTTGTATTATCTCTTAAATATTGTGTCGCAGCGCCATCACCACCATTTAAAATAGCAAATCCATCTGCAATAGACATATTTTTAATGGCATCTACAAAAATAGGTGCAGCGGTTTTAGAAGCTTCCTCTGCTGCTCTATTTAATGTTAGTTCAAATTTATCAACCTGTCCATTTAAACCTAATTCGAGTGCTTTATCTTTTACAACAATCGCTTCCTCTGGAAAAGGTAATTTTATTTTAGCATTATTCATAAAACCATCTACCATAGATGCCTTATCTGCTCCATTTTTAATTCCAACTGATAATGCTTCTTTTAATCCTGAAATTACTTCTGCATTAGTTAAAGCTGGGACAGCAGCTGTTCCTCCCTCTGTAGTAACCCCTTCTGCGACTGTTTGAGCTACATCTGTTAATGTATCACAAGAATTTAAAACAACTCCTAATGACAACACTGAAATACCAAACCATATCTTTTTCATAATCCTTATCTTTTTTTATTGATGTAAACATAACAAATAATTTGCCACAATATTATTTCTTAATCAAATTATAACAAAAACAGCTTATTTTTCAAAGGGATTCCCCCTTATTTATCTATCTGTTTTTCCTACCTTTGCAAGAGATTTCAATACGTATTAAAATGGCAACTATATTAGATGGTAAAAAAGTTTCTTTAGACATTCAAGATGAACTAAAAGAAGAAGTAATAAAAAGAAAAGAAAAAGGTAAAAAAACACCTCATTTAGCGGCTATTTTAGTTGGCGATGATGGAGCGAGTGTTACTTATGTCAATGCCAAAGTTAAAGCATGCGAACGAATTGGTTTTAATTCAACACTTGTTAAACTACCAGAAATCACAACTGAAAAAGAGTTAATTTCAGAAATTCATAAACTAAATGATGACATCAATGTTGATGGTTTTATCGTACAACTTCCATTACCCAAACACATTAACGAGCAAAAAATAATTCAGTCGATTAATCCCAAAAAAGATGTAGATGGATTTCACCCACAAAATGTTGGAAGAATGGCATTAGGTCTAAAAACATTCTTACCTGCCACTCCCAATGGTATTCTCGAAATTATAAAGCGTTATAAGGTTGATACAGTAGGAAAACATTGTGTGGTAATTGGTCGTAGTCATATTGTTGGTTCACCTATGAGTATTTTAATGGGACGTAATTATTATCCTGGTAATGCAACAGTAACATTAACACATAGTAGAACCAAAAACTTAAAAGAATTATGCCTTCAAGCTGACATTATTATCATTGCTCTTGGAAAACCAGAGTTCTTAACTGCTGATATGGTTAAAGATGATGTGGTAATTATTGATGTAGGAATTACAAGAATTCCAGACGAAAATAAAAAGAATGGGTATCGACTAGTTGGTGATGTTAAGTTTGATGAAGTTGAAAAGAAAGCATCCTATATTACCCCTGTTCCAGGTGGAGTTGGACCAATGACGATATCTTCCTTATTAATGAACACTATGAATGCAACAAAATTAAACAAGTAGCTAACTTTATTTTGTAAATAAAAATTAATCTTATATATTTGCAGACCGAATTTATAAGAACATTAGAACAACAAGCATAACCGAAAGGTAAAATAGATTTTAAAATGAGCAAAAGAACGTTTCAACCATCGAACAGAAAGAGAAAAAACAAGCACGGATTTAGATCAAGAATGGCGACTAAAAACGGAAGAAAAGTGATTAACGCAAGAAGAAGAAAAGGAAGAAAGAAAGTAAGTGTTTCTTGTGAGCCACGTGCTAAAAGATAATTAAGTAATTGAATATTACATCAAAAAGCTGTTACCGTTTGGTAACAGCTTTTTTTATTGAATCAACTTTCTTAAAAGTTCTCGCTATTTTATTCTTTTAAAAGCTGTAGACTATTCCTCCTCCAGCAAATAATATGACATCTCCCATTGCTATATCTATATTCTGATACTCCTTATAGCTATAAAAATCTAAATTTATCCCCAATCTTTTATTCCAATAATAAGTCATTCCTACATTTACAAAAATAGATGGCACTATTGGAGAATATTCCTGAAGTCTATGTATATGCTTCCATTCATCTCCTACCTTATTTTTATTAACCAACTTCGAATATACACTCCCTATGGAAACATGCGGCTTAAAATTGTTACTTAATGGCACTACATATTTGCAATAAATGGAATGATGAAAAAATACAGGAGAACTTTTATATTCCCATGGATACGTTCCACTGACATACGTTTTATGTTTCGATTTCCACACCCCAACACCAATACCAGCTATAATATTCGGTTTACTTCTCAATATACTTCTCTCATACCCTAATGTCCATGGACTATAGGTACTCCCTAAAAATTGTAGTGAAAATTTATTAAGACTTTGAGTAATTCCAGTTTGACTGCCTAGTAAAAGAACAAAAAATAAAATCAATAACCTTTTCATATAGCACTAACGTACTAAATCCAATAAGTTGCCCCATTATTTACGCTTAACTTTCTTAAGTTTTAATTCTCTAAAATTAAAATCAGGGTTGGGAATATCAATTCTCATCTCCTCTACTTCTCCCATTTCATCAATAATAAAACTACATTTTCCCTTTCTTAATGACGGGACTTTTTTCATTTCTATCTGAAAGGTGTTATAGTGCCAATGTGTCAAATACCCTTTAAATATAGAAGTCTTTGTAAACTGAACAACCAACTTATCATGACTAATTTTAACTTCAACATCTCCATAAACTTCTGAATGGTACATCCCTGTATATTTTTCCAATGGTAAAGTTGTTGTTGTATTAGGGACTCTTTTCTGCTCATTGGCATAATCCAACCTTTTGGTTCTATCTTCCCTACTGGTCTTAAACTCCAAAAACATATCTGCCCAATCATGTTTTTTATCCACTCCTATATACTCGTCTAATATTGTATACATTAAAGCATAGGGTAAAGAATTAGAATTGTTAGTTAAGATTACAAATCCAAAATCTAACTCAGGCACAAAAACAGTTCTAGAGATCATTCCATCAGCACCGCCTCCATGCATAAAAATTTGGTACCCTTTATAATCCATCATTTCTACCCCTAAACCATAAGCATCAAAGTGCTTTGAAGGCCATATTGCTTGACTTCCCTTTCCTATTCTCTTATTAATATGTGGAACTCTTGTTTCTAACAATTCTGTTTCATTAATGATACGTTTTCCTATATATTCTCCATTATTCAATTGAAGTTGGAGCCAATTACACATATCTCTAGCAGAAGAATTCATACAACCAGCTGCACCTATATTATCCCAATTCAAATAACCAATATTAAAATTCTTCCCTCCTATTTCATTATGTGGCATTGCCACATTTCCCAACTCTTTTAGGTCTTCTATAGAAAAATAAGTACGGGTCATACCTAAAGGTTTTAAAAATCGCTCATGAATAAAATCTTCCCAAGAGGTATCGCTAACTGCCTTAAACGTTTCACCAGCTGCGATATACATAATATTAGAATATCCAAATTGAGTCCTAAAATCGTATCTTGGCTTTAGATATTTAGCTCGTTTTATCACTTCTTTCCTCGTATAACTAGAGCCATACCAAATTAAATCACCACTAAAAGTCTCTAAGCCACTTCTATGGCATAACAAATCACGAATGGTCATAGCATGCGTCACATAAGGATCATACAATTGAAAATAAGGTAAATAATCTTCCACCTTATCATCCCAATCTATTCTACCTTCAGCTACCAATAAGCTCAATGCAGTAGCTGTAAACGTTTTGGTGTTCGAAGCTATAGCAAACACTGTATTGCCATCAACTTTTCTCGGATTCGTTACATCTGTAACTCCATACCCTTTTAACAATACAACAGAATCGTTCTTTACAATACCAACAGACATCCCTGGAATATTCCAAGATTCGATGCTTTTCTCAAAAATAGAATCTAATCTAATTTCCGACCCTTGAGACCAAATAAAATTTGGCAAAACAAGTAAAATTAAAATAATATGCTTCATTTTCAAACATTTGATTTTTAAGGAATTACACCAATCAAATGTAGTCTTTTTTAGCTTATCCTAGCGATTTTTTATAAAAATCAATCGCCTTTCTTACACTTCCATATTTTATTAATAATGTTTTTGCCGTCTTATAATCTACATCTGCTCCTTGTGCAACCATCTTTGTACCTCTATCTACGAGTTTATCATTACTTAGTTGCATATCTACCATTTTATTCCCTTTCACCTTCCCTAATTTTATCATTACAGTAGTAGAGATCATGTTTAAGACCATTTTTTGAGCAGTTCCAGATTTCATTCTTGTGCTCCCTGTAACGAACTCTGGTCCAACTTCTGGACAAACAGGAAAATCAGCTAATAAATCAATAGGACTATTAGGGTTGCAAGTTATGCTTCCCGTAAGAATATTATTTGATTTACAGGCTTCCATAGCTCCAATAACATAAGGAGTAGTCCCTGAAGCAGCAATTCCAATAACAACATCATTCGTTGAAATATTGTATGCTTTTAGATCCTCCCATCCTTGATTGACACTATCTTCAGCAAACTCAACTGCTTTTCGAATGGCTTTATCGCCTCCAGCAATTAATCCAACAACAAGACCATGGTCCACACCAAAAGTTGGAGGGCATTCTGAAGCATCAACAACTCCTAACCTTCCACTTGTCCCTGCTCCCATATAGAACAATCTTCCACCACCTCTCATTTTCTTTACAATCGCATTAACCAATTTTTCAATTTTTAGCTTTTCTTTTTCAACTGCAAATGCGACTGTTTGGTCTTCTTTATTGATGTTTTCTATTAATTCAATTGTAGACATTTTGTCTAAGTCTTGATAATTTGAGGATTGCTCAGTTACTTTTTTAAATTCCATAATGAAATTTACAAATGAAAAGCATTCGTTTAGCGCTACAGCAAAAAGACTTCTCCTAATTGGTTTGTTCAAAAACTTTTGAGATTAACACTTCAACAGGCTTATTCTGTGGAGTAAAACGATTGTTATTATTTCCCCCTGCATTACTATGGTTGGGATGCCACTTCCATAAGAATCCACCATTGAACCATGCTTCTCCCCAAAAACGACAAAACAATGCTTTATAAGCGTTTTCTTGCGCTTGATTATTGAAAGTTGTATTACTGCTTTCTGTCCAAGGTTCTTGTCCTGTATAATCAATATTTCGGTATCCAAATTCTGTAAAAACAACTTTCTTATTGATCGATTCACACAAGTCCTTAATCATATCGTAATCGTTTTCCCAACCATTATAACAATCCTCAACTGATGGGGTCTGTTGTGTAGCTACTGGAAAATAAGCATCAATACCAATAAAGTCTAATTGATCCCAAAAAGTAACATTTTGATAATTATCCCAATTGGCCGCATAAGTAATAGGACCAGAATAAACTAAACGAACTGAATCTATTAAAGCATTCCAAAATAAGGGGCGATTAACTACGACTTGTTTCATTTCAACTCCAATACAAAAAGCCTCAACCTCCATGGAGTCGGCTACAAAAGCAAAATCTAAAATATAATTCATATAAGAATTTTCAAATGTTTGCCACTCAGCTTCAGTTTGATAGTTGATCGCACCTACCCAAGTCCCCATAGCCCAGATATGTGGCTTTAACATGACTTTCAATCCTTCTTGATGGCACAAATTGATAATATCAATAACTCCCTCTCGTGTTTCACCATACCATTGAAAATTACTATTATACTGTACCGAATCATCTCCATTTTGAATAAAAGCAAACGGCATTGTTGCAATCCAGGTAGCGTTGATGTTTTTGATTGGTTTAACATGAGTAGTATCAATTGCATAACTCACATTTTCAAAACTAACCCCATTCATCTCAGTATAAGAATATTGACAACCTTGGTTTTCAAAACTACAGTTATTATTACTGTCTGTAATCAACTGATTAGCTGTCTGCTTAGCACAACTAAAAAATAGAAACAATACAAAAGTGAAATAAGATAAGATCTTCATAAAGAGCAACTAATTTAACTCTTTAGTAGTATAAAAATCAAATCCTTACTAATAAATTTATCATTTTTGTAACCAAAAACTTATTTGGAGTTATATAATCAAACTATAAGTATTTCGTGAATATTTCTAAAAAATATCATCATACAAAACAACAATTAACCACTGAGTTAGCTATCATTAAAGCTGCTCAGAAAAACCCTAAATACTTTGAAAGTTTATACCACAAATATTATGAACAAATTTACAGGTATTGCTACCAGAGAGTTGCGACTGAAGAAATTGCTGATGACTTAACTAGTCAAGTTTTTTTAAAAGCACTGACCAACATCAAAAAGTATGAATACAAAGGTGTTCCATTTGGTAGTTGGTTATATCGAATTGCAATGAGTGTCGTTTACCAATCATTTAAAGATCAAAAAGCGGAACAAACAATTAACATTGATTCTTTAGCTTTTAAACCTTTCTTAATTGATGAAGCTCATGAAGAAGTTTTCTCAGAAGAAGAAAAAACCAAACTAAAAAAGGCCATTTTATCTTTAAAAAAAGAGGAAATTTCAATTATTGAATTAAGGTATTTTGAAAACCGAAGCTTCAAAGAAATAGCTGAAATTTTAAACATTAAAGAAAATAATGCCAAGGTAAAAGCACATCGAATACTAGGTAAATTAAAAACAAAGTTTGCAGTATGAAAATTAATTACGATAGACCCCAACTAGAGCCTTCAAAAATCAATCAAAAGAAAGATTTTAATGAAATCATGCGTCTGCAAAAAGCTATGAAACCGTTTTACCAACAAAACTGGTTCTTTATCTCTGTTTCGTTAGTATCTATAGCAGTTTTAACATTTGTATTCGCCCCAAAAACAACTTTAAAATCAAGTGACTCATCTACAATAGCTATAAAAAAGAAAGACTCTACCCACATTAACAAAACGCCTGTTCCATTTAAAGAAGAAACATCATGCATAAATAAACCTTTAAAGAACCTCCAAATACCATTTAAAACATTTTTAATACTTCCCCAAAAAGCGCAACAAATCCACTACAATGGAGCAACGCTAACTATTCCTAAAAATGCATTTGTTTACTCTGATGGCACAACTGTAAGAGATACTGTAGCATTAGAACTTAGTGTGTACAATGACCCCGTTGATTTTCTTATTAGCGGTATACCAATGGAATATGATAGTGCGGGAATGACTTATACTTTTGAGTCTGGAGGCATGCTTCAACTAAAAGGTAATACCTTAAACAACCTCCCAATTGCTATTAATAAAACAACTCCATTAGCTATCGCATTTAACGCTTCTATAAGCTCTCCAGATTTTAATTTTTATCACTTAGATACGATTTCTAAAAAATGGAATTTTTTAATGAGTAATACACTCAAACAAACAACAACATTTGAACAAGACAAAACACATTCCTTTGATGAAACTAGTTGGAAATTAGCATACAAAGAACAAAATATTGCCAATCAAAAATGGGAAAGAGCTCAAAAGGAACTTCACAAACATCTAACAACAGAACCTGTAGCTCCCAAGAAATTAATCAATAAAGAGGAGAGCTTTACATTAGATATTGACAAATACGAATTTCCAGAATTAGCAAGCTTTGGATCAGTTCAATTTGCCCCAATAAAATCAAGTAAAAACATACAGTACATCTACAATACAGAATGGGATGATATACAATTAAGGCCACACCATAAAGCAATGACGTATGAATTAGTTTTAAAAAATAAAACCGATGTTGAACTGGTAGTTGCTCAACCTGTATATACAGGAAAAGATTGGGAAAAAGCACAACATATATATGGTAATAAGTATGCCAAATATGTTGCTATTCTTGATCAAAAAGAAGAAAAGGCACAACGATTAAAAGAAGATTATGAAGAAAAAAAGAAGCGATTTGACGAACGAGATCAGCTGAAAAACAAAGCGAAAGAAGTCATTTCTACAGTTGCTGTTGCTTTGGCTGCTCCAATTGCTAGTTTTGGTGTTTTTAATTTCGATCGACCAATTATCAATCGACCAAAAATGCCGAGTCCACCTGAAAATAGTATCGCATTAAAAGCTGTTGAACAACCACTTTTTTTGAATACCAGTAATGATACCATTTCTTTTGAAAAAATTTATGTTATCGAAAGCAAACGTAACGCTTCCTTTACTTATTACCTCAACAAGAGTAATTACTTTTCTTATAATCCTCAATCGAACATCAGTATTATTGGAATAAAAGAAGGTCAACAATTGTTCTTGGTGAATAAAGCGAGTTTTAAGGATGCTATTAGCAATAATTCAGCTTTTCAAACCAATGAAATTAAGAACCTTTCGTTAGATGAACTAAAAAAGTTAATTTTGAAAATTTAGAGATTGGATTATTTTTTGTTAAGCAACATATATGAATCTACAAAAGTTAGCTTTAATATTACTGTTAGTAAGTACTTCAAACCTACTTTCTGCCCAGCATAGTATTAAAGTCAGAAAAACAGAAAAAATAGAAGGCCTATATCACAATTCACTGAAAAAAACGAAGTTACCTGCTTATTTTTTCTTTACCAAAGATGGTAATGTATACTATAGTTTAGCGAAAAAAATGTCTCCTAAAAGAGCACTTGTAAAGCTGACTTTATGTGCTTTAGACAGTACCTGTAATCAATTTCCAAAGACCACTTACAGTTATAAAAAAGGGCATATTCGATTTACAACAGTTGAAAATGTAAACAACAATTACTTTATCATTTATGATGGTCAGTTATCTGACAACCAGCAAAAACTATCCATAAGAAAGGAAGAAACGAACCAATTAATTACTGTTAATCAATATTATTTGATCACACCAAAAGAATAGGTGTACCCTTTTAATTAATTTGTATTACAACAACATAAAACCGATTACAATGAAACTATTCTTTTCGTTCTTAACAATCCTTTTTTTTGCTAACTGTAATACTGAAACTCCATCTAAAGAAAGTACTCTTAACCATTCAAGTCATATTATTGATCAAAGTCATCCTGTAAAAATATTAACCAACGACACCCTCAAATATTCACTTTCTTGGTTAGAAGACTTTGATTTAAACAATACATTGATCAATAGGATCCAACCTCCAGAAGGATTTCAACGTGTAAGCTCACCTCAAAATTCTTTTACACATTGGATACGAAGACTACCTTTAAAACAAGGAAATCCAAATGTAATGTTATATAATGGTGAAGAAAAATGGAATCAAGATGCTCATTTTGCTGTTTTTGATTTAGATATAGGAACGAGAGATTTACAGCAATGCGCAGATGCAACTATGCGAATTAGAGCTGAATATTTGTACCATACACAACAATACGATAAAATCCACTTTAATTACACCAATGGAGCTTATGTCCCCTATCAAAAATGGAGAAATGGCTACTACCCCATTCCTAAAGGAAAAAGTGTTTCTTGGGTAAAAAAAGAGAAATGTAACACTTCTTACAAAAGTTTCAAAAGCTATTTAATTCAAGTATTTAATTACGCTGGAACCCATTCATTAAGTAAAGAACTTACCCCTGTTCCTTATCAGGACATGCAAGTTGGAGACCTTTTAATCCAAGGTGGATTTCCAGGTCATGCAGTAATGGTTGTTGATCTTGTTGAAAGCCCTAATGGAACAAAAATGTACCTATTAGCTCAAAGTTATATGCCTGCCCAAAACTTTCAATTATTAAAAAGTCTTTCTACTAATTCTCCTTGGTACCCATTAGATCCAAATCCTTCAACAATCAACACTCCAGAATGGACTTTTGAGTCCTCTCAACTAATGAGATGGAATTAATTTTAACACTCAAGAAGTAGATTCTCATTCGTTTATAGCCATTTTATAAACAGATTTATTTTAATATTTATTTTTTTTTGTAACTATAAATCAGATTCTTACGTAAAACAATGCACACCACAAAATTTTACCATAAGAATGAGACAACTAAAAATCACCAAACAGGTAACCAACAGAGAAACCGCATCCTTAGACAAATACCTACAAGAAATTGGCCGAGTTGACTTAATTACAGCTCAAGAAGAAGTTGAATTAGCTCAACGAATTAGAGCTGGAGATGAAGAAGCCCTAGATAGAATGGTCAAAGCGAATTTACGTTTTGTTGTATCAGTTTCTAAACAGTATCAAAATCAAGGGTTAACACTTCCCGATTTAATTAATGAAGGTAACTTAGGCCTAATTAAAGCAGCAAAAAGATTTGATGAAACTAGAGGTTTTAAATTTATTTCTTATGCTGTATGGTGGATTCGTCAATCTATTTTACAAGCATTAGCTGAACAATCAAGAATTGTACGTCTACCTTTAAATAAAATTGGATCGATTAACAAGATTAATAGAGCTTTTTCTGATTTAGAACAACTTTATGGTCGTCCTCCTACAGCAGAGGAAATCGCTTTTGAATTGGATGTCACTGTTGCCGAAGTTAAGCAGTCGATGTCTAACTCTGGAAGACACCTATCAATGGACGCTCCTCTGGGAGATGATGATGGAAGTAGCAACATGTATGAAGTTATGCCCTCTGAAAATTCAGCAGGACCAGACAAAGAGTTAATGCATGAATCATTAAGAAAAGAAATTGAACGTTCATTAAGCACACTTACACCAAGAGAAGCAGATGTTGTTCGTTTGTACTTTGGTTTAGGTCAAAAATTACCGATGACCTTAGAGGAAATAGGAGAACGTTTTGAGCTAACAAGAGAACGTGTTAGACAAATTAAAGAAAAAGCTATTAGAAGACTAAAACATACTTCTAGAAGTAAAATGTTAAAAGCTTATTTAGGTTAAATTTAAACTACTTTTATATGAATTAAATCATTACATTAATAAAAAAGCTCGAAGAAATTCTTCGAGCTTTTTTTGTTTATAGAATACCTATATACTATATTTTCAATTTGAATATTCGCTTACTAACCATTGATTTATTCGTAATAATACTAAAATTATACATCCCTGCAGGAATGTTATTCAACTCTGTTTGAATAGTATGGTAATGTGTTCCATTCGTTAAATGTCCAAAATCTTTTGTGTAAATCAGTCGGCCATTCATATCATGTACATTAATACTTACCGGAGAATTTTCTGTTAAATCAAAACGGATTTTAAAATCTCCTGACTTATAATCACTAAACACCTTAACCACTACATTGTTAGTATGCTCTTGAATATTATTAGAAGTGGTATCTACAGTAGTTGTGTCACAACTTCCTACTCTTTGAATTTGAAACTTGTCAATTACCTGTCCATCAGAACGCATGTAAGTACCTGTTAGTGTGTCTGCTAAAATATCCAACACTAATGATCCTACAGCATTTTCTGCATCACTAATATACATTGCTGGATGATTAAGTCCCTCGTCATCCCCAGGACCAGTTTTAGATCCTGAATTTCCAACTACAGCATAAACTATTCCCTCATAATCTTCAGAACAATCTGAGCCATAATATTTTTTATACGGCTCCCCATTATCTGGATTTCCTGTGCTTCCATCTAAAAACATAGACGGCTGAATAGCTGAGCTATAGTCATAGTGCCCTTTCATTAAATATGAACGTTCATAATTATGACTATGTCCACTTAAGACTAAATCAGCTCCTCCGGCATCAAGAATAGGTAAAATATTCTTACGCATTCCCCTCATAAAAATCTCCCATATATCATCAGAATCATGTGACCCTCTTGAATAAGGAGCTTGATGAAAATATACAATAGTCCAATCTTGTGTATTTTGAGCTAAATCTTGAGTCAGCCAACTCTCCATAGCTGAGTTTCTTGAATTGGTATTTTGAATCTCAGAATTTAAACTAATGTAATGAACGTTTCCATAGTCAAAAGAATAAAACGCTTCTGTTCCAGAAGGGTGTCCACCTATTTCTCCATTTTCTGGAACGGAAATAATATCATAATACGCTCCTGAGTGCAAAGTATGTAATGTAGGGGTTAACAAATTATACCCACTCATACTATTATAATCGTGATTTCCTGGTGTAGGGAAAAAGGGCATAAACGGAAATATTGAATCATATTGATTAAATACTTTCGTTTGATATTCGGAATCATTCCCATCCTGATAAGCATTATCACCCATCCACAACCAAACATCAGTTCCTCTAGCACCAGTGTAATTTAGATAAGCATTCATAACGTCCAACTGACTTTGATTTCCTTTCCCAAAATCACCAATCACCCATGTTCTAATTGGTTCTACAGTTCCAATATTAGGGCTTGTTTTAAAATGATAATTAGGTTGAGCACTCAATTGTCCTAACGTACTACCTATTGCATAGTAATAGGTAGTAGATGGTTGAAGTCCTGTTAATATTACTTCATGATTTGTTCCTACATTATTATCAGTCGTTGATTGTGTTAAATTCCCTAATGAAGTTCCATACCAAACCTTGCTATTCAATGGCGAGTCTGTTCTCCATTTTATATTGATTTTTGTCGCGCTTACTTTCTGTAAATAAGGGCCACGCTCTATCGTTTGTCCAAATACAACACTCGTTAACAAAATCGCTAACATCAAAAAACTTACTTTCATCTCTAATAATTTATTATTGCTGCGAAAATACAATATAAAACTTAAAAAATCCACCTATAAAGAAATCGAGTATAGAAAACATTTAAACGTTAATAACTTTGGACTCATTCTTGCAACTTTTTTACTAAAAACAAGTAAATTTCAAAAACTAATAAACCTGCTTATGCCCAAAAAAAAGCCTTCCAAAAAAATATTTGTACTTGACACTTCAGTCCTTCTTTTTGATAGTACAGCTGTAAATAATTTTGAAGATAATGATGTAGCGATTCCCATTACTGTTCTTGAAGAATTAGATAACTTTAAAATCGGAAATGAAACCAAAAACTTTGAAGCTAGAGAAGTGATTCGTTTTTTAGACAAACTCTCTGGTGAACACGGATTAACGCAATGGATTTCTTTAGGTACCAACAAAGGTAACATTAAGATTGTTATGCCTGAAGAGTTTAAAGGTGTTAATGCCGAAGAAGTATATGGACAAGGAAAAAACGACCATAAAATTATCAATGCAGCATTAGCTCTAAAAGGCAATATCAAAAGTACGCAAGTAATTTTAGTAACTAAAGATATCAACCTCAGATTAAAAGCTAAAGCTCTAGGGTTAAAAGCTGAAGATTACGAAACAGGAAAGGTAAAAAATGTCAAAACAGTTTCTGAAGGCTTTCCCCTTATTCAATTAGAAGACACCACTATTATACCAACATTATATAAAAAGAATTTTATAGATGAAAATGGAATTTTGGGAGATGCCAAAACTCCAAATGGATATTATATTTTAAGTGAAAATCAAAAAACAATACTTGTTCGTTACAACGACCTCACAGAGTGTGTAGAACATATTGAAAAGCAATACGCTTATAATATCAAGCCTAGAAATGCGGAACAAACATTTGCCCTAAATGCTCTGCTAAATCAAGACATCAAACTCATTGCATTACAAGGGGTTGCTGGAACTGGAAAAACGTTGTTAGCACTTGCTGCTGCACTGGAACAACATAAAAAATATGAACAGATTATTTTAACACGCCCCATTATTCCATTAAGTAATAGAGACATCGGTTTTTTGCCTGGAAATGCTGAAGATAAAATATCGCCCTACATGCAACCTTTATGGGATAATTTAAAATTTATCAAAAGTCAATTCAGTGAAAACGAACGTAAGAAAGTTGCCTTAGAAGAAATGGAAAAAAACGGACAACTTTCCATTATTGCTCTAGCCTTTATTAGAGGACGTACACTTGCAAACAGTATCATTATTGTTGATGAAGCCCAAAACCTTACACCTATCGAAATTAAAACAATCATAACACGTGCCGGTGAAGGCTCTAAAATTGTGTTCACAGGTGACATTAACCAAATTGATACTCCATATATGGATGAACAGAGTAATGGACTCACCTATTTAATTGACCGTTTAAAAGGCCACCACTTATTTTCTCATATAAAATTAGAAAAAGGAGAGCGTTCAGAATTAGCTAATTTAGCCAACGATTTACTATAGAATTAGTTGAATTACTGAAAAAAATCATACTTAAACTCAAAATAAAACTTCATTTTTGTAAGATGAAGTTTTATTTATTTTTAGGAATACCATTGGTCTTATTTTCTTGTATTGAACAACCTCAAAACAGTTCTTCTTTTGAGGAAAACGTAACACAATATGACCAAACTATTGATTCTGAAATTACCTTAGGTGCAAAACTATTCTTCGATCCAATTCTTTCCAAGGATCAATCTATTTCTTGTGCTAGTTGCCATAATCCTGAATTTGCATTTGCTGATAGCTCTGCACTTTCTAAAGGTGTTTCGGGTGCTTTAGGGACAAGAAATACACCGACAGTAATGAACACACTTTCTCGCCCCTTTCTATTTCATGATGGTAGAGCTAATAGTTTAGAGGAACAAGCAGTAGGCCCAATTGAAAATCCAGTAGAAATGAATTTAAGTTATACCGAAGCAGTAGAACGCGTTCAAAATAGTGAACACTACCAATATTACTTTAAGAAAGTTTTTAACCACTCTCCTGACTCATCAAGTATTCTAACTGCATTAGCTGAATTTCAAAGAAGTTTAGAAAGTGATGGCTCTGCACCGCATGATTTATGGATGAATGAAGAGGATACAACAGCTATGTCTCCAGCTCAAATTAGAGGTCGTACTTTATTTTTAACTAAGGCGAAATGCTTTGATTGTCACTTTGGACCTGACTTCACAGGAGATGAATTTAGAAACATTGGATTATATGATGCCCAAACACTTACAGATAAAGGTAGATATGATGTAACAAATGATTCTAGTGATCTTGGTAAATTTAAAGTTCCAGGTCTTAGAAACATTACGTTAACCGCTCCGTATATGCATAATGGAATGTTTAAAACATTAGAAGAAGTAGTAGCCTATTATAATAACCCTTATCTAATTGTTAAACATCCTATTAATATGGATACACTAATGCTAGAACCCTTAAATTTAACAGAAGAAGAACAAAGTGACATTGTCGCTTTTATGGAGTCATTAACCGATCAAAACATTCCTTACAGAACCACCAAAGAATAAGTAAAACTATTCTTTTAGTTAATAATCAATAAAAATGCAGGGATTATCCCTGCATTTTTACTTTAATCAGATTCTATTATTTTAGTTGTAATATTTGCTCAATCGTATTGATGGAAACATAATGATAATTAGGTTTAGAAACCGCAAAGATAGCTCTTCCTCTTTCCAACCCTTCTGGTGTGCTTGCTAAAGCCTCATATAAAGGTTTTAAAAACTTTCTTCTTCCCACTCTCCCAAGAAAAGTCTTTAGAGCATTATCTATTCCTCTATAATTGGCGTAGATACTTTTTTCAAACCAAATAGCAGCAATTTCAGAGTTTCCAGAATTGGTTAAATCAAAGGCTCTATCTAACTCCTCGAACTGAGCAATGGTAAGTGTACTATCCAAATGTCTTAAAAAATGCAACCATTCATGAGTAGACCAATCCTCTGTTTTCAGTATTGAAACATCAAAATGTTCTTTATAATTCGCTAATTGTTGCTCTACATTTTGAAAACGAACAGCCACTACTTTTGGGCAATTTTGAGGCAAACCTGGTTTATCAACCCACTCCTCAATATTTAACGCTACTTGATTAGGCTTTAGCAATTCTTTGTCTAAATACGTTAAAAATTGATCTGTAGTAATTGTTTGAAATTTATGTTCGTCGAAATATGTTTTTAAGAATTGATCGAATGTTTCTCTACCAACCTGGTCTTCTAGTAACCTTAGGAAGAAATAACCTTTTTCATAAGCAATATCTGTCATTGCGTCATCTGGATGAAAGCCTGTTAAGTTTAACCTTAATTTCTGAAATTCAGGTCTTAATTCTCCTAATGAACGCTCTAAATCTTGATAACCTAATAAAGCTAACATATCTGCATAATCTTTCCCTTCTATCGCTTCCATAATACGGCGTTCGAAATAAACCGTAAAACCTTCATTCAACCAGAAATCATTCCAAGTAGCATTCGTAACCAAATTACCACTCCAAGAATGTGCTAACTCATGTGCTATTAACGACACTAAACTCTTATCTCCAGCTATAATAGTAGGCGTTGCAAAAGTCAATCTAGGGTTTTCCATTCCACCAAAAGGAAAACTTGGAGGCAAAACAATCACATCAAAACGCTCCCATTGATAGGGTCCATACAGTTCTTCTGCCTCATCAACCATTCTTCCCATATCAACCAATTCCTCAGCGCAACTATTTAACATTGATGGTTCAGCATAAACTCCTGTTCTAGCATCTAAAGCTTTGAACTCAAGTTCTCCCACAGCCAATGCCAACAAATAACACGGAATAGACTGTTTCATTTCAAAATGATAAGAATTATCTACATTCTTTTCTACAGGATTATTGGCACTCATTACAGCTAGCATACCTTCAGGAACTTTGATATCTGCTGAATAAGTAATTCTTAACTCAGGAGAATCTTGCAACGGGATCCAACTTCTAGTAAAAATAGACTGTCCCTGAGTATACATAAACGGACTCGTTTTATTGGCTGTTTGTTCTGCTACCAACCAATCTAAAGCCTCTGTTTGAGCTGTCGTAGAATAATATATAGCAACTGTTTCTGTTTCATCATTAATATTTACTGCTAATGGTGTTCCCAATAACTCATCAAATGCCCCTAACGAAAAAACAGCTTCAACAGTATCATTCAACATTACTTTTTCTATCGCTAAATATTTAGTATCAAATACTACTTGATCTACACCAGCTTTATTCTCTATGGTGTGCTTAGCAATACCTGAAAGCGTTTTAGTTTCAAAATCGACAGCTAATTGTAAGTCAATGTGTTTTGTACAAACTGCTTTATAATTAGACTGTGTATGCTCATCTCGAATTAACTCCTTGGATTCTTTTAGCTTCATTGATTCTTTATCTTTCTTTATATTGGTTGGATTTTCAACGGTATTGTTACTACCACAACTTTGGATTAAAAACCCTGATAATAAAATTAAATATATCTTCTTCATCGATTTTTTCTATTTCTATTGCTATAGCAATGCCTGCAAAAATAAGAATATAATTGAGCCTCCTTGATATGGTTTTGTTAAAACTCTAACTTTTTATAGTTGATCATTAATATATCCATAGATAAGCATTCATATTCAGCGATTTCTTTCTATTTTTGCACACAAATTCAAAAACCATGAGCAATTTCAAAGAATTGGGAGTCCACAATGATTATATAAAGGCCTTAGAAGAAATAGATATCGTTAAACCTACCGAAATTCAACAATCAGCGATTCCCTTTTTAATGAAAGTTAGAGAGGACTTTATTGGACTTGCTCAAACCGGAACTGGTAAAACGGCTGCCTTTGGTTTGCCACTTCTCAACCAAATTAAAGTTGAAGAAAAAAAAGTGCAAGCTTTAATATTAGCCCCTACAAGAGAGCTTGTACAGCAAATAAAAAAGCAACTTTTTAAATTTACAAAATATACTGATCGTATCTTTTTAGAGGCTGTTTATGGTGGTGAGAAAATTGACATTCAAAAAAAGAGATTAGGACGTCCTACACATATCATTATCGCAACACCAGGTCGATTGGTTGACTTAATTAATCAAAAAGTTATCCGATTAGATGATATAAAGACGGTAGTCTTGGATGAAGCTGATGAAATGTTAAGTATGGGCTTTAAATCACAGTTAGATGCGATCTTATCGAGAACCCCAAACAACAAGAAAACATGGTTATTCTCAGCAACAATGGGTAAAGATGTTCAAAGAATTGTAAAAAACTACATGACCAACAACCCCAAACAAGTCGTTGTAAAAAGCTACGGTTTAGTCAATGAAAATATAGCCCATCAATTTGTAAAATGTACAGCTTCTCAAAAGCTAAACAGTATGGTTCAGTTTATCAAATCACAAAATGATAACCGCGGTATTGTTTTTTGTAATACCAAGTCCAATGCTGATACTTTAGCTAAACAGCTAATCGCTAAAAATATTTCGGCAGATGCATTACAAGGTGATTTGACTCAGAAAGAACGAGAAAAAGTGATGCGTGCATTTAAAAATGAATCTATACAAATCTTAGTTTCGACAGATGTATCTGCCCGAGGAATAGATGTTAAAGATTTAGGTTATGTTTTACACCAACAATTACCTGTTCAAACGGAATATTATACCCACCGAAGTGGACGTACAG
Source organism: Flavobacteriales bacterium (assembly GCA_025210295.1). Classification (NCBI taxonomy): domain Bacteria; kingdom Pseudomonadati; phylum Bacteroidota; class Flavobacteriia; order Flavobacteriales; species Flavobacteriales bacterium. The sequence goes on along the minus strand of JAOASC010000028.1, from coordinate 219,777 downwards.
CTCGAGCAGGTAAAAAAGGAATTTCACTAGCTTTTATCACAGAGAAAGAACTACAATCGATGTACAACATTGAAAAAAAGTTAAAAATACGATTTGCTAAAACGAGTGTTTAATTAAATTATACAACTTGATCTACTAAATGCGATACAGATAAGAAGTGGCATCCTGTTCCTATCAATACAAATAAATGAAATATTGCGTGATTAAAAGGCATTTTTCGAATCATATAAAGCACAGCTCCTATCGTATAAGCTATCCCTCCAGCAAACAACCAATACAAACTATCTGAAGAAATCCCCTCTGATAGAGGTTGATAGGCGATAACTATCAGCCAGCCCATAGATACGTACAATATTGTTGAAAGCAGGTTAAACTTTCCAGTAAAAAACAGTTTAAAGATCACGCCAACTAATGCTATTCCCCACACTGTTCCAAATATAGACCATTTCCATCCCCCTTCTAATCCAACTAAAGTAAAAGGAGTATACGTTCCTGCAATAAGCACATAAATTGCTGCATGATCAAGAATGTTTAGTTTTTTTCTCAAATTAGGTTTTTGAACAGCATGATAAACAGTTGATGCTAAATAGAGGATAAGCATACTTGCTCCAAACACAATATAGCCTATCAAATGACTCATCCCCCCCTTTTCAAGAGCTAAATTTATTAAAAAAATTAGAGCAGGAATACTCAACAGAAAACCTATTCCATGTGTTAATACGTTAGAAATTTCTTCCGATTTTGAATAATACTTTAATCCTTTAGTAGACATAACACTATTTTTTGCAAAGTTACATTCCTGTAACGGCAAAATTGTTATGATAATGTCTAATAATTGTTAAAAATCGCTTATTCGTAATTATCTAATTGAGCTGCTATTTTCATTTTTGTTCGAATAATAGCATAGTCATCGGTAAATCCTTTATCGATTACCATTTTCGTGTAAGTTTGAAAATTACCTGCATGAATAAATTTATCCAACACTGCATTGGTATCTACATTCAATGTTATTTTAGAACCTACATTATCAGCGATATTATAGTGTTCTCCTATTTTTACAGCATTATAGTCAGCCTGTGGATTAGTTGCATCTCTAAAAGTAAAAGCATTAAAATCGGTAACACCTTCTAAGCATAGATATACCTCTACATCTTTTAAAAATGCAAACCCGCATTCTTCTAGTTCAACCTGAGATAACTCCATTTCCACAGCTAATGGTCTTAAGTTTCTTGTTAAGTGAGCATAAGGATTAGGATTTTCAGTAGGAATAAAAGCTTCATGATCTATCTCTAACCCAAGGAGTGTCCAACAGTTAGCAAAACCTCCTGCAGAAAAAATAGTATTAGGTATCGTTAAAGAAATATTTTCATCTAACACAAAATTAGCTTCTTTATACTCTTTATTATTCCCCTCTAATTTCGCAAGTTTTTTCTCTTTATTACAACTGTACGCGCCCAAAGCCACAGCTAAAGAGATAGCAATTATTTTTTTGATCATCTGTAGTAGTTTTAGTTATTGAACAAGCTAAAAATCAACCCATTATACTTTTAATAAAAAAACAACGGGATTGCTAATTTTAGACAATGCTCACGTAAATTTAATCTTTTTTTTATAAAAAACAAGTCTTCCATCAATTAAGCAACCATTTCATTTTCCAATAGTTATTACAGTAAGATCAAATCAAATACAATTTGTCAAAAAATACCTATGAACAAAACCCTAGCTATTGATAACATTAATTTAGTTAACTATCTTGCACCCCCAAAGGTGTTAACCGAAGATGATGTAATAACAGGTTGCAAACAAGGTAAACGTTCTGCACAAAATGAATTGTTCAACAGGTATAGTGGAGCAATGTTGGGGATTGCTATGCGTTATTCTAACAATAAAACAGAAGCTGAAGATGCATTACAAGAAGCGTTTATTAAAATTTACAAAAACATTGTAAAATTTGAGGGAAGACGAGATGGTTCGCTAACCAATTGGATCAAAACAATTGTGGTCAACACCACTTTGAGTCTTAACAAAAAAAACAAGAAACATAATTATACAGAAGATATTGAAACGACTCGTATTGGTTATGAAACAATAGAAAATGAAGTTCAAGACATTGCTGGAACTCAAAACAAAATAATGCACGCCTTAAACCAATTGCCATCTGGCTACAGGACTGTATTCAACTTATATGTTTTAGAAGGTTATTCTCATCAAGAAATTGCCGATATTTTATCCATATCTGTTAACACCTCCAAATCACAATTATCAAAAGCTAGAAAATTCTTAAAAAAAGTCTTAGGATACAATGAAAAATAATGAATTTGACAATATAATAAAAGACCAACTTGAAGGTTTTTCTGTGACTCCCTCAGAAAATTTAGGGAAGACCTTAGGTAAAAAGATGCTCTTTAAAAACCTGTGGTTTTTTCACAAACAAAAAATTTTGGTGGTTCTCATTTTAATAGGCGCCTCAACCTTTCCTTTATGGGATTTATCTGGTGAATCAATGCATTCAACAAACCAAGAAATAGTTCAAAAAGAGCACAACTCTTCTAAATCAGTGACTACGCCATTAAACCAAGAAAGAGCGCTTCAGGAATCTGAATTCCCACAACAACAACAACAACAACAACTAAAAAATCTTGTCCATACTCCCCAACAAAAAGAGAGTACAAGAGTCCGTCATAACAATACACCAGAGTACCGTTCAAAAAATCAGGTAACTAGCGTAAAAAACAAGCAAAACAAAAGTGAGGTTCGAACAACAGCCCCAACCAATAATAGCATTCCTAAAAACTCCTTAAAAGAATCTATCACCAGCCCATTGTTAGCCAATCAAACGAATAATGAGCCTCAACGTTTTGATAAAAAACAGCCTCAACTATTAGCTTTTGAAGCCCAAAAACAACTGGTTAATTACACACATCAACAAACGATGAATGATGATTATGCTAAATCTAAAAGAAGTCAATTTTCAGCAGATGCTTTTATTTCACCGTATAACCATACCAATGTCAACAATATATTAGAGCAGAAGTACCATAAAAACTGGTGGGATTTTTACAGAGAAACAGGTTTTGTGAGTAGTGGTATTGAAGCTGGTGCTCGTATCAATTATGATTGGAACAATATTGTTACCTCTACCGGGATTACTTACAATAAAATTAGAGACTATAAACCTAAATACATCTATGAATCTAATCACAACGAATATCTACTTGATGTTTTAGGTATTTCAGAAATTAGTGGTGTTCAAGTCAACGGTATAGATTCTGCTCACTATGTATTCTATACTGCTCAAGATGAAGAACTTATTAAACGAATTGAAGACGAGACTTACAGCACCTATCACTATCTAACAATACCTTTGAAAACTGGATATGAATTTAAGGCTTCTAATTTTTCCATTTTACTTCAAGTCGGATGTGCGTACAACCATTTATTTAGAGCCAATGGAACCTATTTAAGAAGATATACAAACAATGAAAACATCGACATTTACTATAACAAAGGCATTGAAACAGCATTGCTCTCTCGAAAAAACTCAATGCTTAAAACTTCTTATGTTTCTCTATTAGCCTCTTTAGCTGGAAATGTAAAAATAGCTCCATCTATCGATTTATTTGGAGAATTTAATTTCCAACAAAATAGAAATTCCATTACAAAAGAAGAATATTTCTTGCAAAAAGACGTTAATAACTTTGGTACAAATTTTGGTGTTAAATATTACTTTGAACCACGTATTAAAAGCTCAAAATTAGAACAAGAGATTTTTTGACTTATATGAATTATTATTTGACGATACTGTTAGTTTTTATAACCTCCTTAGCAACGCATGCTCAGTTGGTTACCAACAGTAATGTCTCCCCAAATAATCTTGTTCAAAATACGTTATTAGGTTCTGGTGTTAATGCATACAATATTACTTATACCGGTTCTAACGACGCCATAGGCTATTTTGATGGTAGCAACTGTAACATCAATTTATCAAGTGGTATTATTATGACTACTGGTACTGTACGTAATCAAACTTCTCTTTTTGGAGCTCAAGAAGGGCCTTTTGGTCCGAATGATGAAGCTAGTGCAGGGATAGACAACAATGAACCAGGCGATGGACAATTAGCGGCCTATGCAGGAGGCAACTCCACACACAATGCGGCTATTTTAGAATTTGATTTTGACGCTACAGGAAGTGTTGTCTCTTTTAATTATGTATTTGGTTCAGATGAATATCCAGAATTCGTCAATGCAGGGTACAATGATGTTTTTGCTTTTTGGATTAGCGGACCTGGAATTTCTGGGAGTCAAAATATAGCTGTTGTTCCAGGCACCTCTACACCAGTTACCATAGATAATGTCAATTCGAATAGTAATAGCAGTTATTATATTAATAATGGAGATGGCAATTCTTCTCCTCAAAACAACAATAGCACTGTTGTTCAGTATGATGGCTTTACTACAGTTTTAACTGCTACATCTAATGTTCAGTGTGGACAAACTTACCATATCAAAATTGCAATATGTGATGTTGGTGATGGTTCTTACGACTCAGGTGTATTTCTAGAAGGGGGAAGTTTTACAAGTCCATTACCTATGCAGACTTCTTCACAAGTGAACTCACTAGGAAACCTTAACTCTAACCAACTCCTTGAAGGTTGTTCAGATGCCACTGTGACTTTTACCCGATCAGACTCAATTGCTTACAGTAAAACTTACCCAATCAATTATTCTGGAAGCGCAACTAATGGAATCGATTATTCTAATTTACCCAATACTGTTACTTTTCAACCAGGACAAGCAACAACGAGCCTTTCATTACAGACCATAGCTGATGCTTTAAATGAGGGAACTGAGACATTAACCATTACCATGGCATATAGTGGATTATGTGGCCAACAAACAACTGTCTCAACGACTCTTCAAATTGTCGACCAACCTCCTCTATCACTCACCATGCCTAATGATCAAGAACTATCATGTATCACAGGAAATTCGATTACCCTTGAACCTATCGTTTCAGGAGGGACTCCAGCATACAACTATAGCTGGAATACTGGAGACAATACTTCTTCCATTCTGGCAAGTCCAACGGATACAACAACCTATGTGGTCACTGTAACCGATGCTTGCGGTATACAATCTGTAATTGACAGTGTAACCTTAACAGTTGCTATTTTCGAACCTTTAGTTGTAACAGCGAGTAATGATACAACTGTTTATTGCCCAAATTCGCCCATCGACATTTCAGCTTCTACTACTGGAGGCGCAGGAAACATCAATTATTCATGGTCCAATAATACGTTCACCGCTGCAACAACTGTCCAAACCTTAGTTGACCATTACTATGTTATTACAGCTACCGATGAATGTGGGAACCAAGATCACGATACTGTATTTATTGATATCATACGAGATACACTATCTACTACTACTTATGGAGATACTACAATATGTCCGTTTGGAGACGCTGTTGTTGGCGTAATTGCAACTAGTGGAACAGGAGATTATCGCTACGAATGGGACCATAATGAAACAACCAGTGAAGTAGAAGTATCGCCTGAAACATCGCAGTACTTTTATGTAAATGTATACGATTCATGTAACACTTATTATATTAGAGATTCTGTATTAGTTACAACGAAGAAACCTACAGCCAATTTTTATACTTCTCCATTAGAAGGCATTGAAAACTTACCGATTTATTTTGGTAATCAATCTCAAAATGCCATTACTTACTATTGGGACTTTGATAACAATGAATATGCTACAACTACCAACCCCACAAACACCTATACCCAAGAAGGTGAATACCAAGTTACTTTAGTGGCTACTGATGCGCTAGGATGCTCAGACACCATTGTTAAACCATTTACTGTTCACCCAGAATATTTTGGCTATGTTCCGAATGCTTTTTCTCCAAATGGAGATGGAGTCAACGATATATTTAAAGGTTCATTTGTAGGAATTAAAGAATCTCAAATGTATATTTTTAACCGTTGGGGAGAAATTATTTATGAATCATCAAGTATTCGAGCATTTTGGGATGGAACTGAAAACGGGCAGGAAGTACCTATAGACGCCTATATTTACAAGTATATAGTAAAAGATTATAGCAATATTACCCATGAATATACAGGGCATGTTGTAATAATTCGTTAGAAAGATGCTTTTGGGTATTGATTAATTCAATTTTCTTATTAATTTTGCAGGCTGAACAAATAATTTTTAATTAACAGGATTTAGGATCCTTTTAAAACAATTAAACAAAATGGCAACAAAATTAAGATTGCAAAGACACGGTAAGAAGGGAAAACCTTTTTATCATTTAGTAGCTGCTGATGCTAGAGCTAAAAGAGATGGTAAATTCATCGAGAAAGTTGGTACTTACAACCCAAACACTAACCCTGCAACTATCGACATTAAATTTGATAGAGCGTTAGATTGGATGATGAAAGGTGCTCAACCAACTGATACTGTTAGAGCTTTATTATCGTACACAGGTGTACTTTACAAAAAGCACTTATTAGTAGGAGTAAGAAAAGGAGCTTTAACTGAAGAGCAAGCTGAAGCAAAATTTGAAGCTTGGACTAAAGAAAAAGAAGCTAAAATTCAAGCGAAAAAAGATGGTTTAGCTAAATCAAGTGAAGCAAATACTGCTGCTAGATTAGAAGCTGAAAAAGCTGTTAAAGAAGCTAAAGCTAAAGAAATAGCTGCTAAAAATGCTCCAGAAGAATCAAAAGAAGAAGAATAAAAAATTTTGATACTTAAGATTGTAATAAAAAAGACCGAACATGTTCGGTCTTTTTTATTGAATATTATATACACATTCAACCTTAACAAATGAAAAAAGACGATTGTTTTGAATTAGGAATCATCACTAAAATACATAGTTTTAAAGGAGAAGTCATTTTATTTTTAGACACTGATCGACCTCAGAACTATTATAATATCGAACACCTTTTTCTAGAAATAAATAAACAATTAGTTCCTTTTTTTATAGAAAAAAGAAAAGTTCAAAAAACACAAAGCCTTCGTGTAAAATTTGAGGGAATAAACACAGAAGATGAAGCTTTAAGTATTACCAATAAAAAAGCTTTCTTACCGCTAAGTTCTCTCCCACAGTTGAATGATGACCAATTTTACTACCACGAGATTATTGGCTTTACAATTACTGATGCACAAAATAAAGTTGTGGGTCAAATTATTGAGGTAATAGACAACTCAGCCAATAGATTAGTCTCTGTTTCTATTAACAACAAAGAAGCATTACTCCCTTTTAATGACAACCACATTTTAAAAGTAGATAAACCTAACCAAACCATTCAGTTAGAGATTCCTGAGGGGCTTTTAGAACTTTATCAATAAAATACAGCAGGATTTATATTTAAACAGCGTCTATAAAGATACAATGTTAAAATATAAATCATGAAATCAACAACTTGTTTACCTTTATTTTTTATTGGCGTATTCGCGATATCATGTAGTACGCAAGATAAAGTAATTACTTATGATGAAAGCACCCCTAGAAGCTCTCAAAACAAAGCGCAGAGAGAACGTCCGAACATCTTTGAAATGGACACCAATAACGACGGCCTTTTATCCAAATCTGAAGTAAAAGGACCTATAGCCAATGACTTTGATCAAATTGATGCTAATGGGGATGGATACATTAGTAAAGAAGAATTTGAAAAAGCTCCAAAACCTGATAGAAATGGTGGACCTGGTGGTGGTCGACCTCCACAACGTTAAAAAACAAAAAGCCATTAAGAACTGATCTTAATGGCTTTTCTATTAATTTATATTCCTTGTTTAGTTTATAAATTAATCTTCATTTTCCACTTAAACACTTTATAAATCCAAAGTTTAAAACGGTATAATAAATAATACATAATCGGAACAACGATTAAAGTTAAGAACGTTGCGAACGTTAATCCATAGATAACTGTCCAACTCATAGGTCCAAAGAATATCGCATTATCACCTCCGAAGAATATTTGTGGATCCAAATCTGTATATAGTGTAAAGAAGTTAATATTCATTCCTGTTGCTAATGGAATCAATCCTAATATTGTAGTAATTGCTGTTAACAATACAGGTCTCAATCGAGTTTTCCCACCTTGAATAATTGCATCTACAATTTCAGCATTAGAAAGTAGGTCTGTTTCTTTCATTCCTAACTCTTCTCTTTTACGCATTCTCAATAGGTTGGTATAATCTACTAATACAATAGCATTATTTACAACAATTCCTGCTAATGATATGATACCAATCATTGTCATCATGATTACAAAATCATCCCTAGTAATTACAATTCCCATAAATACTCCTACTAAACTTAGGATTACTGAGAATAAAATAATTAATGGTGTTGAGAATGAGTTAAACTGCATAACAATGATTAAAAGAATCAAGAATACAGCAATTAACAAAGCCGAACTCAAAAAGCTCATTTCTTTTTCTTGATCAACGAGCTGACCAGTAAACTCATATTCGAATCCTGCTTCTTTAAACTGCTTTCCAGCTTCAGACAAATCAAACTCTTCCATTTCTGCTTTTAATTGATCTACAACTTCATTTGGATTAGCTCCTTGGTCTACATTGGAGAAAACCGTTACAATATTTTCCAAATCAATTCTTTCTATAGAACTATTATTATACTCTACTCTTACATCCTTAACAACAGAACGAATAGGGATATTTAACTTTTGACCTCTATTGTTCATGAACATGATTTTCTGATCTAATAGTGCATCAATATCTCCTCTAAACTTTGAACCTAATCTTAAATTCAAATCATAAGATTCATCGTCGTTAGGTTTTTGGTAAGTTGCAATATCACTACCAAAAAGAGCTGTACGTATTGTTGAAGCTATCTGTCCGGTTGACATCCCATTTCTTCTTAAATACTCTCGATCTAAATCAATTCTTATTTCTGCTTTATTTAGCTCAACATCAGTTGTTAACTTCTGTACACCTTTAGTATGTTTTTTGTCCAAGAATACACGTATTTGTTCTGCTGCCAACACTAAGTCTTTATAATTTTCAGAACCAGAAACTTCAATATTAACTGGTGGTTCTTGTGGTGGTCCATTCGCTTCTTTACCTACAACAATTTTAACATCAGCATACGACCAGTTTTTCAAAGCTGCTTGTATTTTTTCCATCACTGTAGAAGTATTCGCTCCCTTACGATGTGAAAATTCACAAAATGACACTGTAATTCTTGCTTTATGTGGTGTTTCTCCAAACGATGGCCCTTCCATTGGATCAGATGTCCCTTTACCTACTTGTTCAATAATAGATTCTACAAAATGAATTGTATCAGAACCAACAACCTTTCCATTCTCTTTTACTTTCACAACATCTACCAAATCGATGTAAGCAATTTCATCTCCTCGATATTCAACTGTATTTTCAGCTAAAACATTTTCTATTATTGCTGTTACTTCTTTTGTTGTTTCATTCGTCACATTAATTTCGGTTCCTGCTGGATGTTCGATAAAAATATTCAAATAATTGGGTTGATTATCTGGAAAGAACAATACTTTTGGAGGAAACGCTCCAACTAAAAAGAAAGAGAAAAACAACATTCCGAATGTTCCAAAGAAAATCCAAATAGGACGTTTCCCTTTCATCACCCACCTCAACGTATTTCTGTATTTTGCTTCTAAATAAGGTAAGAAAGCTTCTTGAAATTTTACTGAAAGTGGAATAAGGACAAATGTATTTAATAAAACAAAAACGGCGATTGTCATAAAAATATTTCCCATTAGAAGATCTGACAATACATAAAACATTATTGCCAAAATTAAAGTAGAAATACCAACAATTAAAGAACGTTTTTTGTTAGGCATGGCTTGCTCTACTTTCATTAAAACTGCTGTTAGAACTGGATTAATAACCAATGCTACAAATAAAGAAGACCCCAATACAATCATTAAAGTAATCGGTAAAAACTTCATAAATTCACCCATGATACCTGGCCATAATGCCAATGGCACAAACGCAGCCAATGTGGTAGCTGTAGAAGCAATAATCGGCCAAGCGACCTCACCTACTCCTTTCTTTGCTGCCTGGAAGCTATTCATACCCTCTTCCTCCATTAAACGGTAAACATTTTCAACAACAACAATTCCGTTATCCACCAACATTCCCAATGCCAATACTAACGAGAAGAGTACCATAACATTTAACGTTACACCTGCTGCATGTAAGAAAGCAAAAGACATAAACATCGATAAAGGTATGGCTACACCAACAAACAATGAGTTTCTTAATCCTAAAAAGAATAATAAAACTCCTACCACTAGTAAAACTCCAAAAATAATTGAGTTTTCTAGGTTACTTACTTGAGAACGAATCTGGTTAGATTGATCGTTAGTTAAAGTGATATCAATAGATTTTTTAGGAATTTCTGTTCCCCATGCTTCTCCCACAACAGCTTTAACTCCATCAATAGCATCAATGATATTTGCTCCAGCTCTTTTCTTTACATCTATCATTACCACTGGATTTCCTTTCTGACGTGCATAACTTACGGTATCCGTATCTCCAAAAGAAACATCTGCAACCTCAAATAGCCTAACATCGTCAGCTCCTTCGTGTTTAACCACCAAATTTCTAAGCGCTTCTTCGCTCTTAAACTTGCCGTCTATAATAACAAAGTGATCTATTCCATCGACTTTTAAATTTCCAGCACCTACAGCTAAATGATCATTTTGAATAGCGGTTTCAATATCTCTAAAGCTTACTTGTTTTGCTTCTGCATCGTATTTACGAATTTCAACTTTTAATTTTTGTTCTTGAACACCTCTAATATCAGCAGCATTAACTTCAGGAAGCCCCTCAATTTTATCTTTAAGGTATTCTGCCTTCTCTTTTAAAAATTGAACAGGATAATTCCCTGATATATTAATATTTAAGATTGGCATATCACTCAAATCCATTTTAGCAATAGTTGGATTTACGGGTAAGTCCTGAGCAAAATCTTTATCACCTCTAGCATCTGTAAGTGCATCTTCTACTAACCTTTTTGCATCATCAGGTTTAATTGAAAAATCGAATTCAACTTTTACTATTCCAAAATCTTGAATTGCAGTAGCTTCAATTTTTTCTACTCCTTTTATTGTATTGAGCTCCTTTTCCAGAGGTTTTATTATTTTATCTTGAATAATATCAGGGGAATTTCCAGGATAAGGTACATTTACATAAATCTCGGGGATTTGTACCTCAGGAAAACTCTCTCTTGCCATATTCATATACGAAGAAATACCTCCAATAAGAATTATAGCCAATATAAGATAAACAGTTTTTCTATTATTAACAGAAAGGGTCGACAAGGCAAACTCCTTTATGTTATCTAACATATTATTTGAAGACTTTTTGTCCATTTTTTTACATGTATTTACACAATGAGAACTCCCATTGTTTATAGTTTATACTTTTAAATTATTCTACAACAGTAACTATATCACCGTCAACTAATTTTCTAGCACCTTTATCAATCACCACATCTCCATTAGACAATCCAGCTAACACTTCTGTTTCTCCTTTATATGATTGTCCTGTAGTTATTTTTGTTTGAACTGCTTTTTTACCATTCTCTAGCACATAAACATAAGATTCTTGGTTGGCATCTTTAAGGATTACACTAGAAGGGACTACAATTGCTGAATCTTTTTTGTAATCTCTTACATTCATGACTGTCATTAAATTAGGCACCATATTTCCTTCTGTTTTAGGAATATTGACTTCTAGAGTCACGGTTCTATTTACTGGATTAACAAACTTCCCTATTCTCTTTACCTCTAAATCTTTTAGCTCTTTATCTAATGCTGGGAAATAAACATTAACTAAGTTATTACCATTTAAATTCTTTAAATAGGCCTCAGAAATTGCTGCTGTAGCTTTCATATTAGACAAGTCTATTAATTGAATAATCGGACTAGCTGGCCCAGCCATTTCTCCTACAACAGGAAACACTTGTTCAACATACCCAGAAAAAGGAGCTTTTAAAACGAATTTTCCTTTTTGAGTTTTTAATGTATTCAACGTTTTTTGCAAAGATTGGTATTGTCCCTCAGCTTGTTTAAAGTTAATCTCAGTTCCTACACCTTGATCCATCAAAGACTTTTGTTTTTCGTACATGTATTTCGCCAATTCTAATTGCTCTTCTAATTCTTTTATATTTGAAGCGATTACATCAGAATCAAAAGTTGCTATCGTCTGCCCTTTAGAAATATACTGTCCCTCTTTTACTGGTAATGATTTAATTAAACCACCTGTTTCAGGCACTACCATTACATTTTTTTCAGCTTCTAAAGATCCTTGGATTTCAAAAAAGTGGTTAAAAGTTCTTGTCTTTAAATTCACAATAGAAACTCTTGGATAAACAACATCGTTTGATTGAGTTGTATCCATTTCTTTTATTTGTCCCTCAACCTCTTTAAGCTCTCCTTGCTTAGCCTTAATTTCTCCTTCTAGTTTTGTTTGTTTAGCAATTAATTGATCAAGAGAAGATGGTTCTCCACAACTTGTCATCCACAATGCAAAAGCTATAGGAATCAATGCTATTTTATAATTTGTATTCATTTTTTTAGTGTTTTTATGTTTTAATCTTATTGATTGAATTTGTTGAATAATTTATCTAAATCTAATTTTGCTTTAATCAATTCAAAGCCAGCATTTGTTAAATCTGTTTGAGCTTGTAATAACTGGTTCTGTGCCTGCGTTAGCTCCATACTTGAGACAACACCTTCTTTGTATTTAATCTCTGTACTGTTTAAAATTTCTTTAGCTACGGCTACAGCTTGTTGTTGTGTTTCAAAAGCATCTTTAGCACTGTTGTATTGACTTGAAAATTGAATGTATTGCAATTGTAGCCCTTTATCCAGTTGTGCCATGGTATTTTCTGTCTTTTGAACTTCTAATTTAGCTTGACTCACCTGAGAAGCTCGTTGACCACTACTAAAAATTGGAATGTTTAATGTTAATCCCCAAACAGTAGTAGGAAACCAATCTTTATCTCCATCAAAAAAGTCGAAATCATTTCTCATTGCAACTTGTTGGTGCGACAGAAAAGCGGCTAAAGACGGTAAGTAATTGGCCTTTGTATTTTTTAAACTTAGCTCATTAAGCTTTAACTGCGTTTCCAACAATTGATAATCAATATTATTAGCACTAGCAAACTTCTCATCAGCATAATTTGCTGCACTATTGGTGATATCAGCATAAGTGTCAGCTAATGTGATTGCAGTGGTTAAATCCATTCCCATTTCCATTTTTAATAAAGAATATGACACCTCCAGTTGAGATTTCACTTTTGTAATTCCATTTTCAACTTGAAGCACTGATAATCTTAGCTGAGAGGCATTGGTAGACTCCATTACCTTGTTATCTACCAAAATTTGTGTTGTTTTCAACAATTCTTTCATTTTTAACAATGTAGAATCTAACGTCACCACATTTTCTTGTAAAACAAGTACAGTGTAATAAGCATTGGCTACACTACTTTTCACCTCTTGCTCAGACTTATCTTTCATCTGCTTACTCAGGCTAGTGTATGTTTTTGCTGCCTGCAATCCCACTAAATAGTTTCCACTAAATAACAATTGACTTACCTGAAGTGTACCAGTTACATTGTAATCAGTACCAAACTTTACCCCAACTAACTCATCTGCAGGAGCCATAGGATTAAAAGCATTTGCTGGTAAAACTGTTGTTGGAATGTCGATGAAATTTTGTAACTCTCCTTTTGCTGATATTTGGGGTAACCCTGATGCTGTGGTTTCCCAAACCTTTTTCTCGGCTATTTGCAAATCTAAATCTGCATTAAGCACTTCTTGATTATGCTCTAGCGCATAATCTTGAGCCTGTTTTAAAGTAAAGCTCTGTTGACTAAACGAGGACTTTACCAAGAGTAAAAACAGGATGGCATAAAAATTGTTTTTCATGTGTTTTTGTGTTTATTATTGTGTGTTTAAAAATTGTATTCTTTTAATTGCTTTTTACCCTTTTCACTTAAAATCGCATGTAAATGATAACTCATCATCTCTTTATTGACTGCTGCCAAATCAAAATCAGTATGTGGGAAAATATCTGGATCAAATAAAATGTCAAAACGAGAAATAAACAATTTAGCTATGATGGCTGAATTTAATTCTTCTCTGTAAACTTTCTTTTTCTTCCCTCGCTCAAGATTATCCATAACAGATAGATAGATGTGATTGTCTTTATGACATTCAAACTGCTCCCACGCTTGAGGATGAAACTTTTGAATATCAAAAATTACAGAAGGATGTATTGATTTTAAATGCTTTTCTGCTAATTGAGAAATTTGAATTAACTCCTCTATTGGATCTTCCACTTGTGCACTGATTTCTTCAAACTCACACTCTTGCTTATCTAAAACGATTGACATGGATTTAACAACCAAGTCATTTTTATCGGTAACAAACTTATACAAGGTCTTTTTGGATATTTTTAACTCGCGAGCAATATCGCTCATTGTTAAACTTTTAATTCCATATCGTTTAAATAACTCACCTGCACTCTCTAATATTTCTGCTTCTTTTTCACTTTTCATAACTAATGAATTTTCAGTTATCGAATGCAAAGATAGAAACAATTACTATTTCGGAAACGTTTTTTGTGATTTTTGTTTCCAAAGTTTCTTAATAAATGTTAAAGTGCTTAAAATAGGGAAGTTAAATCATCTAAAAAAAACGTTCATAACTAATTAATTTAACAGTCTTATCCCTAACGTTTCCTCTTTTTCACCGACAGTAAATGCACAATCATTGAAATTTGGACTACTCATAAAAGGTTGAAAATTATTACTGAAAGCGTATTGTTCAGTAGGGATTCCCAAAAAATTCAAATCACATTTATTATTATTATTTGCATCATAATAAATGGCAATAGCATAGGTTCCAGGATCCAAATATAACGTTAGCTTTTTTGCTTTTTCTGTATTCACTTTGAAGCCTTTTTTAACGACTTCTTTTCCTTTATCCAAAAAATTTTGCTCTTGAAAAACACTAACATATATGGTTCCGTTTTGCTTTTTTATATTGCTAACAGTAATAGAAACTTTTTGCTTTTCTCTTGTCATAGAGAATGAAGAGATAACGATTAACAAAACCAACAACAACAATCCAATAATAAACTTTTTCATATTTTTTTTGATTCAAAGCAACAGTTCTATTTGATGAAAAAAAATACATTTATAGCAGCATTTGAATTTTATCGAACAATTCTTTAGCTAATTGTTCGTTTACATAAAAAATGATAAAATGGATCAAAGAGTAAAGGTGACCAAATTGATGTTAAAAAATGCATTGCTCTCACTAATGGAAGAAAAGCAATTAACTTTTATTTCTATTACTGAACTTTGTAAAAAAGCTAGCGTTAATCGAAATACATTTTACAGCCATTATGACGCTATCGTGGATTTATATAAAGAAATCGAAGAACAATTAATTAAGGAAATTCATTCTACCTTAAAAAAGCCTTATACTAGAAAAGAGCGATTATATGAAGTTTGTAAAACAATTCAAATACACTTCCGATTTTTTAAGCTTGCATTTTCTCAAGAACATCAAAATCAAACAATCAATAAGCTATTACAAACAGCAAGAAATGTTTTTTATTATAGAGCTATAAATCAAACTCCTCAATACCTATACAAAGAGAGTGGAACTATGGCTATTATTAAAAATTGGGTACAAAATAATTGTCAAGAAACTCCAGAACACATTGCGCTCTTACTCTACAAACTCAATCACCCTATTACGTCTAAAAATGCTCAACAATATTCTTAAAACCATTTAAAACAACTTAAAATTAAGATCATCTACAACTCGTAATATTTTCTGTTCGCCTACCATTCCAACAACACCTGTTACTCCAGTTACACCAACCAATCCATTTTGTTGAGAAACAGATCCGTCTATGTTTTTACCAGCTTCTCCTGCTGCTCCACCTTTACCTGGTTTCCCTCCTTCTCCACCTTGGTTTTGAACAATAATTTTTTTGGCATCGTTTGCTACCCCCCGATGAACATATACCTCAACAACACCTCCTATTCCTCCATTTCCACCACTTCCGCCGTTACCACCATCTCCTCCGTCTCCTGAACGCTTAATTTTTCCATTATTCTTCTCAACTTCATTTCTACCATCCTGACCAGCGCTTCCATCTCCTCCATTTCCACCTTTCCCGCCTTTTGCAAAAAAGGTGATTCCATTACTAAGACTTGTAGTCTTATAACAATACAACTGATTATTATCTAAATTAAACACATCTATAAGTATGAAGTCTGACAACGAATCTTTACGAACAAAAGCTTTAAGATAGGGACCACTATTACCATCTTCTCCATTCCCCCCTTGATAACCATCATCGCCGTCACGGCCTCTAATTGAACGTTCAATTAGGTTTTCTTTCTTTCCATCAACCCCATCTTTCCCATCAGCACCAGAAAAATTACATAAAACACGGCCTCGATAATTGAGTTGAACGCTATCTTTTCCTTTAAAGAAATAATCTCCCTTTGTAAAACTATAGTTGAGGACGTAAGTTTCTTTTTCGCAATCATTGGATTTTAAAATTAATAATTCATTTCTCCCTCGTTTTTCTATGCCCTCACCATAAATTTCCACACCAGAATTATTGGACAACTCTTTCACTTTTCCATTTTTCATTCTAGCACAAATAGTATATTTAAACTTACTCCCTTTGTTAAAGTTTTGCTTTTTATTCAATTTAAGAAATATTTCATCTACTTTTTTGGCCTTAACTCCAAATTGAGCATGAACAGTGACCGTTAAAACAACAGCTATCAGGGACATCATCAAAAGTTTCATTTCTTTAGTTTATAGTGTTTAACAAAAATTAATGTTTCAACAAAAACAACACCAAAATTTATACGTTGTTAATATCTTACTCAGTAACATCATAAAGTAAAACGCCCAATGAGTATATTTGTAAACAATTATAAGCATATAAGATGGAAAACAAAATAATAAAAGGATTTAGTAAGCTAAATAAAGAGGAAAAGATAGATTGGATTATTGAAAACTATTTAGATAATGATGAATCCCAAAAAAATTTCCTTCAGTCATATTGGCACCAAAACCCTAAAACTCAACAATTACATGATGAGTTTATTGAAAATACTATTTCAAACTTCTATATTCCACTTGGAGTTGCTCCAAACTTTAAAATCAATGACAAGGTTTATTGTGTCCCGATGGCCATTGAAGAAAGCTCTGTAGTTGCTGCATCTGCAAAATCTGCTTCTTTTTGGTTAAACAAAGGAGGCTTCAAAGCTGATGTTGTTTCTATGATTAAAATAGGCCATGTTCACTTTGCTTGGCATGGAGACTATTCAAAATTGGTGAAGTTTTTTGAAAGAACAAAAGAACGCTTTTTCCAAGATACTGAAAACTTAACTGCTAACATGCGTAAAAGAGGTGGAGGAGTTTTAAGCCTTGACTTAATCAATAAGTCTGACCTTGAACCCAATTACTATCAATTAATGGCTAAGTTTGACACCTGTGATTCGATGGGAGCTAATTTTATTAACAGCGTTTTAGAACAATTTGCTCAAACATTAAAAAGAGAACTAGCTAACGATACTACGTTGTCTGAAACAGAACAAAAGGTTCAGATCATTATGTGCATTTTATCCAATTATACACCTGAATGCATTGTAAGATCTGAAGTAAGTTGTAAAATAGAAGAACTTACTCAAGGCACTGATATGTCTGCTGAATTATTTGTAGAAAAGTTTCAGCAAGCAGTTCATATTGCACAAATAGAGCCTTATCGAGCTACCACTCACAACAAAGGTATTTACAATGGTATAGACGCCGTTGTTATTGCTACAGGAAATGATTTTAGAGCAGTAGAAGCCTCTGGACATACTTATGCTGCTAGGGATGGACAGTATCGTAGTTTAACAAATGTAGAAGTCAAAGATGGAATATTCAAATTTTGGATAGAAGTTCCTATGGCATTGGGTACTGTTGGTGGATTAACAAAATTACATCCAATGGTTAAATTTGCCTACCAGTTATTAGGAAATCCTAATGCAACAGAATTAATGCAAATAACTGCGACTGTGGGGCTTGCTCAAAATTTTGGAGCATTACGATCTTTGGTTACCACTGGAATTCAAAAAGGACACATGAAAATGCACCTTTTAAATATCTTAAACCAATTAGGAGCGACCAATGAAGAGAAGAAGTTTATTGTTGAAGCGTTTAAAACCAAAACAGTAAGTCATCAAGCAGTAGTAGAATTATTCGAAAAAATTAGAGCAGAAAAAACTGTTTAACTCCTTAGATTGATTCATTATGAAAATCGCATTATTAGGATATGGAAAAATGGGAAAAGCAATCGAAAAAATTGCTTTAGAACGTGGACATCAAATTGTTTTAAAGACAAACAGCACGACTTTATTTAGCCCAGATGACTTAAAAGATACTGACGTTGCAATAGAATTTTCGACTCCAAAGAATGCCTTGTATAACATTATGACCTGTTTTGAAGCAAATACGCCAGTTGTAGTAGGTACAACAGGTTGGTATAAAGACTTCAAAATGATTAGTGAACGTTGTTTGAAAGAAAATCAAACCATGCTTTATGCGACTAACTTTAGTGTTGGGGTTAATTTATTTTTTGAAATCAATAAAAGACTTGCGGAGTTAATGAACCCCTACCCTCAATACAATGTCGACATTGAAGAAATTCATCATACTCAAAAATTAGATGCTCCCAGTGGTACTGCAATTACGCTTGCCGAACAAGTGGTGGAGAACTTAGAGCTCAAAAAAGGATGGAAAAATGATGCACCAGTATCTGAATCAGAAGTTCACATCGCTTCAAAGCGTGAAGAAAACGTTCCTGGGACACATGTTGTTCAATACGACTCTTCAATTGATTCTATAGAAATTAAACACACTGCTAAAAATAGAGAAGGCTTTGCTTTAGGAGCTGTATTAGCTGCTGAATTTACATTAAAACGCAAAGGGTTATTAACCATGAAAGATGTTTTATTTTGTTATGAATAAATAGCCTTTCTCGATCCCCTAATTCTAAAACAATTATTTTATCTACTTTTGTTATTCAAATTAGCGCATTAGATTACTCAATATTATGGAAATAGCTCAAATTTTAATTTATTTAATGGTGGTGCTCCACTTTGCTTCACTTTGGAAGATCTTTGAAAAAGCAGGAAGACCAACGTGGGAAGGATTCGTTCCTGTATACAACTACATTATCTGGCTAAAAGTAGTCAATAAACCATGGTGGTGGATTTTCTTCTTTATTATTCCTTTTGTAAACATTGTCGTTACAGTTGCTTTACATGTTGAAACTATCCGATTATTTGGAAGATATGAACCTAAAGATACTATTTTAGCTATTGTTTTACCATGGTACTATATTCCTGCATTAGCTTATGATAAAACAGCTACGATTGAAGCTCCTACTGATTGGAGTAAGAAAAAAGATGTAGAGCGAAGAACATTACATGATCACATCACCTTGTTCTTTATGGCTCCATTTATAGGGCATATCATTTTGATTACCTTTAAATTATTAGGATCAAAAGATAAACCTAATAAGCCAACCATGCCAGCTGAATGGACCAACGCTTTAGGATTTGCCATAGTTGCTGCAACGATTATAAGAACCTTTACTTTCGAGGCATTTACGATTCCTACAGGATCGATGGAAAAAACGATGTTAATTGGCGACTATTTGTTTGTTAACAAGTTAAAATATGGACCAAGAATTCCTGAAACGCCATTATCTGTGCCATTTGTACATAACAGAATTCCAGGAACTTTTACCAAAAGTTATGTTGAATGGCTAAAGAATGACTATACCCGTTTACCTGGTTATGGAGAAATAACTCGCGGAGACATTATGGTTTTTAATTGGCCTGTTGGAGATACAGTTCTTCTAAACGAAACTGTTATTGCTCATGATTATTATGCTTTTGTAAGAAATGGTGCATTTCAAAGAAGCGGATTAAACATTGAGCAATTTGAAAAAGTAAAAGAAAAAGCATTTGCTCAAGAACGAAAAAGATTGGCTGAAGGTGGAGGCGTTGCTGACATGGGAGTAATGAAAACGAAAGGTATCCAAACATTAACGAATGATAAAAAAGAAAATTATATCAAAAGATGTGTAGGGGTTGCTGGAGATTCACTATCGATAATTGATGGAGTTATTCACATCAATGGAAAACCTCAAGATTGGCCTGAATTCGCTCAATATTCTTATCGTTTTGATTTTAAAAACAGTACAACTTTTAACCCAGATTATTTGGTAGAGGAATTCGATATCTACCGTAAAGATTTTCAATATAATATGGGAGTGGATAGAATGACCAATAAAGGAGTGGCTATGTTTACTTGTACTCCTGCTATTGCTGAAAAACTTAAATCTTATCCAGATGTTGCTACTGTTTCTAAAATGATACATCCAAGAGGATTCGATTTTGCGAATAACAATGGAAGAAAAGAATACTTCCCGATCTACCCACACCACCCTGCGTTTGATTGGACAAGAGATAATTTTGGTCCACTTTATATCCCTAAGAAAGGAAGTACAATTGAGTTAAATGCCAAAAACTATATCCTTTATAAAAGAGCTATACAAGCCTATGAAAATCATAAAATAGAGCAACGAAAAGATGGTTTTTATATTGATGATGAAAAAGCAACAACATATACATTTGAAAGTGACTATTACTGGTTAATGGGAGATAATAGACACGGGTCTGTTGATTCTCGTTATTGGGGATTAGTTCCAGATACACATGTCGTTGGAACGGCTTCATTTGTATGGATGTCTCGCCACCCTGAAAAACCAATTTCTGCTGGGGGAATTCGTTGGAACAGAATTTTTTCGTTTGTAAAATAAATAACACGCGACTAATCAATTTAAGGTTTTAAAAGGTAACATTATGTAACTTTTTAAAACCTTTTTCTTTTATATGAGTATATAGTCTCGTTGAATAAGAAATGGAACAAAGTTTGAGCTATAAGCACTAGAATAAAAAGAACAATGAAAACTTACCTATATTTACTACTATTATTTATTACTCCATTTATTGGGTTTAGTCAAGACGACGAAGAAGAAGTAGATCCTAACTGTATTCCACCAACAGATAAATCAGCTGTAAAAATTTGGGATAAAGCTCATGATAAAAAAAAGTACGATTATAAGGAGCGTATGCGTTTCTACAAAGATCTTTTAGAAGATTATGAAGACAACGCTGCTATAATGTGGGAAATTGCTAAAATGACTTACCCTAGAGCTAAAGCAAGTGGTGATTATGCTATTCCTGAAAAATATTATAAAAAAATCTTAACGGTCTGCCCTGAATATCACGCAGATGTTTATTATCAATTAGGGGTAATTTACTACCAGCAAAAAGAAGATTGTAAAGCTTATGAAACCTTTCAAAAATTCTTAGCGTTTCCTTCTGACGACGATACCAAACTAAGTAGAAAATACCCTAAACAAATTGAAGATGTAGAAGCTATTCTACCAGAAATAGATTACTACTGTAATTTCTATAAAAAACCTGTACAATTTAATCCCAAGGTTGTTAAAAATGTTTCCTCTGCTCCTAAAGATGAGTTTCTACCTATGATATCACCTGATAACGAGTTAATGTTCTATACCAGAGAATACGAATACAAAGGGAAAGGGGATATTATTACACAAAAACTTCAAGAGTTTACAAAGAGTAAAAGAAGTGATGCATACTCCGATTTTGATCAAGGAATGAAAATGCCTTCTCCATTTAACATTGGTCCTCGTTATGGAGGAGCAACCTTATCGTTAGACAATAAAGAATTATATATCTGTTCTTGTGAAAAAGAAGCCAACTATTTTAATTGTGACCTCTATGTAACGGAATATGACATTGTAGAAGTTAAAGGCAAAAAGCAATATGTTTGGTCAGAACTAAAAAACCTTGGGCCACAAATTAATGGAGCACAAACATGGGAAGCGCAACCCTCTCTATCCGCTGATGGACAAACACTTTACTTTGCATCTGCTCGACCAGGAGGCTTTGGAAAAACAGACATTTATTATTCTGAAAGACAAGATGATGGTAGTTGGGGACAAGCTCAAAATATTGGGCGACCTATTAATACTGAAGGCTCAGATAAAGTTCCATTTATACACACCGATAGTAAGACACTTTATTTTGTTTCTGAATGTTCACCAACAAGGCTTGGAGCTGGAGGTTTAGATTTATTTTTTACACGGTTTAATGAAACAACTAAAAAATGGAGTAAGCCTAACAATATTGGTTATCCCATCAATACTGAAGCTGATGAAGATGGAATTATAGTAAGTACCGATGGAACAATTGCTTACTTCTCTTCTACACGATCGAGAGAAGGTGTTGGAGGGAAAGACATTTTTACTTTTACGATGCCTCAAAAAGCAAGGCCAGATGAAGTTAAATTAATTAAAGGAAAAGTTGACACTGAAAATATAGAAGACTTAAAGGACACAGAAATTGAGTTTAGATATAAGGACGGAAAAACAAAGAAAACCAAATTAAATGCTGATAAAGATGGTAATTATGTTACTATCGTAAATATGGGAAAAAAGAAAGAAGATGTTTTGATGCAAATTAAACAAAAAGGGAAAGCCTTTGAATCGAAATTAATTAAAAACCAACCCACTCAACAAAACAATACTTTTGTTAAAGGTCAGGCACTAGAAGTTAAAGCACTCAAAAAAGGGGGGAGTTATACATTAAACAACATTCAATATGCTACCAACTCTTCAAAGATTTCTGAAGATTCAAAATTAGTATTAGATGGATTTGCAGAATGGCTTTTAGAAAATAAAGAATTAAAAATAGAAATTCAAGGACATACAGATGATTTAGGTAACGACGCTAGTAACTTGGCTTTATCACAAGATAGAGCTTACTCAGTAATGGAATACTTATCGGAACGTGGTTTGAAATTAAGTAGAATGAAATTTAAAGGTTATGGCGAAACTCAGCCTAAAGTGCCTAATGATTCCGACAAAAATAGAGCTATCAACCGTAGAACAGACTTTAAGATTTTATAGTTATAAGACAACTTTTCTGCTATTATTTAGTTTTAGTATTAAATGATGTATTAGTATATGAAAAATTCTTTTGGTTTAATTTTAATCGCTACGTTCTTACTCTTTTTTAATAGCCAGGCCCAACAGCAATTCACAGGATATAGTATTGATAATTTTTCGGGTTATCATGCTGCGTTTATCAATCCAGCTTTAATTGCCGATTCTAGGGTAAAACTTGAAATTGGCGGAAGTAGTAACCTCTCTATTTCTAACAACTTTAATGCGTTAAACACCAATATTTTTTATGGAAATTCGCAAATTAATTTTCATAACCCAGCAAAAAGATGGTACCGTTACTATAACAACGACATTAATATTTTAGGTTTATTAGTTAACCTTGATAACAAAAATGCTTTTAGTTACTCATGGAGAGTCAGATCTTTTTCTAATGCTCATGGTAATTCTGACAATTTTTCAAAGCTAATTTTTGATAATTACTCGCCTGAAGCAACGACCAACTCCAGTATTAAAAATTTAAGTCTTCAAACGCAAACTTATGCCGATCACTCTATTTCTTACGCTAGAGTTTTACATGATGGAAAAAGACGATTTTTTAAAGCGGGCGCAACTTTTAAAATCATCAATGGGATCAATGCTTCCTACCTTTATAGCTCAAATGCTGACCTTACTTTTAATACCGATAATACCGTCAACCTTAATCAATCGGCATTTGAATATGGTGTAGCTGAGAATAGCAATGCTCTTGCCAATAGAAAACTAAGCATCGGAGGTGACATTGGTGTTGTTTATGAGTTTCGACCAGAAAAAAACAGCTTTAAATATGAAATGAACGGTAATCAAAATAAAGTACGCCATGACCTCAACAAGTACCAATACAAATTAGGTGTTTCACTATTGAATATAGGGCGAATAAAATATGCCACAGATACCTCTACTTATCATTTTACAGGTAATAATGCACAAGTAAATGCAAATGATTTATTCACCTCTATGGCTGGTAATAATGTTGTCAGTAACGCTATCCAATCTGGTGTTTTACCTTTAGTTACTGAAAATACCAACACACCATCAACTTTTAATGTGGCTTTACCAAGTGAATTAAGTATTCAAGGGGACTACCATATCAAAAAGCAGTTTTATGTTGCCTTAACAAGTAATATTCCTATTTGGTTTCCTGGTGATGCCCATAAATCACATAACATTTTTATCACCTCTATTATTCCTCGATATGAAGGTTATATTAGACCTAAACCAAGTTCTTACTACCAATACATTCCTAAACGAGAGCTACCCGTTGGTATAGCTATGCCAATTTCTATCCAAAGAAACGGACAAATTAATTTGGGACTATCTGGACGAATAGCATCATTTGCTATTGGGTTTAACAACATCAACCCACTTTTAGGAAAAAGAAAACTCTACGATGCCAATATTTTCTTTGCTTATAAAATAACCATAAGACACCGAAAAGAAGACGATTTTGATGAAGATCAAGTCTCTGATGACAAAGATTTATGCTTTTATGAAAAAGGGGACTGGAGACAATTTGGATGTCCCGACAGTGATCAAGATGGTATACCTGATCATAAAGATTATTGTCCTAATAACTTCGGTCCTCAATCAACAAATGGTTGCCCTGATTCAGATAAAGATGGCGTATTAGATTTTCTTGACCATTGCCCTGACCAAAAGGGAATCCCAGCTTTAAATGGATGTCCTGATTCAGATAAGGATGGAATTGTGGATGCCGTTGATCGCTGTCCAGAAACTGTAGGTCCATATCAAAATAATGGATGCCCTTACCCTCCTGTAGAAACTGGTTGCTGTAAGGATAGTGACGGAGATGGAGTTTTGGATAAGGTAGACCAATGTCCTAATATAGGAGGGGCAGTGACTAATCAAGGATGTCCTGTAACCCAACCTACTGCTCCAACTATTGATTCTACCAAGACAACGCCTTCAAAAGAACATAACGAAAGAGCGAATAATACTCCAACTAAAGAAAACACATCCAATGTTCCTAGTCATGTTCAATCGCCTTATGACCTAAACAATCACCATTTCGACACTATTAATCAATCGAAAAATGATTCTGTTAGACCTATTGCTTACAGCGAAGCAATCAAAAGTCGTCTTATGGTTTACTTCGGAAATGATAGTCATTACATAGCTGATAAACATCGAAAAGAACTGGATAAGTTATTAACCAAATGGAACTTAGGAATTAGTGTTAAAGAATATTCGAAGGTTAGAATAATTGGTCACACAGATAATGTAGGTGACGATATTTACAACCTTATTTTATCTAAAAAGAGAGTGGAAGCCGTAAAAAGTTATCTCATTAATTTAGGTATTCCTAACTCAGCCATAGAAATGTATTATTTAGGAGAAGATGCACCTGTTACAGGCAATCAAAATGAAATAGATAAAGCACTGAATAGAAGAGTTGAAGTTATTATGTTAAAATAATAAAACTAATTCCCCCTTGTTTTAATTTATACAAGGGGGTTATTACAGTTTATTGTTCAGGAAACTAAACTTGTATTTTATTGATTAGGTTTAATTTTGAGAAGCTTGTTTTGCCTTGATCAGCAATGATAATACAGCAACAACAACAACCATTAATAAGCTTGACATCCACAACCAGTAACCAGCTCTATAGTCTGTTATCTCTTCTGCACGAGCTTCAGTAACAAAGATTTCACCTCCTAGCAAAAAAGCACTTCCTATAAGAAAAGCAATACCAGACAATAGCAAACTAATTTTAGGCTTTTTTTTGTTTAAAATAAAAGCCATTACTGCAATGGGGTTAGCTAACCAAACAAGGTAGATTCCAAAAAATAAAAATGTTCCCATCCAACCAAAGAAAAAGCAATTAAAGCCTCTCATAACTTCAGTACAATCTTCATTGGTACAATAAACAGGTAAAAACAATGAAAGAGTCAATAATATAAGAGCCAGCCAAGCTACTATTTTCTTTAAACGTAACATCTTAAAAATTATAATTAGGAATACACCTAATGTATAAAATCTTATTTAAATGCTATCAATCAACCCAATAAAAAGTTCTGTTAACTTTAATTCAGCTTTACCAGCTACCTCAATAATTTCGGCAATATCTACAGGTTTCAGATTATCTGGATCACACTCATCTGTTAATACAGAAACGGCACAGCAAGGCAAACCAATATGATTAGCTGCAATTACTTCTGGTACAGTACTCATTCCTACCGCATCTCCTCCGACAATTTTAAGCATTCTGTATTCTGCTGGTGTTTCCAGCATTGGTCCTTGTGCTGTTACATATACTCCTTCTCTTAACGTTATTCCTTTTTCTTGCGCAGCAGTTCTTAACTTCGCATTAAGTTGCTTGCTATATGGCTCACTCATATCTGGAAAACGAGTTCCTAATTCAGGTTCATTCTGCCCTAATAACGGATTAGCAGGAAATAGGTTTACATGATCAGTAATTAACATTAAATCTCCTTTTTGAAAATCTAAATTAATCGCTCCTGCTGCATTAGAGATCAACAAACTCTTTACTCCCAATAATTTCATGACACGAATAGGAAACACCGTTTCTTCCATAGAGTATCCTTCATAATAATGAAAACGACCTTGCATTGCCAATACCTGCTTCCCTCCTATTTTACCATAGATTAGCTTCCCTTTGTGCATCTCTACAGTCGAAACAGGAAAGTTAGGAATCTCTTCATAATCAATCTCAAAATCAGCTTCAATTTTGGTCGCTAAATTCCCTAAGCCTGTTCCTAGAACAATTCCTATTTCAGGTTGAGTAATTCCTTTTTGTCTTAAAAATTCTGTGGTATGTTTTATTTGCTCTAAATTCATTTTCCTATTTTATTCGCTAAAAGCTCCATTTGCCCATCATCTCATCATCTAATTAGCTAATCATCTAATTAGCTAATTAATAAGTAGTTGTCATATCTTCATCTACACAGATAATAAAATCTGCTTTTCCGATATTTTCCTCCAAAAGTTTTTTAATATTTTCTTGAGAGACTGTGGTAATTGTTTGATAGTTCAAGTTTATATTTTTACGTTTTAAGTACCATAATATTCCTTCATAGTTATCAGAATGGTAGGCTCCATTATAATGGATAACCGTTAGCTTATCTTTTTCACTAGCTGCTTCGTAAGCCTTATATATAGACTCTGCCATTGTAGCATCTTTAATCGCTTGAGCTTTAGGGAAAGTTTCTCCTCCATGTCCTCCCATCATCTCCAACATTTTTTGATATCCAGGGAGGTTTTTATCATAAGCTATTGGTAATTTAGCGATCCATTCTTTTTCATTTGCAGGCAATGAATCCAAAGCTTTAAAATCTCCTTTGTAAACCATACTTGCATACCTACGTGGTATATTAGCTGCTACAAACTGTAATTTATGTTGTTTAGCATAATCGACTAAAGGTTTATAGTCAGTTTCAAAATTATTCCATAACCGCGCTAAAGAATCCAAGCCCTTTTCGTCAATTTTTCCACTTAAATAATCATTCAGTGCATTTTGATTATCGCGTTCAAACATTTCTGCTGCAAGAATTAGGTTTCGTTTTTCCCCCAATGAGTTCGTTACTTCTAATTGCAACCAATGTGAAATTGGATTATTATGTAATTCACCAAACAAAGTAATATCGCTTTCATTTAACGATTTTATCATTTTTTTATACGATACTTTTTTTCCTTTAGCATTATAAATTATAAATGCTTTATCCTGCGCTATACTAACCAATGAACTGATAATAAAAGCTAATCCTACAATTCTTTTCACTTTACTGTTTTTTTTATTTAATAATGTTTAAAATAATTGAGCTGCTAAACCCAATTTCTATCTTAAACAACCTTGCTGCCAAAGATACGATTTTGAAGATAATAAAAGATTATCCCTCCTAAGAAATACATTACAACATCTATTTTATCAGCGGTATATATTGAACTTCTCGCAGGGAGATAGTATTCAAAAATAAAACTTACAAAAAGGAAAGTCACCAATAACATTGGTAGTGTTAATGTTAAGGCATGGTCACGTTTAATTAATCGAGTCATCCAAAGAGCAAATGACAAAAGCAAAGGCATAAACAACAAATCTGTTCCATAAGAATTGAGTAACTCTGGAAGCTGTACTTCTAACTTTCTAAATAGTTGAACGAACAAATAGACTACACTAAAAACGATAAAATAAATATTCTTAACTGGATGCATTTAACCAGGTGTTAAAGCGACAAAATAGACCACAGCAGAAACTATCAACATAAAAACAACCCACGTAGAATAAACTATTCGAAATAAAACGCGAACAAAAAAATTAGGATGATCTTTTAAACGTTTTAGATAAAGATCAATCTTATCCAACGGCTTTTCTTTTTCTTCCTTAACTCTTTTCTCTTCCCTCGTTTCTATTATTTTTTTTGGTGAAATTGGAGCATTACAAAACTGGCAAAACTCTTGATTACCTACATTCCATTGACCACAATTACTACATTTACGTTCAATTTTTGACTCCATGTTCTATTAAACTTAGCATTCTACCTATTCATCCATCAAATTTAAGAGAAAATAATCAATTTTAACATCTTTAAATAAAATCAATTTTTAAGTTCTATGCCCTTCAACATTATTCGTACATTTAATTAAAAATTAAACAATTATGACATGAAAAAAATTATTTTATTGACCGCCCCCCTATTTTTTTACGCTACCACTTTTTTCGCTCAAGCCAAAGTAGAGCGCAATTGTGAAATAGAAAACATTGAGTTAATTACCTTGGATCGTAACATTCCACAATCTGAAGTCATTTCAAAGTATAACACTATTCGTATCAATAGAACAATAACGGATATTAGTGAGTTGACTAAAAGGGAAACGAAATTATTAAAAAAGAAAGCTAGACGAAATTCAAGTTGTAAGATATATATTGACTTTGAAAACAAGCTCTTTGAAAAAGACAACATTTATTTACAAGAAAACAATGAAATTGTATATGTTTTCACAAAAGACAAACTCTAACAATTAAATTGGCTCGATTATCACTAAACTTTTACAGTAACAAAAATAGAACACTTTAACATTAAAAACAGGATTGAGTGCTCCCCTTAAAAAGCAATAATTTTTACTTAAATAAAATCTCTTAAATATTTCCAAAACTCAATGATAAAGGATAATTTAGCACCCTTATCAAAAGTACTAGATGAGTTTACAAGAAGAGATTAATATTAGGAGAACATTTGGAATTATTAGTCACCCAGATGCAGGGAAAACGACATTAACAGAAAAACTGCTTTTATTTGGTGGAGCGATTCAATCTGCTGGAGCTGTAAAGAATAATAAAATCAAAAAAACAGCTACATCAGATTTTATGGAGATTGAAAAGCAAAGAGGGATCTCAGTTGCTACATCTGTAATGGCTTTTAACTATCGAGATAAGCAAATAAACATCTTGGACACACCAGGACATAAGGATTTTGCTGAAGATACCTATAGAACATTAACGGCTGTAGATAGTGTAATATTGGTAATAGATTGTGCAAATGGTGTAGAGGCTCAAACTGAACGACTAATGGAAGTTTGTAGAATGCGTAATACTCCTGTTATTGTTTTCATTAATAAAATGGATAGAGAGGGACGTGATGCTTTTGACTTGTTAGATGAACTAGAAGAAAAACTATCGATAAAAGTTCGCCCTATGAGTTGGCCAATTGGAATTGGAGCGACGTTCAAAGGGGTTTATAATATGCATCGTGGTAATCTTAATTTATTTAGTGGAAATAAAACACAAATAGAAAAAGAAGTTGTAGCTATCGAAGATATTAATGACACTGCGCTTGATGAAACCATAGGAGAATCTTTTGCCGAGACTCTTAGAGAAGAAGTTGAACTTGTAGACGGTGTTTACGAAACATTTGACAGGGAAAGTTACCTCTCTGGTGAAGTAGCTCCTGTATATTTTGGGTCTGCATTAAACAATTTTGGAGTTCAAGAATTATTAGATTCATTTGTTGAGATTTCCCCAACTCCTCAAGGTCGACTTTCAGACAAAGGTTTTGTAGAACCAGAAAACAATAAGTTTAGTGGTTTTGTTTTCAAAATTCATGCGAATATTGATCCTAAACATAGAGATAGAATTGCATTCTTAAGAATTGTGTCTGGTCAATTTAAACGTAATACATTTTATAAAAACATTCGATTAGATAAGAAAGTTAAGTTTGCCAACCCTACAAGTTTTATGGCTTCTAGTAAAGCTGTCATTGACGAAGCTTACCCTGGAGATGTTATTGGTTTGTATGATACTGGAACTTTTAAAATTGGAGACACCCTAACTACTGGAGATGAATTTATGTATAAAGGGATTCCTAGTTTTTCTCCAGAGATATTTAAAGAAGTTCAAAACGATGATCCAATGAAAACTAAACAATTGGAAAAAGGGCTCCAACAGTTAACTGATGAGGGGGTTGCTCAATTGTTTATTAAACAACCTGGAAACAGAAAAATTATTGGAACAGTTGGAGAACTTCAATTTGAAGTAATTCAATATAGATTAAAACATGAGTATGGAGCATCTTGTAGCTTTATGCACAAACCGCATCATAAAGCTTGCTGGATGACTTCTGATAACCAAGACAAAATTGATGAATTTGTAAAGAGAAAGCACAATAATATTGCTTACGACAAAGATGGAAACCCTGTATTTTTAGCAGATTCACCTTTCCTACTCACTCAAGCTGAAGGAGATTATCCTGAGATCACTTTCCATACAACATCTGATTTTAAACTAGATGAACAAACTCTCTAAACTATGGTTACTCAATTAGAAAAACTTCATACAGTAGCTCTTGGGCTATTTAAATCTAAAGGTATTGAAAGCACAACGATATATGATATAGCGCTAGCTTCGAAGATTCCGTATAGTGTTCTTGATGAAAAATACCCATCTACTAAAGAACTAATTTTTGAGCTCTTTTCGATAGGTCAGGATAACATGTTTCAATTTGTCTATGGCGATTTGGCAAAATTAGAAGATTTTAAAGCCATGATGCGTACTATTTTTCACCAATCAGTACTTTGGGCTGTAAACAATTCTGAGTTGTTTTGTTTTATGGATTATATCTCTCAACCATATCAATGGGAAACAGAAGACAACAAAATCTATCCTAGGATAAACGAGACCATTATGGCGAGAGTGGAAATTGAAATCAAAAAAGGAAACCTCAAAGATTTACCCATTGATTTTGCTGCACATATTATGACCAAAATGTTAGGCGCTTGTGTTTCCTATATTGTTGCATTAAACCCTATGACTGAAGAAGAATTCGCACACTTAATCGAACCAATGTTTGAGACCTGCTGGGATGCTTTAAAGGCCTAATTATCGAAAAATATAAGCCTATATTTAAAATTTATTTCAATATTTGTTTATAAAACTTTATTTATTATATTCGTTAAGTAAATGTTTACAACACTACTCAAAAACACTACACTACTATGAATAAAGAAAATGAAAAAATAAGAAATGCTGCCCTCCATTTATTCAACACTAAAGGCCTTGTAAGTACGAGCTTAGAAGATATATATACAGCTGCTGAAATAAGCCAAGAAAAGTTACAAGAACTATATCCTAGTAAGAAGTCTCTTGTATCAGAGATTTATACACTTGGTAAGAATGATATGTTCAAATTTGTTTATGGAGAAGTGCTAGAGATAGAAGATTATCAGAGTCTAATGCGTAAAGTATTCCACCAATCGGTAATATGGGGGCTAAGTAATCGTTCTTTATTCAACTTTATGAATCAAGTTCAAGCTCATCCTTATTCATGGACAGAAACTTCTGATGAAAAAATATACCCAAGTGTTAACGAAAAAATCTTAGCTCGAACAACTCAAGCAATAAAAGAAGAGGTAATCAAAGAGTTTCCTTTGGACTTTGTCGTTCACTTTATGACTGGAATGCATGCTTCATGTGTTTCCTATATCCTTTCATTAAATGCTGTTACCGAAGAAGAGTATGCTGACTTAATTGAGCCTATGTATCAGGCATGTTGGGACGCTTTTAAAAAACACTAATTACGCCTTATTAAATCTACTGTAGTTCAATTACTTAATACAGAATTGGGTTTTATCCCAACTTCTGATCAGAAAAAAGCAATCTCTAAATTGGCAGATTTCTTACTTTCTGAAAATCCAGATGTGGGTTTTATTTTAAAAGGGTATGCTGGTACTGGAAAAACAAGTCTAATTGGAGCACTTGTAAAATCTTTGGGACTCATCAAACGAAATGTTGTATTGATGGCTCCCACTGGAAGAGCTGCAAAAGTATTGAGTAAATATAGCAACAAGACAGCTTACACTATTCACAAGCAAATCTATTATCAAAACGAAAAAGAAGGAACCCTAAGTTTTACAAAAGGAAAAAATAATTATCACAACGCTGTTTTTATCATAGATGAAGCTTCAATGGTTAACTCTGATGATGGATTAAGCTCTGCTTTTTTAGATAATGCAAGTTTATT
Organism: Flavobacteriales bacterium; assembly: GCA_025210295.1. NCBI lineage: Bacteria > Pseudomonadati > Bacteroidota > Flavobacteriia > Flavobacteriales > Flavobacteriales bacterium. The sequence continues at coordinate 187,135 of JAOASC010000028.1, read as the reverse complement.
GGACGACCTTATTTCTTATGTTTACTCTGGTATCAATTGCAAGCTTATTTTTATTGGAGATAGTGCCCAATTGCCTCCTGTAGGTAGCACTGAAAGTCCTGCTCTAAATAAAAACAGGTTAGAACAAAACTATCCTTTAGCATTTTTTATCTCTGAACTAAAAGAAGTTGTTCGACAAGAACATGACAGTGGTATTTTATTTAACGCCACCAATATTCGAGAACAAATTAGAAAAGAGGAAGATTTTCATCTTGAGCTTTCTAGCTCGTTTCCTGATGCTCTGGCGATTACAGGAATGGAATTGCAAGATGAATTAGAAACTTCAATTAGCACCTATGGTATTGAAAATGTTATTATTATTTGTAGAAGTAATAAACGTGCCAACATTTTTAACCAAGAAGTGAGAAGTAGAATTTTATGGATGGAAGAAAAAATCGCTCCACATGACTTGTTAATGGTTGTCAAAAACAACTATTTCTGGCTAGATAAAAAATCCAAAGCAGGTTTTATTGCTAATGGAGATATCTTAGAGGTGAAACAAATTTTGAAACATGAATACATTTACGGTTTTGATTTTGTTGATGTAGTGGTTCGCTTTGTAGACAATGAAGATGAACCTGAATTTACCTGTAAACTATTATTAGAAACTTTGAATGTAGAAAGCGCAGCACTTCCACGCGAACGTTTAAAAACATTATTCTATGAAATAGAAAAAGATTTTTACAATATCTCTAGTAAACGAAAACGTCAACAACTCATTATGAAAACCCCACATTTTAATGCGTTACAAGTAAAATTTTCTTACGCATTAACTTGTCACAAAGCACAAGGAGGGCAATGGCCAGTTGCTTTTATAGACCAAGGATATCTTACACAAGAAATGCTAAACAAAGAATATCTACGCTGGTTGTATACTGCTATAACTCGTGCTACTGAAAAGGTTTATTTCTTAAATTTCAATGAGCAGTTCTTGGATTAACCTATCTCCTCATTTTTCAGTTTTGTATCTTATTCTAGACTAAAGGAATCTCGTTAATGTCTATAATCTTATTTTGAATGGCGTAGACTACTAACCCTGCAATATTTTTAGTTTCAGTTTTTAAAAACAAATTGTTTTTATGCCCTTCAACTGTTCTTGTTGAAAGAAACAATTCTTCACTAATTTCTTTAGCCGTTTTTTGAAGACAAATTAACTTTAAAACCTCCACTTCCCTTGAACTCAACACATCACCTTTATTAAGCACTGGAGCTGGTGATTTTGGTGATATTTGTTCTCTTACAATATTTAACTGGTCACTAAAAAATGAGTAACCATTTTTAGCAACCTCTCGAACAACGTTGGTTAACTCTTCTGGAGAAATACCTTTCGGAATAAATGCTGAAACACCAGTTTTTAGCATAAATCCCATAAACGATTGTTTATAATGAGAAGACATCACGATTACCTTAATTTCTGGATAGTTCTTTTTTAAACTTTTCATTACATCTATACCACTCATATTCTTCATTTTTAAATCTAAAATCAGAATATCAGGAAAAGAACTAGCTGCTTTAATATTGGTTAAAAACTCTTCACCACTACACGCAGTGCTCAGCACTTCAATATCTTCTTGAAGGGTGAAATATTTTTCAAGTAATGACACTATTAAAGCATCATCGTCGACTATCGTTAAACTTATCATACCTATTCTTTTTCCATTTTAAAGTAAAAAAGATAATTTGTTCCTTGGCCAATAAATGATTTAATATGATACTTCCCTTTTAAATAACTAACTCTATTTTCGATATTGGTTAAGCCTAAACCTTTTACGTTTTGCTTCCTATCGAACCCTACTCCATTATCAATTATTTGCACCACCAAACTTCTCTTTGTTTGCCTATATCTAAATTCTATTTTCGTTGCATCAGCATGCTTAATTATATTCGTTATTACTTCTTGTAAAATACGTGTTAAATTGATCTTAAAACTATCCGAATACTTTACATCATATCTAATTTCTACAATTGAATCAATTGTTTTGATTTCTTTCCATGGTTCCATGACTTCTTGCAATAAATCGATTAATTGAGTATACTCAATTAATGGAGGACTTAGGTCATGAGAAATTCTCCTGGCAACACTAATGCTATCTTCTAGTAATTTACTGTTAACTCCATTTGCTTTGTTGATTTGGTTTTCCATCTGGAGTACCAATAATTTACCAATTAGTGCATCGTGTATATCTTCTGCGATTCTTTTTCTTTCTTTTTCCTGGGTTTCAATAGCTGATTCAAACAACTCTTGTTGATGCTTTAACTTAGCCTTAGCTTCTGTCATTCTAGCTTTTACCATTTTATTAAACATCAACTTCACCAATAGTATTATGAATGCCAATAATAACAGCACTAATAATACACCCAATGTTACCCACAATGCAATTGTTTCCGTTTTCTCCCATTCTTCCATAAGTAATATGATAAACTAATATAAAACGCAACAGTGATCAAAAGGTATACTGTCCATATATATATCGTAACCTCAATCTTGGCATTAATCAAATAATTAATTGGCAACAATAAAAGAACATTCATTGAAAAATAAACTAAAATAAAACTATTGATATATTGCTTTTTTAATGAATCTAAATCCTCCTTGATTATTTGTTGGTAAAATTTTATTAAAGCAAACAAAACAATAATAAAAGACGAGATAACTTTAGAATAGGGTTGAAAATTCTGAATGTTATACACATCTATATAATACAATTCTGTAAGCATATATATACTGCCCAATATCAAAAAGAGAAAAATAGCTCTACTGTACAAATTTGTTTTTAAGTAATAAATTGAGAAAGTAATTAACTCTGCTAGACTTAATAAGGGCCATAGTAAAAGATTATTATTACTATCACTACCTATTTTTCTAGATACTAAATCAAAAATCAAACTGACAATCAGATATCCTAAAATAACATAGTTCGGTTTGGAAATATACTTCAAATAATATATTCCCCAAAAAACCCCTATTATTAAAACAATTGGCGAGCCATAGGTTAGTATATATTTATATACAATCACTTAATATCCAACGATTTTAGCAAACCAAACTTTGCATAATCATCTCCAAAAGGAGGCACCGAATGTACCATATCTTCAATATTTTGAGAGATGATTCCATCGGTCTTATTCACCACAATTAAGTCAGCATCAAAGCTACCATTTTCATCATCTTTTAATGATAAATAAAAATCATGTTCTTTTCCTTCTTTAACATCTGCACTATCAACCACAAAAGCTAAAAAAATTGCCTTATCACTTCCTAGGCTCGCAAACCGCTCGTCAATCCAGCTTTTTCGAACCGAATCATTGATCCAATTGTTGATGCATTGATTTGCTTTTTCCCAAGGTATACTGTGATCATTATTTTCTTCTTTCAAAGTCAGCTGAGGCAACTTCTTTTTGGTATTAGATAACAAAGCATGTGCTAAAAAACTTTCATTACTTTCAACATCTTCGCTCTCTTTTATTACATAAAAACTATTCTCTGCTTCACTTATTCCAAAATAGATGTGTAGCTTATCCGAAAGCTTTTCATCTAATGTAAATGAAAAAAAATTACCGACTTCTTTAAAAAAACTAACGACTTCTTCCTGTTGTACTCTTTTGTCGTTCCAGTTAACAATTATATCCTTATTCATTTCTTTTATTTTTTAGAATTTGACTTCTTCTTTTTCCTGTTTGATGTCCTAAATTTTAGATCAAATTATACACAATTACAAAGAAACTAAAAAGTATCCAATCATATTCTATTTTCTACAATTTATATAAAATAGTAGCTAAACAGGTAATTCTACCCTTTTTTACTATTTAGGTAATTCTACCCTTTTGCAAAAAACTCTTAATGCTGATTTTTGCGCCCAAATTATTCTCATAAAACCCTATATATAATGAATACATTAAACCTTGAAGATATTAAAGACCCTTTTGCTGCGGTTGTACAATCATTAAAAGATTCTTTATCTTCAATTCAACCAGTAACTACAACAGTAGAGGAAACAGCAAATATCTGTAATGAGATAGCAGGCACCTTAGATTATGCCATAGAAGTCCCTCCTACATTAACAACTTGTCAAGAAAGTTTAGAAGTACTGAGTTCACTATGTCAAGCACTTATCGAAATACCGTTTATTGATGTGGTTGCCGAAATGGCTTCTGGAATAATGGATGATGCAGTTGGGTTTCTTGGAGAAGTTAACACTGCTATTGACCCAATAATTGAAGATACGGTAAAGCCTTGTCAAACAATTTTTAACGAATTGGCCGATACGATGAATGAGGCTGACACGATTATTAAAACCATATCAACAACTGTCCCAGATGTCCTAAACACAGTTCAGATCTTAAGTTATTGTCTTGATATTACCCAACAAGTTTTACCTGTTTTAGCAGGAACAAAAGCAGAAGAAAGCACACAGAACTTTGTTGATCAAATGGTTAACGTTAGGACTGAAGTTACCAAAGTTTTAAAACCACTAGCAGAATTTACAAGTGATATTTCCAAAACAATACTTTCTATTAATTCTGCTTTAGGTGACTCCACTTCAGAAATTCAATCAACGTTAACAACAGTAAAAAATGGTTTAGGAAACTTCGAAAACATCATTTCTCCAATAAAAAGTGCTTTCCATGCTATCGAAAATGCTATAGCACCAGTGAAATGGGTATTGGATGCAATGGAAAGTATTATCAAACATATTTTGGAGCCAGTTGTTAATGCAGTTTTAAAAGCTACAGGTATAGAAAGTTTATTGCAGCCATTACTTAATGAAATTGAAAAAGCATTAGGTGTACAACCACTCTTTGACCTTGTAAAAACGAATATCAACACATCAACCTCAAGCAATTGGCAACAAAATGGGGGAACTCAAACGGTTCAAAGTGGCAGTGCAGCTTGGACAACTATGAATACTAGTCTTTCTAAATACGACTCAAGAGACAAAGGTAAAACTTATGATTTAGTTGTATCTATGGTTCAAGCCATTTCAGGAAGCCCATCTGGTAAAGGACCTTTTAATCTACCTAACTGGCCAGTACAACCTTCAATTAAAGGTATTCAAAGCAATTCGAGTTTTGCAATTCGTTCAATCGAAATAGCTAAAACACAGCAAAGAATTGTTAGACAGAAAAAAATGAAAACCTGTTATCTAGCGCTTGCTGAAATAACAACCCCTTACATAAAAACAGCTTCAAATCCTTTATGGGTCAGTGATGTTCTATTAAATGACCATGTGATTAAAGACAGTTATGACGATATAGGGTTAACAAACATTACCCTACTATTACAAGCGGCGAAAAATGCTAAAAACTCGCTGGAATCAGCCGAAACAATTGGGCCTACACTAGCGAAAAACTTAAAATCATTCGACTTATCAAGAGCACTTCCCACTCATTTTCACGAAGAAATTGATGACTTTAATGCTTTATTTTTAGATGGTGTAAAAGTCATGGATTTCTTATTAAATTTTGATTGGGCAAAAGGAATTTTTACAGATATAGAGCAATCGTTTAAAGACCAAGCCAAGGCTATCAACGATATCTATTTACAAACAACGGCATTGGTTAAATCTGGAGAAAGCGTTGACTCAGCTATTCAACAAGTTGAAGCGCATAATCCAAGTAAGCAGCAATTTACTTCTGCACTTCAATACATTGACCAAATAGCAAGTAGTGCCGCTAGTTTAGGTAATACCCTTAGAAGAGGTCTAGCATTAAACAGTAAGTTGGACAACCAATTTAGTTCAGATCTTGAAGCTTTAAAAACGGAAGTAAACACTGGTGCTGAAACTGTTTTAAAACAAATGCAAAACATTCAATCTACTATATCATATGCTTTATCTCAAGCTGATGCTATCAATAACTACCTAAGCAACTATGCTCAAAAATTTATTCAATTAGGTAAAGATGCCGAATTAGTTTCTTCTACTGGATTACCTCAACTCTCTAAAGCCGTTAAGTATTCTAATACTTTTGCTTCTATTCTGGATCCACTAACTGGAATCCTTGTAGATATGAATTGTATAGCTAAAAATCCTATTACTACTGGAGCCAATATCGAGCTATCGCTATTCAAAAGATCAATGAAGACAATTATTACAACGCAAAGTCCAGCAATTACCAAAGCTCTTAATTTTATCATTGCTAAACTTCTCCCAACTAATGATATTTCTAATGATATCTCAGCAATCAACAACTTTGTGAGCACCAACAACACCTCTTTTACAAGTTCGGCAAGCAATTTATCCAAATCGTTTGATCAACTTAAAAATTTAATGACACCTATAAAATCATTTAATTATTCGGCTACAGTATCCTACAAATCGAACCCTCCAATTACAATTGGGCCAGATGGGAAAGCGCAAGGAGGAGGAGCTACTAAAACTAAAGTTATTCATCAAAAAGTCAACAACTTTTTTGTAGACCAAGACTTACAACAAAAGCTTTTAGCATTAGTCAATAAAATGAATGACGCAGCCAATAAAGCCAATCTAAATAAAAATATTAACCAATAAAATCTATAAGAATGCAAAAGGAATATACACCTCCAACATTAGAACAAATTAACAACATTGACGTTGACGCACTCAACCCAATGGGATGGGATTCATTAACTGTTGTGAAAAGAACTATCCCACAACAAATAAATGATTATACCAAATGGAATGAATGGATTGTAATGGGCGCTAACCTTGTTCAAACAATGGATGCTGTACTTTTAAAAGCTGTTAGTAACGAAAAGGCCATTACAGCGATTAATGCAGCATGTCATTCATTTTATGATGCAGCTGTAGGGATGAATAATGAAATAGTAACAGCTATCAATGGATTGGAAGCTACTCCCCCAGTTGAACCAGTAGTAGAGTTCCCTCCAAACACTTTACCACCTTGGCCAATCACATCAAAACCCAACTTATTTAGTTCAGTTTGGGGAACGGTTCAACCACTTTTACAAATGCTTGACCAAAAACTAGTTAAAACACATCCTGATGATCCTATTGTAGTCGCTTTGGGAGGCTTAATCTCAGCTGGTGAGAATATTGTTGATGTTTTATCGACCTATTATCCTAAATGGGCCCCAAAGAATAAATAGACTTAATTAAATATCGTTTATTACCAACAACAAACTCTGACTATAAGTTAGTTTGTTTCCCCCATATTAGTTACCATTGTCTCCTCTAAAAGGAGCAATGGTAACTAATTAAAATAATAAACTATTTAGGTTACCTAATAAAAAATCCCTTTACAAAATGAATTGTAAAGGGATTTATATATTAATATTTAGGTAAATTACTTAACTAAATTCTTTGTTGAAGGTTTGAATTTGGTTAATACAATTCCATCAACAGCAGCTTCGTATTCAGCCATAGTAGGAGTTCTACCTAAAATAGTAGATAGTACAACTACTGGTGTAGAAGAAAGTAAAGACTCTCCTTTTTTCTCATCCGTGTCTCTTACCACTCTTCCTTGGAACAGACGAGTAGATGTAGCCATTACCGTATCTCCTGGTTCAGCTTTTTCTTGGTTCCCCATGCATAAACTACAACCTGGGCGTTCTAAGTATAATTTGTTTTCGTATTTAGTTCTTGCTTCTGCTTTTGGAGCATTATCATCAAATACAAATCCTGCATATTTTTCTAACACTTCCCAATCACCTTCTGCTTTCAATTCATCTACAATATTATAAGTAGGAGGAGCAACAACTAAAGGAGCTTTAAACTCTACCTTTCCTTTTTGAGCCTCAAGGTTTTTCAACATTTGAGCTAAAATTTGCATATCTCCTTTATGCACCATACATGAACCAACAAAACCTAAATCAACTTTCTTCTTTCCTCCATAAAAAGATAAAGGCTGAATATTATCGTGTGTATAACGTTTAGATACATCTTCATTATTTACATCTGGATCAGCAATCATTGGTTCAGCAATTTTATCTAAATCGATCACAACTTCAGCATAATACTTAGCATCAGCATCTGGCTTTAACGCAGGTTTAGTTCCAGACTTAATTTCTTCAATACGTTTATTCGCTTTATCAACTAAACCTTTCAAATCCTGGTTCTTATTATCCATTCCTTTATCAATCATGATTTGGATACGATCTCTTGAAATTTCTAATGATTCAATTAATGTTTCATCTTCAGAAATACAAATAGATGCTTTGGCTTTCATTTCAGCAGTCCAATCTGTAAATGTAAATGCTTGATCAGAAGTTAAAGTTCCTATATGTACTTCAATAATTCTCCCTTGGAATACATTCTCTCCTTCGAATTGATCTAACATTTGCTGTTGAGTAGCATGTACTACATCACGGAAATCCATATAAGACTTCATATCTCCTTTAAAGGTCACTTTTACAGACTCCGGAATAGGCATTGTTGCCTCTCCAGTTGCTAACGCTAATGCAACTGTTCCCGAATCAGCACCAAACGCTACACCTTTAGCCATACGAGTGTGAGAGTCACCACCAATAATTACATCCCAATCATCTACTGCAATATCATTTAATACCTTATGTATTACATCTGTCATTGCATGATATTTCCCTTTAGGATCACGTGCAGTAACCAAACCAAAGTCATTCATAAACTTCATTAACCTTGGAATATTCGCTTTTGATTTATCGTCCCATACAGAAGCTGTATGACATCCAGATTGATATCCAGCATCAACAATTGGAGAGATCACTGTAGCAGCCATCATTTCCAATTCCTGAGAAGTCATTAATCCTGTTGTATCTTGAGAACCAACAATATTTACTTCAACACGAACATTAGATCCAGTATGCAACGTTTTTCCTGGCGTTGTTCCTACTGCATTTTTATTGAATATTTTTTCAACTGCAGTTAACCCTTGTCCTTCAATAGAAACTTCTTTAGAAGGAGCATATACTTGAGGTACATCAATACCTAAAGCTTTACATGCGAAAGTCTGTAGTTTTTTACCGAAAACAACAGCATAAGAACCACCTGCTTTTATAAACTCCATTTTTGGAGGTGTTAAAGCTGCTGAGATATCTTTTAACTCTTTATCTCCGTTATATAATTTTTTTGTTTTTGTATTTATTGTTAGAACTGTTCCAGTAGCTACAGAATACTCTTCTTTTAATATTGGCTCACCATCTTCATCTACAATGGTATTTCCATCAGCATCTTTTTGCTTTACCCAGTTTTTTAAATCAATACCTATACCTCCTGTTACTCCGACAGTAGTTAAGAAAATAGGTGCAATTCCATTTGTCCCTGCAATTACTGGAGCAATATTAATAAAAGGTACATAAGGACTAGATGAAATCCCTGTCCACAAAGCAACATTATTTACACCAGACATACGAGAAGACCCAACTCCCATAGTTCCTTTATCAGCAATTAACATCACACGTTTATTCGGATGTTTTTCTTTTAATGCCAATAATTCTTGTTGCATTTCTTTATTATGCTCAAACATAGATTGCCCGTGCAACTCTCTATCAGAACGAGAATGTGCATCAGCTCCAGGCGACAATAAATCAGTAGAAATATCACCAATACCAGCGACATAAGTTACAACCTCTATCTCCTCATCAACTTCAGGTAACTTTGTAAAGAACTCAGCTTGTGCATAGCTTTCGATAATTTCTTTAGAAATTGGACAACCTTTTTTCATTGCCTCTTCTAAACGCTCCGTATCAGCTTCGTATAAGAATACTTGTGTTTTTAATACTTCAGCTGCTTTTTTAGCAATTTCAACATCTTTTTGATCTAACACTAAATCCAACAACACTTCTATAGAAGGCCCTCCTTTCATATGAGCTAATTGTTCGAATGCAAAAGCTGGAGAAATCTCTTCTACAACCTCTTCACCTAAAATAATAGCTTTTAAAAACTTAGCCTTTACACCAGCAGCACTTGTTGTTCCTGGTAAGACATTATAAATAAAGAACTTTAGAGAATCTTCTCTATCTTTATTTCCTTTATCTTTAATTTGATCAATAATTGCAGTTAACAACTCTGCACCATCAATTGGTTTAGGATGTAACCCTTGTCCTTTTCTTTCTTCTATTTCTTTAATGTAATCGCTGTAAGTATTCATAATGAAGTTCTTTACTAATGTCTAGCAGATTTAATTGTTTTTATTAAATTTTGAGGTAGCGAATATAAGAATTTCAAAGGAAAAATAGAAGCAATAAGGAGGTTAGCTCTCTTATCTTGACTAAATCTAAATAACAACAATAAATTTTCAGAAAACGGCTAGAATCCTATTACAAAAACTAATGCTTATTTTTCTTTCTCTTGAATTCTTTGGACAATATATACTCCAATAATCCCTAAAATAACATTGAGCATTGTAAAAGTATTCGTATCTAAACCTAAAAATCTTTTAAGGGTTAGAGAAATCCCCACGACTAATAAACCTACAATTATAAAATGTTTCATAATTATTATCCTTTTTGAGGATTTAGATTAAAACGTAATGAAAATACATTACTGTATAAAGCTGCAGAAGCATCTCCTATATCAGTTAATGCATAATCAATTGCAACACCTTTGAACTGAATACCTAACCCTATATTAGGCTGAATAGTGTACGTAGTTTTATTATTTAAATCCGTTATACGTTGCGTATTACTTAATCCTCCTCTTACATATACAATATTCTTAAATCCTAACTCTAACCCTAGGTGTGGATCTATAGAAAAAGGATCTCCAACTACCAATACATTTCTTTTTCCATCAGTTGTAACTGCTGCATTGAGCTCAGATAAAAAGGTAAAATTCTGATTAATATTCCATTTTTTTGAAGCTGCTAAAATAAACCTTGGTAAAGTTAACTCTAGACCATTCTCAGGGATTTCATTATCCGTCAAAGTAAAAACCTCTATAACATCATCAGACAAGGTATAACTCCACGCATTAAAAGTAGAAGTTACATCTCTAGCAACGACCGCTAATCTCCAATCCTTTTTCTTATAAGCAATAGCTCCATCAATACCAAAGCCCCAAGCTCTAGCAAAATCTCCTACTCTCCTGTTAATCACTTTAACATTTCCTCCAATTGATAAATTAGGTTTTAATTTTCTAGCATAAGAAAAAATAAAAGCCATATCAGTAGCCGAAAAATAAGTAATCCGATCATAATCTAAATTTCCTTGTGCATCAATCAATTCAGTTGTATTGGGTATATTATCAACACCAAAACGGATAAACGAAACACCAAATGCACTAGCAGTATCAATTGTTTTAGCCAACCCTCCAAAATCATATTTGGCTATTCCAGCAAAATATTCAGAGTGCATTAACCCTAATTGCAAATCTGTATTAATATTAAGCAAGCCAGTAGGATTCCAATAGCCAGCTGTAGCGTCATCTGTAGAAGCACCTACAGCATTCCCCATACCTAAAGCTCTAGCTCCAACACCAATATTTAAAAACTCATTACTGTATTTTGGGGCATTGGTTTGAGCACTTACCAAGTTGCTAACAAAAAATATAATTACTATTAAAGCAGTGATTTTCATTTAAAAACAAATTTATATAATCTTTGTACTATAACTCAAACAAATTGTATTTATTTTTAAGCTTTCTGTTATTTTTTCTTCTTTTTACATGCTCTTACACTTATGAGCATATAATTAAAACTCATATTTTTTGGTTATCTGATACTAAATTCACTAATTTTGCATTCGATTAGTGCAATTAAATTGATAATCATTTGGATTCTTAAAATATTATCAGGTTATTTGCAAGCCGAAATAAAATTTAGCAATAGCGAACATAAATAAATTTATATAAAAAGAGATGTCTAGAGTTTGTGAAATATCAGGAAAGAAAGTAATGAGTGGAAATAACGTTTCTCACTCTTTAAGAAGAACAAAGAGAAAATTTTACCCAAATTTAATTACTAAACGTTTTTATATTCCTGAAGAAGACAAGTGGGTAAAATTAAAAATTAGTGCTTCAACATTAAGAACTATCAATAAAAAAGGTATTTCTGCTGTATTAACAGAAGCAAGAGCTCAAGGAGTTATAAAATAAGTATACATATAATGTATTTACATCATATTACCTTGTCGCTATATAGTGACAAGGTTTTTTTGTTGGTACATATATAATAGCTCTCCCTTATTATTTCTAATTTGGTATAATTCGTGCGTAAATAATTAAAAAATAAGTTTGCTAAGCCCCCCTTATTTAATTCAATATGCTTTTTCCAAAACATATCTTACTCGTATTACTTTTTCCCTTTACACTTTTCTCACAAGAGGTCAATAAGGGACAACAACTTAAATTAAACCAATTTGGGATTTACGACACCGACATGCTTCCTGCTTCATTTCACAAAAGAAACAGGGAACAATTGCGAAACTACATGCCTAAAAACTCTGTTGCTGTTTTTTTCTCAAGCCCTATAAAAAATAGATCCAATGATGTAGACTTCCAATACCATCAAGATCCAAACTTTTATTATTTAACAGGACTCAAAGAACCCAATTCTATACTCATTATTTTAAAAACTCCTCAAAAAATTAATGGGGAAATGACAAAAGAAATTTTATTTGTTCAACCTAGAGATAAGAGTAAAGAAGTATGGACTGGAACTCGTATTGGGACTATGGGAGCTGAATTAGTCTTAGAAATAGAAACAGCATTTAGTAATAAAGAGTTTAATCAAATTGATTTTAATTTTGAAAATTTTGATCAAATTTTTCATACTCCAATACCTCAAGATATCAAAGATGATCCTTTTGACAAAGCTGACTTAAATAATTTATGCTTACAATTTGGTGCAAAACTTAGTAAAACAGATAACAGTAACATTAGTAAATCCAAACTCAATGAATGGTTAGCTGCTATGCGTGAAATAAAATCTGATGAAGAACTTCTTTTAATGCGCAAAGCAATTGATATCACCTGTGAAGCTCAGGTTGAACTAATAAAGGCACTGGAGCCCAATATGACTGAATATCAATCTGAAGCAATCATTGAATATATTTTTAAAAGTAATGGTGCTGAATATCCTGGTTTTCCATCAATTATGGGAAGTGGCAAGAACTCTTGTATTCTACATTACAGTACCAATAGAAAAACCATGACAGGCGATAACCTATTAGTGAGCGATGTTGGTGCTGAATATCATGGATACACCGCAGATGTTACAAGAACACTCCCTGTAGACGGCCATTTCTCGAATGAAGAGAAAATTATTTATGATATTGTATTGAAAGCACAAGAAGCCGGTATCAAAAAATGTAAAGAAGGTAATTCATTCTGGGACCCTAATGTAGCTGCTACAACTGTTGTTTCTCAAGAATTACAAAAACTTGGAATTATTAAATCTCCTATTGAAGTCCGTAAATATTTTATGCATGGCACCTCACATTATTTGGGATTAGACGTTCATGATGTTGGGACATACCTTCCACTTAAGGTCAATTCAGTAATTACCGTAGAACCTGGTATATATATACCCGCTGGTTCTCCATGTGATAAAAAATGGTGGAACATTGGGGTTAGAATTGAAGATGATGTATTGATTACAGAAACGACACCAGAGGTCTTATCAGATTGCATCCCCAAAACAACAGAGGAAATAGAAACTTTAATGCAACAAACCAGTATTTTTAATAAAAAATGAAAAACTTAATTTTAACGCTAACTTCTTTAGTTAGCTTATCTATTTACGCAACACTTACGCCTATAACCAACTTTGGAACTAACCCAGGTTTTTTAAATGCTTATTCATACATTCCAACCAATCTAACAGGAACTTCTCCACTAGTTATTGTATGCCATGGTTGTGATCAAGACGCTCAGGAAATTTCGGATCGTACAGAATGGAATCAACTAGCAGATACCTATGGCTTTAAAATTCTTTACCCTGAACAAAACATATTGAATAATGGAGGTAAATGTTTCAATTGGTTTAATTCTTTCGACAATGAAAGAGGACAAGGGGAAATGGCATCTATTAATCAAATGATTGATTATATGGTAGCTAACCACAATATTGATGGAAATAGAATTTACATTACAGGGTTATCAGCTGGCGCAGGAATTACAATTGCTTTTTCAGCGGCCTATCCTGATGTCATTAATAGAGCTGCTCCACTCGCTGGAATTCCCTATAAATCAGCTTCTAGTTCTTTAGATGCTCTTTATGCTATGGACCCTGGTTATGATAGAACATCTACACAATGGGGAGACAAAATTAGAGACGAGCATCCTAACTATACTGGAAGCTTTCCTAAAATGGCTATTTTTCATGGAACAAGTGATGCCGTAGTGGCTCATGAAAACGCAGTTGAATTAACCGAACAATGGTGTGATATAAATGGGGCTGACATTAACCCCGACATTACCAATAGTAACTTTCAAAACAACAATATTGTAACTCAAAAAGTTTATCTTATGCCCAACAATAGTGATACTGCGGTATTAAGATATGACTTTCAAAACATAGGTCATGTTATTCCTATTGATGAAGGAAACGGTCTGATGCAAGGAGGAAGTCCTGGTGCTTATACTCAAGATATTAATTTTTACTCTACCTACTGGGTAGCTGACTTCTTTAACCTAATTCCTTCGGTCTCTAATCAAGTAGAAGAAACAAATGATATCTCCTTTAAAGTATATAATATTGATCAAAACTCTTTTGGGTTTTCTAGCAATTCATCTAAAAATTTGATCTACGAGATTTATGATTTTAATGGAGGCTTAATACAAAATGGAATATTGAGCGATCAAGCAATTGTCACGTTAAAAAAACATATCAGCATAGGAATCATCGTGTTAAAACAAAAAGAAGAAGTGATTTATTCGAAAAAGATTATATTTGAATAAAAACCTACTTTATTATGAAACATCTTTTTTTTGCTGCCCTGCTACTTTCATTTTTTTCGAATTTAGCACAATTCGACACCACTCAATGCGATTTTGAGGTTATCGATACAATTCAATATGTAATTAACAAATCCAATACACCTACAGCGTTATCTGTAAACACAATTAACGAATCTACCACACCTGCGAACGATGATGGATACAGCGCTTATGGTCAACTTTTTGAAGCTCCTGACACCGTTCAACTCAATGGATTTTGTTTCTATGCATTTATGTACAGTGGAACTACCGACAGTGTACTCTCAAGAGTCTACCAAACCAACTCCTCTGGAGAAATAGACAGTTTAATAGACTCTATGTGGATAACAGTTCCTTTACACGCCAACTACAATGGAGACTTATATTCAGACAGTATTAAAATATGTGCCACATTCAACTCGCCACTTCAATTGATAGGCGACTATGTGATTACATTAACTAACAACAGTACATCTGATATGTATATTGTTAGAAACGGTGATGGACAAGGAGAAGACCTCTCTTTCTCTTTTTATTATTGGGCATCTAATCATTCTTTTGATGGATGGTACCGCTCATTTAGTGCATTTGGAAGTGCTTGGGATTTTGATATTATCATTGAGCCAATTGTTTCTTATTTTATTACGACACAGCATATCACCAATCAAAATAGTAACTGCTTAGGAGATACGCTAACCATAAGTAGCAGCATTGCATATAGCGACAGCTTGCTTCACCATAGGATGTATAACCCAAATTTCAACAGTTATACTCCTGCACATAGTTTTATTTATCATTATGGGGATACCGTCAAATCTGATACTTCCCATAATTATGCTAACCCTGGGGCATACAACCTGTTTTTAAATGGTGTAACAACTATGAGTGGATGGACTTTTAACAACTATACAGCTGTTTGTCCTTACAATATCAATGTATTAGATCTACAAATTGACCTTGGCCCTGACACTAGCCTTTGTATGGACTCTATCAACCTTACTGCTGGTCAGTTTTTTGATGGCTACCTCTGGAATACCATGGACACCACAGCTATTTTAACGCTTTATGCTGACTCTTTAAATAATGGAGTATACCAATATGCTATTCGTACTGAATACAATGGATGTTATAGTCATGATACTATAGACATTACAGTTGGTAGCTTACCTATAAACTTAGGAAATGATACGACACTATGTCTCAATCAACAACTGGAACTTACCACCAATAGCAATGGACAACACAGTTGGAATACAGGACAACTCACCAATACTATTACTGTAGGACCATTTAACGCTCCTAACTCACTCACTTATACTGTAGAAGTAGAAGCTGCAGGATGTATAGGACAAGATACCATTAATGTTGTAATTGATAATTGCTTAGACATTTATGATTCGCCAGCACCAGAAATAACCACTTACCCTAATCCTTCTAATCAGTATATAACTATAACGAATGATTTATGGAGTGCTTACACCATCACTATTAGTGACTTAAGTGGTCAAATAATCATGCAAGAGCAAGGTTTGGAGTATCAACAGACCTTAGATTTAAGTAACATTAGTACGGGAACTTATATTTTAACACTATCAAAAGACCACCAAAAATATCAACAAAAACTACAAATAATAAAATAAGGTATTGCAAATAAAAATAATATGACTATCTTTGCGACCTTGAATTAACAAAAATAAGATTTTTAGAGATGGCAAAAGCTAAGGGAAATAGAATACAAGTGATACTTGAGTGTACAGAACATAAGAATTCTGGGATGCCAGGAACTTCTAGATATATTACTACGAAGAATAGAAAAAACACTCCAGAAAGAATAGAGTTAAGAAAATACAATCCTGTATTAAAGAAATACACAGTACACAAAGAGATTAAATAATTTTGAGACATGGCAAAGAAAGTAGTAGCATCCTTACAAAAAGGTGGGGGAAAACAACACACTAAAGTTATTAAAATGGTAAAGTCTCCTAAGTCTGGAGCTTATTCATTTAAAGAAGAAATCGTACACAACGATAAAGTAAAAGAATTCTTCGAGAAAAAATAAAATTTATTTTTTTATCAAAGCCCTTGTATAGTAATACAAGGGCTTTTTTTTGACTAATTTCTAACATTTTATTGCAGTTATACTTAAAATTAGGTAAATTGTAGCCGAAATAGATTATATCATAAATAAGCTTATGGCATTTGAAGTAGAAAAAACACAAAAGACTCCAGAAATATTTTTTGACGCAGATAAAGGTTTTTTTAAAATTCACGGAGCTATTTTCCCTGAAAATTCAGCTAAATTTTTTGCTCCCCTCTTCAACTATGTTCAAGAATACCTTTCAAACCCTAAACCTGAAAGCACCTTAGAATTGTTTATATTCTATTTTAATACCTCTTCTTCAAAACAAATATATGAATTCATCAAACTGTTTGATGCAAACAAAACCAAAACAAAGGTTACTGTGAATTGGCTGTTTGACGAAGACGATGAGGATATGGAGGAAACTGGAGAAGAATACAATACTTTCTTCACTGAGTTGCCTTTTAATTTCCTTCCTCAAGAATAAACTTTTGGAGCTTACGATATAATAAATGTAGCGGCAATCCCATTACATTATAGTAATCACCTTTCATTTCTTTAATTCCGATATATCCTATCCACTCTTGGATACCATAAGATCCAGCTTTATCAAAAGGTTGATGCTGCTCTATATAAAAGTCTATTTCTTCATCTGACAACTCATAAAAGGTCACCAAAGTCTTATCATAAAAAGAAAGCTTTTGGGTATTAGTTAGAAGTGTTACCCCTGTTATTACCTCATGTGTATTCCCACTCAATCCCTTTAGCATTTTAATAGCCTCAGTTTTATCTTTTGGTTTACCTAACACTTTGCTACCTATACAAACTATAGTATCAGCTGTAATTATAACTTCTTCTTGTTGTACATCCTCCTTAAAAGCTTGCGCTTTTAATTCACTCAAATACACGGCTATTTCTCCATTTGTTAGTCCATCAGGAAAAACCTCATCAACTGATCTAACCTCAGTTTTAAAATCATCGACAATTCCCGACAGTAACTCTTTTCTACGCGGTGATTGAGATGCTAAAATAATGGTTTTATCTTTTATTAAATTCGTCAACATCATGGAAGTTATTTAAAGTTGTCGTTAAATTAAGAATTTTATTCATTTTTGGATGTAGTCAAAGTTCAATTTTTACTACATAGCCTTAGCTACGGAATAAAAATTAACTGAAGAATAAATTCAAAAAGGGCTAGTATTTAAGGAAGACTAAAAAAAACTTCATAATATAAATAAAATTAATACTCCTGAAAAAAGGGTGAGTTTGAGGAATAAACTTGCTTTTGAGTATTGCTTTTTAAACACAAAGTATAAACTTAAAATATAAATCAAAAACACAATAAATAAAATAAATTCATTTGAAAATAAAGTTAAAATGAGACCAAATAAAAAAGAAAAATAATCTATTGAAAAAGGTAAAATTGACCATACTAATAGAGTAGGCAACAATATAAAACTACACATTAAAACTATCAACAAATTTCTTGTTGTATTTTCTCCTATCAAAACCGGTAAAGTTTTATATCCACATTCTCTATCACCTTTTAAATCTTCAATATCCTTTACAACTTCTCTAAACAAGGTGATAAAGAAACCGATAACTGATAAAAAATAGGGTACTTCGATGAAATAATATGGTTTTTCAACTATCGCATCAAACTCAATATATAAAAATGGTATAATAGCTGTCAAACTCGCTACAACAATGTTCCCTATTAATGGTTGTTTTTGAAAAAGAATGGAATACCAATATAAAAACACTATTGCTGCCATCAAAAACACAAATGTTACAACTGACTCTACAACCAATATCGACAAACAAATTGCCGACACATTCATAGCTGTATATATAATCCAAGAAGTCTTCTTGGAGTATGCCAAGGATTTATTTGGACGGTTTACTTTATCTACATCAACATCTATAATATCATTAACTAAATATCCAGCTGCTGAAATCAACCCAACAATGACTAATAAAATCAAAAATTCTACATCACTCCTAGAAAAAAAATAGCTTTTATACGCTACACTTAAATTAAATCTATAAAACCTAAGTCCCACTAGCAACAACAGCATTGAAAAAACATTCAATAACCGAAAAGACTTTAACAAAAGGACCAAGTTCTTCAAGACAGTTTCATTTTATATTTGCGGAACAAACCATTTGCCTTGTACACGCATTGTTTGTTCTATAACATCACGTACTGCTCCTTTTCCCCCTTTAAAAGTTGAGACATAATCAGCAATCAATCGCAATTCTTTTACTGCATCTCTTGGACATGTTCCTATCCCTGCCAATTGAAGACATTCAAAATCTGGGATATCATCTCCCATATACAAGACCTCATCTCTTGATAAGTTTTCCTCCTTTAAAAACTCAGAAAAAACCTTTCCTTTATTCATCACATTTAGAAAAACACGCGCTACTCCAATCTTTTCAAACAGCTCCTTTACAACATCTGAGTCACCACGTGTAATGACAGCTATCTGAAACCCTTTTTCTAATGCAGCAGTTATGGCATAACCATCTTTTGCGTTCAATGCACGAACCGTTTCTCCTTGCTCTCTAAAAAATATTTCTCCATTTGTAAATACCCCATCAACATCAAAAACAAATGTGGTGATTGCAGCTAAACGTTCTTTATAGTTTGAATTGGTTTTCATGAAATTCGTCTAAAATTAATTGTGAAAATGTTTTATATATTCTTTGGTACTTAGGAGAGTTTTCCAATTGGTCAATATGTTCTTTAATAATAGCAACATCTCCCCTTCTTGCCGGCCCTGTTTGCATATTTAAAGCCCCATCTACATAAAAAGAATTATTGACAGTCTGCATCAATAAATTTGTTAGGTACTCAGGTTTTAGATTACTTTCTTCGCAATAATGTTTAGTAATACTCAATAAGTAATGTGTAAAATTGTTCAAACCAACTCCAGCAATGTGCAACGACTTACGTTCACTAGAAGTCATTTCGACAACTTGTTCTGAAAATAACTTAGCAGTCGTTTTTATTACTTCTTGATCTTCGTTAGTATTTGCTTCAATAAAAAAATGAATTTCTTCTAGTTTCGTTTCTATTTCTTTTCGAAATGTTTGAAATGGATATATGCATCCGTATCGCTTAGAAAATGATTCCAGATTAGCAGTATCAAAACTACCTGAAGTATGTACAATTAACCCTGAAATATTATCAGTTCTTTTCAAAACATCCACAATAATATCATCTTTTAATGCAACAACTATTAAATCACTATCAAAAGTCATCTCTTCTAACTGATTGATAGGCTTGGCATTAATTTTTTGTGCCAATAAAGTAGCGTTTTCAAGGGTATTACTATAGATATACTCAACAACAATTCCCTTTTTATAAAAGGCTTTCGCAAGATTTGTTGCTACGTTCCCAGACCCTAAAAAAGAAACAGTTTTTATTCTATTCATAAGCAAAACAAAGATAGACAAAATCCCTATTTACCTACTATGAATAAGATGCAAAACAAAATATTCTATTTTTTTGTCATTTTTATGTACCATTTATATTCCTTTGTATTTAACTAGTTGAATTAATAACAATCTAAGTTTTGGAGACGAGTAAAAAGAGTAGGAATATTGCTTTAGAAAAGAGACAGATTGAAGCTGCAAAGCTTAATCCTGCTCATTTTGCTCCTTTGTATAACACCTATTTTAAACCAATATACATCTTCATTTTTAAAAAGGTAAAAAATGAAGATTTAGCTGGAGACATTACTTCTAAGGTCTTCTTAAAAGCATTATTAAACATTAAGAAGTATAAACACATGGGATTCCCTTTCTCATCATGGTTATATCGTATTGCTAGTAATGAAGTAAACCTTCATTACAGGCAACTAAATAAAACGACAGAAGTTGAATTATTAGAAAAGGACGTCATTGCTTTATTAGATGAAATCGACCACCCTGAAGATATTCAACAACAAGAAAGAATGTTAAATGCATTAAACAACTTACCTTTGCATACAGCAGAGTTAATTGAAATGCGTTTTTTTGAAAAACTCTCTTTCAACGAAATTGGTGCAGTTCTTGGATTAAAACCTGTCACAGCAAAAATTAGGGTGTATAGAGCATTGGATAAATTAAAAAAGCAAATTTTAACTACTTGAAGCAGTATAAAATAAATAGAGACCAAAAACCAAAAGCAATTCCTTCGGATGAAGTTATTGCTAAGTATCGTAACTTTAAGCAACTACAAGTAAGCTATAATGATGTTACGAAACGCTCTAGAATTCCGCTATATAAAAATAGAAAGATGTTCCTATTTTTACTAATGGTTGGGCTTGTTGCTTGGATCATTGCTGAAGGTGGTTTTGAAGATGAAGAGCCTCCAAAAGAGAACACTGAAATTTCTAAATAATTTACCTCATCCATTTTATTCTTTTTTAACACAATCAGAACTTTACTAAACTTAGTTTATGATATAATTCCTTATCTTTGTGCCCATCTATATCATAAACCATGAAACTAAATACAATAGAAGAGGCTTTAGAAGACCTTAAACAAGGAAAAGTTATTATCGTAGTTGACGACGAGGATAGAGAAAACGAAGGTGACTTTGTAACTGCTGCCTCTAATATTACCCCTGAAATAGTAAACTTTATGGCGCGTTACGGTCGTGGGCTAATCTGTGCTCCGCTTACAGCCAAAAGATGTGATGAGTTAGGCCTCGATTTAATGGTGAATAACAACACCGTTTTACATGCCACTCCTTTTACTGTTTCTATTGATTTAATTGGACAAGGTTGTACTACTGGTATTTCTGCTAGTGACCGTTCTAAAACAATTCAATCATTAGTAGACCCCAATACTAAACCAGAAGATCTAGGTAGACCAGGACATATTTTTCCTTTGAGAGCTAGAGATGGTGGTGTTTTGAGAAGAGCAGGACATACAGAAGCAAGTGTCGACTTAGCTCGTTTAGCAGGATTAGAACCTGCTGGAGTTTTGGTTGAAATCTTAAACGAAGACGGTTCGATGGCTAGAATGCCACAATTACAAGAGATCGCTAAAGAACATGATTTAAAAATCGTTACTATTGAAGACTTAATTCAATATAGAATGCGTCATGAATCTCTAGTAGATGAAGTAGTAAAAGTTAAAATGCCAACAGTGCATGGAGACTTTACATTAAGAGCTTTTAAAGTTTCTACTACTGGCGAAGAACATTTAGCAATAACAAAAGGTACTTGGGAAAAAGATGAACCAATATTGGTTAGAGTTCATTCTTCATGTGCAACAGGAGATATTCTTGGATCGTTAAGATGCGATTGTGGACCTCAACTAGAAGAAGCTTTAAATAAAGTTGAAAAAGAAGGAAAAGGAGTTGTTTTATACCTTAACCAAGAAGGTAGAGGAATTGGGTTGATCAATAAATTAAAGGCATATAAATTACAAGAAGAAGGATACGATACTGTTGAGGCCAATGAAAAGCTAGGTTTTTTAGCTGATTATAGAGATTATGGTATTGGAGCACAAATACTTCACAAACTAGGAGTAAGCAAAATGCGTTTAATGAGTAATAACCCTAAAAAAAGAACTGGACTTACAGGGTATGGGTTGGAAGTCGTTGAAAATGTTCCATTAGAAATAACATGCAACACTCATAATGCCAATTACCTAAAAACTAAAAAAGAAAAATTAGGACATAGCCTTAATTTAAAATAATCTAAACCATGAAATACGAACAAATAGATCATCAGTTATTTATACACAACAGAGCTAAATATGTAAAAGAGTTAGCTCCTAATTCGTTAGCAGTATTTAATTCTAATGATATTGTAACTACAGGTGCAGATAGCACTACTCCATTTGTTCAACATCGTGACATCTTTTATTTATCAGGAGTAGATCAAGAAGAGAGTATTTTGGTTTTATTCCCTGATTGTAAAGATGAAAAACATCGTGAAATTTTGTTCTTAAAAGAAACGAATGAAACGATAGCTATTTGGGAAGGAGAAAAGTTAAATGAAGCACAAGCATTTGAAACTTCTGGAATCAAAACAGTTTACTGGCTAACTGATTTTGAACGTGTTTTTGAATCATTAATGACTACTGTAGAAAATGTTTATTTAAATACAAACGAACATCACAGAGCCAATAAAGAAGCTGAAACAAGAGAAGATCGTTTTATCGCCAAGTGCAAAGCCCAATACCCATTACACACTTATAAAAGAAGTGCACCAATCATGCATAAAATTCGTTCGATAAAACATCCTATCGAAATTGATCTAATGCAAAAAGCTTGTAATATTACAGAAAAAGGAGTACGAAGAATTTTACCTTTTATCCAACCAGGTGTGATGGAATATAATATTGAAGCAGAATTAATGCACGAATTCTTAAACAATCGTTCAAAAGGTTTTGCTTATACACCAATTATTGCTTCTGGTTTTTCTGCTTGTGTACTGCACTATATTGAAAACAATAAGGAATGTAAAGATGGCGATGTCATCTTAATGGATTTTGGTGCAGAATACGCGAATTATTCATCTGATTTAACAAGATGTTTTCCTGTAAATGGAAAATTTACTGAACGACAAAAGGCGGTATACAATGCTGTATTACATGTGAAAAAAGAAGCAACCAAATTATTAGTTCCTGGTACACTTATAGGAGATTACCATGCGCAGGTTGGAAAAATCATGGAGGGAGAATTGCTAAAGTTGGGATTAATTACTGAAAAAGACATTCAAGAACAAGATCCAAAGTGGCCAGCATATAAAAAATACTTTATGCATGGAACCTCACATTTTATTGGCTTAGACACACATGACTTAGGTTTATACGACCAACCAATTGAAGCAGGGATGGTATTTACAGTAGAACCAGGCATTTACATCCCAGAAGAAAATTTAGGAATTCGTTTGGAAGATGATGTAGTGGTACAGGAAAATGGAGAACCATTTAACCTCATGCAAAACATTCCTATCGAAATTGAAGATATTGAAGCTTTAATGGCTTAATAAAAAAGACCTCATTTAAGTGATTTAAATGAGGTCCTTTTATTTAATGATTTAGAGATCCTATATTCCCCAACCTATTATAACACAATAAAAACAGCGTTATATCTTTATAGTCTCTTAGTATTGAACAGGTATATTATTATGATCATACATCCCATAAAAATGAAATATTTACTATCTATACTAATTTTTATATCTATTAAGACGACTTTTTCTCAGAACATAGATACAACGATTATAAATTATCAGTGAGAAAAATTTTACCACCTAAAAAACAAAAACAATAAAAACATTTTAATTTTCTTACATGGGGGAATTAAAAACCCTATTTATAAAAGCGCTCCAGAACTAAAAAAGTTAAATACATTATTAGAAAACAATCATACATTTATCCCTTTAGCTATAGCCAACGGGTTTGACGTTCTTATTCCTCAAACCAATGATAGTTTAAACTGGTTAACCAACCTACAATATTGTTTTCAATTCTTATCTGATTACATTACCTCACAATCCTACGATACTAAAGTTATTGCTGGATTCTCTGATGGTGGTACAGGAAGTTTTAAATTATTTTACCAGCACCCCAATTACTTTGACGGATTAATTGTCTTTAACGGATATCCACAACACCAAAACTTTTATAGAAATGTAAATTATAATGCGATAACCAATCAAAAAATTCTATTTTATTCAACATTTCAAGATAAACGTATTCCTTACGAATTTTTATTAACTGAATATAGCAAACAAAAAAAACTAACCCCAATACCTACTTATATATAAAACCTGGTACACATTCTTTTAATACTTATCAAGCAACTGATTTTAAAATATGTTTTGACATTTTAAATGCTAAGATAACCAACACCCAAACAATTCCAATCCATGGATATATTAAACAAGATACATTAGTTGACTTTTACACATTTAGAAAGAAAGTATACAAAAAATACGCCTTTGGTAAACTTGACTATTTGGAGAATAAAAAACAAAGTAAAATTTACAAATAATTATAGTTTAAAATTGCATAAAAGTTAAAAGCTTCATTTTTCTAAAAATAAAATTTAATCATTAAATTTGTGACTATGTCGAAGATAGAAACATTAGAAAATAAAATAGCTGAATCGAAATTAGGAGGAGGCGAAAAGAGAATAGCATCTCAACATAAAAAAGGTAAACTAACTGCAAGAGAACGTATCCACTTTTTAATGGACAAAGGCTCTTTCGAAGAAATTGGAGCTTTTGTTACACACCGTTCAACCAACTTTGGTTTAGATAAAACAAAATTTTTGGGTGATGGTGTAGTTACAGGTTACGGAACTGTAAATGGACGTTTAACTTATGTATTCTCTCAAGACTTTACGGTAATGGGAGGTTCTTTAGCCGAAGCACATGCTGAAAAAATCTGTAGAATTATGGATTTGGCTATTGAGAATGGAGCACCTGTTATTGGTTTAAATGATAGTGGTGGAGCTAGAATTCAAGAAGGCGTAGTTTCATTAGGAGGTTATGCTGATATTTTTTATAGAAACACACTTTCTTCTGGTGTTATTCCACAAATTTCTGGAATAATGGGACCTTGTGCTGGTGGAGCAGTTTATTCTCCAGCTTTAACAGACTTTATCTTGATGGTAGAAAACACCTCATATATGTTTGTTACAGGACCAAACGTAGTTAAAACCGTTACCAACGAAGAAGTAACTGCTGAAGAACTTGGAGGCGCTACAACACACTCATCTAAATCTGGTGTTACGCATTTTGCATGTGCCAACGAAATTGAAGCTATTACAAACATCAAAAAGCTGTTATCATACGTACCACAAAACTGTGAAGAAAAACCTCCAGTTTTACCTTACGATATGAATGTAGACGAGAAAAGAGATGTTTTAAACTCTATAATTCCAGATAACCCTAATCAACCTTATGATATTAAAGAGGTTATTGACGGTATTATTGATACAGACTCTTTCTTTGAAGTACATAAAGACTATGCTGAAAATATTGTTGTTGGTTTTGCTCGTTTAGCTGGGCGTTCTATTGGTATTGTTGCTAATCAACCATCTATGCTTGCAGGAGTTTTAGATGTAGAAGCTTCTAAAAAAGGTGGTCGATTTGTTCGTTTTTGTGACTCTTTTAATATTCCTTTATTGGTTTTAGAAGATGTACCAGGTTTCTTACCAGGAACTGACCAAGAATGGAATGCCATTATCACTAATGGGGCTAAATTGTTATATGCATTCAGTGAAGCTACTGTTCCTAGGATTACAGTAATTACTCGTAAAGCATACGGAGGTGCTTATGATGTAATGAACTCTAAGCATATTGGAGCTGATATGAACTATGCTTGGCCAACTGCTGAAATTGCAGTAATGGGAGCAAAAGGAGCAGCTGAAATTATCTTTAAAAACGAAATAAAATCTGCTGATAATCCTGAAGAAAAATGGAAAGAAAAAGAAGCTGAATACTCAGAGCTTTTTGCCAATCCATACAATGCTGCTTCAAGAGGGTATGTAGATGAAGTAATCAAACCTGAAGATACGCGAAAAAAGCTAATTCGAGCATTTAAAATGTTAGAAAAGAAAGCAGTAACGTTACCCAAGAAAAAACACGGAAACATTCCATTATAAATCATTAAAAAGCCACTTCAATTACTAGAAGTGGCTTTTTATTTGAGCCAAAACTTAAATATTTGTTAATTTTGGCACGGTGATTGTTTGTAATAGAGTAATTATAAAATAATCATTATGAAAAGCATTGTTTATACCATACTAATTGTTCTAGGAGCATCATCAACTTTGTTTGCTCAAAATAATTCTGATCAAAATCCTAATTATAGAAAAAGTTTAACTAAATACGAAACGTTAAGTGCGACTGCTGAAAATCAACAAAGTATTACCATTCATGATACCTATGAAGTAAAAGATTGGAGAGAAGAGAAAGCTAAGCAAAAAGAATTAAAAGCTGCTCGTAAACATGAGTTGAGAAAGATGAGAATTGAACAAAGAGCTCAAAACAGAAGAATGAATCCTTTCTTCAACCCTTATTATACACCTTATTATCTTTATTAATCAATTAGTTATGAAATCACTTTTACTTTTTATCGCATTAATTTTAGGGGGAGTATCGACCTTTTTTTCACAAACAGAGCCAGATCAAAACCCTAACTATAAAAGAAGCATGGATAAATACTTATCTATGAAAGATTCTTCACATGTTTTTATGAGTACTACCATACACGACGTATATGAAGTGGTAGATTGGGCAGAAGAAAAACAAAAACAAAAAGACCTAAAAAAAGCCAGAAAGCATGAATTAAGAAAAATGCGAATAGAGGCTAATAACCAAAATCGTAGATACCGATATAGAAGAGGATATAATCCCTATTACTATAACAATTACGACAATTACAATTATAACAACCCTTACTATGGTTCTTATGGCTATGGGAATGGGTACCATTATGGAATTAGTAACGACTTACTTATTTTAGGAACCTTACTTTATTTATTCAATTAATAAAACATCTTATAAAAATATAAATCATGAAACTATTTAACATCAAAACAGTTATTTTACTTTTAGTATTAGGAACAGCGATTGCCAGTTGTTCTAGAAAAGTAACACGAGTGGATATTGACGAACAAATTGACTTAAGTGGAAAATGGAACGACACCGATTCTAAGTTGACTTCTGAAAAGTTAACCAAACAAATGACTTCAGAACAATGGTTAGCAGATTTCTTGCAAGCTAATAATGGGAATAAACCAGTGATGATTGTTGGTTTTGTTAAAAACAAATCTCATGAACATATCGAAGCTGAAACCTTTATCAAAGATATTGAACGTAACCTTATCCTAGATCAAAAAGTAAGAATTGTTCAAGGAGGAGAAAAAAGAGAGCAATTACGTTTAGAGCGTGCTGATCAACAAGATAATGCCTCTGTATCTACCATGAAAAAATGGGGATTGGAAGTTGGTGCAGATTTTATGCTACAAGGAGATATCAATTCTATTGTTGATCAAATTGATAAAAAAAGAGTGGTTTTATATCAGATTAACCTGGAATTAACAAACATACAAACCAATGAAATTGTTTGGGTTGGAGAAGAGAAAATCAAAAAGTTTATTAAACGATAAATGAAAGTTTTTCTTATCCTGACTTTCTTATTGATCAGTAGTGTTTTTGTGAATGCGCAAAACGTATTTTCTACGCAATACAGTCACCAAGCAACTACCAAAGTTTTTGTTGTAGATCATGAACATCAAGCAGATCTATTAGTATACAAAGTAGCTTACTCGCATCAAGTAAAAGGAAATAAGGGGTTGTGGTTTTTTACAGAATATGCCCATCAAGCTGATAAAAAAGTATTCTTTACAGAATATGCTCATCAAGCTGATTTAAAAATATATTTTGTAAAATACCACCATCAATCTAAATGGAAAGACCAATCTAAAATTCACTTACTGCTATAATTACGCATTATCAGTTTCTATGATAAGAGTATCAATTTACATATTGATTATACCTATACTCCTACTCTCTTGTAAAACTTATCACGAGAAAAGTTTGGATACACAGCAGGCTATCAGAAATTATGATTATCAGACGGCCTTAAACTTAACAGCAGGAAATAAATTTTTGAAACGCAAAAAAAATACGCTTTTATACCATTTGGAATTAGGACGTTTGTTTCATTTACAAGGGCAATACCAAGAAAGTAATAAGCATTTGAATTACGCAGATGACTTAATGGATTATCAAAATTCACTTGCTGACTTCGCGGCAAGTGTTTTGGTAAATTCTAACGCAAAAAAATACCGAGCAGAAGATTTTGAGAAAATTCTTATACATTACTACAAAGCTTTAAACTATTCTTATTTAAATCAAACTGAAGATGCTTTAGTCGAAGCAAGAAGAATGAACTTAAAGGAAATGGAGTTGAGTGAAAAAGGAAAGAAAAAATACAATAAAGATGCTTTTGGACACCTTTTAATGGGGCAAATTTATGAAAAATCCTATGAATATAACAATGCTTTTATTGCCTATAGAAATGCTTATGAAGCTTATACTGAAGACTTTCATAAACTGGGAGAAACCGCTCCAAACCAATTAAAAATAGACATTTTAAAAACTGCTTACTTAAGTGGCTTATATAGTGAGTTGAATCGTTATGAAAAAGAATTTAATATTAAATATACACCCAATGCTACCCCGTATGGAGAGGTTATTCTATACTGGGAAAATGGGCAAGCTCCTTTTAAAGTAGAAAAAAACTATATTTTCAGCCTAGTTGGAGGAGTAGGTGGCTTTTATTTTGTTGATGATGAACAGACAATGGAAATCCCATTCTTGGGTAATCCCAACAATAATTCATTATCCAATTTAACAGCTATACGTGTCGCCATGCCAAAATACCGTCATACCACGCCTTATTATCAACCTAATTATAGCACTATTGAAGTCAACGGTGTAGACATTCATAAACAGTTAGCCCCAGTAGAGAATATTAATCAAGTTGCCGAACAATCTTTGCAAGATCGTTTTATGAAAGACTTAGGAACACATCTTACCAAATTAGCCATTAACAAGCTCGCGCAACAAGCTTTAAAGAGCGACTCAACAACAGAGGCTCTCGGCATGGTTCTTGAGGGTATTGGCTTTATAACCGAACAAGCAGATACAAGAAATTGGCAATCACTACCTAGTTTAATCAACTATAGTAGAGTTCCACTAACTCAACCTGATACAAACTTGATTCAAATCACATTAATGAACCAATTTAACCAAAAAGAAACAATAGAAATACCGGTAGTAAGTAAAGGTAATCATCTACAATTTAAAAACGTTTTCACACCAGATCGAATACTTTCTAACAATTCTTCTTTACTGCCACTAAACGATTCACTAACACTTAACACCATATCACCATGAAAAAACTAATCATATTAGCCGCAGTTGCTTTCAGCACAACATTTGCTTTTGCACAACATACAGATCGTTCTTCAGTAGAAGACCACGATGTCAGAAAAGGGTTTTATGGAAACCTCAACATTAATTCTTTATCTCCTTTTGATCAAACCTACAATTTTGGAGTTGGTGGAGGAATGCATTTTTCCGAACAGTTTCACATAGGGTTAAGTTACTTTGGTGGAAAAGGAAGTACTTCAAGGCTATTTTCTGATTCTGTTAGTGATTTAGGGATTAATGCTGATCTAAAATACCGTTCTTTTGGAATAGAATTGGGCTATGAAGTTCCCTTACATGAGCATTTTAGCATTATGCCATATTTTAACCAAAGCTTTGTAAAATACACCTATGAAGGAAATTCATTATTTTTACCTGAGATAGGAATGAATTTAGAAGACAATTTCCTAAACACACAAATTGGAGCTAAGCTCTTCTTTGTTGCTAATGAAAACATAAAAATTGGAGCTAATATTGGTTATGGATTAGCTAATGGAGTTAACCTATACAATACTGAAGCTTCAAATTTAAGTGGTCTAAATGCAGGAATCACATTACAATACAACTACTTCTTACCTAAATGGTAATGATAATTTTGCTCAGATTCAATGGCTTATTTGATGATATTCATTAAATAGGCCATTTTTGTTTTTATATTTGTTCTAAATTGACAACTATAAATGGCAAGATTCGGTAGAAATAAAGATGAAAAAAAAGTTAAACTTGAAAAAGGTGCCTACAAAAGAGCAATGCGGGTTTTTAAGTTTATTTCTCCATACAAAGGAGTTTTCTTCATTGGGATTATATTCCTGATTCTTTCTAGCATCACCTCAATGGGGTTTCCATATTTAGTTGGCGAACTCTTTGGCACAAAAGATCCAAGTCAAATTGATGCCAATGTTGATTGGAAAGAATTTGAAGATACTAATCTGGTAATGTACCTTTTATTTGGGGTTTTTATTGCAAATGCCATCTTTAGTTTTTTTAGGATTTATCTCTTTAGTATTGTAACTGAAAAAACATTAAGAGATCTTAGAAATCAAGCTTTTAATAAACTAATACACTCCCCTATTTCTTTTTTTGATAAAAGTAAAGTTGGAGAATTATCTAGTAGAATTGCTACTGATATTAATTTATTACAAGAACTCTTAATGACGACTCTTGCCGAATTTATCAGGCAATGGCTAACGGTTATTTTTTCTACTACCGTGATTGCTTATACATCGCCAAAGCTGGCAGTCATCATGTTATCTATTGTACCAGTAGTACTAATTCTTACCATTATTTTTGGAAAAGCAATCAAACGTTTATCTAAACAAGCTCAAGATGCAGCTGCAGAATCTAATTCTATTTTAGGAGAAGTACTAACAGGGATTAAAAATGTTAAAGCTTTTGCCAATGAATCCTACGAAATGGTTCGATATGGTACTTACAATGAAACGATTAAAACTTTATCCATCAAAAGTGCCATTTGGAGAGGCTTATTTGCGAGCTTTATTATTGTAGGGATGTTTGGCGCAGTAAGTATTGTCATCTGGCAAGGAGTTTTATTGTTACAAACTGGAGAACTGGAGATGGAAGAGTTTATGCGCTTCATTCTATTTACCGTATTCTTAGGGGCATCATTTGGCGGAATAGGAACTTTATTAGGTGCTATTCAAAAAGCGATTGGAGCAACTGAACGGTTAATGGACATCATCTACCAAGATGAGGAAACCAGTGTTGAAAATGGAATAACAACAGCATTAAAAGGTAATGTAAGCTTTGAAAACGTAGGCTTCTTTTATGAAACAAGAAAAGATGTTCAAGTTTTAAAAGAGCTTAATTTGAATGTACATTCAGGGCAAAGTATTGCTATTGTTGGCCCGTCTGGTGCAGGAAAGTCTACTTTATCATCTTTATTACTCCGTTTTTATCATCCTAGTAGCGGCGCTATACTTTTTGATGGCATCAATGCTAACCAATATGATATCCAGAGTTTGCGTTCTAATATGGCTATTGTACCTCAAGATGTTATTCTTTTTGCTGGCACAATTCGAGAGAATATAGCTTACGGTAACGTAGCTGCTACTGATGAAGAAATAGATGAGGCTGCTAAAAGTGCTAATGCTTTTGATTTTGTTAATGCATTCCCTGATGGGTTTGATACTTTAGTTGGAGACCGTGGAATTCAACTTTCTGGAGGACAAAAACAACGTATTGCTATTGCCAGAGCGGTCTTAAAAAACCCTAAAATTTTGATACTGGATGAAGCTACTAGTTCCTTAGATTCTGAATCAGAACAACTGGTACAAGAAGCTTTGGACCGTTTAATGGAAGGGCGTACAACTTTTGTAATTGCACATCGCTTATCAACCATTAAAAATGCGGATAAAATTATCGTGTTGGAACAAGGTAGATTGGTAGAATCAGGAACGCACGATGAATTGGTTAAACATGGAGGTGTTTATGCCAATTTATCTTCGATACAGTTGGGGTGATATTACACAAAAAACAACGGTACTACAGCTGAAGCAATAACAATTAATAGTGAACTAAACACGATGAATTGATCTTTCAATGTTTTTGATGCACTAAATATTTCGTACCAAAAAAAGCGTTGAAACGGTAATACTAACATCACCACAAGTGCTATATTCGCAAATAGTTCTGGCCAAAAATCAGGCATATCAAACGATAATCCTTGACTATTGCCAATCATCATTATGTTCCAACTTAAAGCAATTCCAATACTCACATAATATTGATATAATCTATTATAGGCTTTTTCATGTTTAGGAGGCTTTAATTCAGCTTTATCCTCAACAAATAGGATCATTGCTTCTGCAATTAATAACAAAACTGATATGATAATCAACGTCATACTTAAGTATGTTTTGAAACCTTCATTAGCTTCTATATCTCCAAAAATATTATTCGTTGATATGAAAGAAAAGTTCATGGTTGAAGTTAAAGCAAACAATAAAAGAACGCCTATAAAAAAACGTTCAAATTTTGAAATATTCTTTTGGGCATTATAAGCTGAACTATAAGCCATCTTTACTCTTACCAAAAAGCCCAACACAAAAAAGATTAATAAACCAATTCCTAAGCCAACATTTTCTTGATGCATTACCTCATCGTATTTAATCACCCAATCTTGCGTATTGAGAATTAAAAACACAGCTGTCAAGATATTGGTCAACAAAAATTTAAGGGTGATTTTATGCATGGAATAAAGCTTTGGGAAACAATATATATAAATTTCCAAAACAAACTTTCATTTTTTATTGAAAGTTTAAAAACTTTTATTACATTTACACTATGCAATTAGAAGAAGCACAACATAAATTTATTCAATCGTGGGGAAGTTTTGGTTCTCAATGGGGGATTAACAGGACTATGGCACAAATACATGCCTTGTTTTTAATCACTCCAGAATCGATGAGTACCGAAGAAGTTATGGAAGCTCTTCAAATCTCTAGAGGAAATGCCAACACCAATATTAGAACTTTAATTGATTGGGGATTGCTTTATAAAGAATTTAAAGTTGGGGAACGTCGAGAGTTTTTTATTGGAGAAAAAGATATTTGGACTATTGCTAAACGTATCATAAAAATGCGTCAACAAAAAGAGTTATTGCCAATGCTTCAAATTTTAGGTCAATTGCAATCAACTGAAATTAAAAGTGAAAATAAACCTGAAGAACTAGAGCATTTTATCAAACAGATAAACGACATCAATGATATGGCTATTAAAGCCGATAAAACATTAACTAGAGTAAGTACATCTGAAAAAAGTTGGTTTATGAAAACCATCATGAAATTGTTCAGCTAATTTTTTTTTGAATCAAACTTTCATTTTTTTCTGAAAGTTTAAAAACTACAAACAAATGAAAAAGAAATTAAAAATAACAAGAACTACAGCATACATACTTTCAAGTATAATAACTGTTCCTTTTCTAATTACTCAACAATTCGAACCAGAAATCATAGCGTTCATGATTGGTATGTATGTAATAATCTATTTCCTCACTAGACTTTTTGCACAGAACTATTCTTTAAAATGGCCCCATATTTTGGGAGAAAGTGTACTTACAACTATGGTTAGTTTTATAGGAGGGCTTATAATTGCTAGTCCAATTGCTGCCTTTGGAAAATTCGGAATTGGAGTTCTTTTTTTACCAACAGTTGTTGGAATTCCTAGTTCACTTATAATTGGTTTAGCTCTATTTATAATGAACTATGTAGGTGTGCTAATTATTAAAAATATAGAAAAGTGAAAAACAAATTAATCATAACACGAATAACGGCTTACAGCTTATCAAGTGGAATCATGCTCCCGACTTTGTATAAGAATTTAGACCCTTTATTATCAATTTTTATAATTGGTGTTTACCTTTCTATCTTCTTTATTACCAGATATTATGCGAAGAATAACACCTATAAACCTTTAGATATATTTACTGAAAGTATCCTTACAACAGTTGGAAGCTTTGTTTGTGGTATGCTAGCCATTTCAATACTAATTTGGTACTTGGATGGATTCTACAGCTGGTTTATGGTCGTTTTAATTGGTTGTATTTGTTCAATATTTATTGGCATAGCTCTATTCATCATTAACGGTATTATTATCACAACTCTACAAATTACAAGCAGATTATGAATTACCAACTAATCAGTTATATCATATTTCTATCCAGTAGCTTTTTTATAACCATCAAAATTGGTTGGGTACTGTACAAAAATGGAGAAGTTTATTTACTCGAAATTTTTCAACATCAGACAGCTTATGTTCATTCAATCAATAAATTATTATTGATTGGTTACTATCTAGTAAACCTAGGAAAAGCAGCATTAGAAATCACCAATTGGGAAGTTATTTACACTCTACCAGATGTATTTAGAATAACTGGTCAAAAATTAGGGAACCTTTTATTACTTCTGGCCATCATGCATTATATCAATGTTATAGGATTAAATATATATAGCAAAACAAAAAAATCATTAACCATAAAAAAATAAAGATCATGGAAAATTATCACATCATTACCACTTACCTCGTTTACCTAACCGTTTCAATAACACTAACATTATATGTAGCACATATCTTATTCAAGAATGGGAAAGTTTATATGCTTGATATCTTTCATGGAAGAGAAGATATTGCCCTAGCTACTAATCGTCTATTTGAAGTTGGCTTTTACCTGTTTAATATCGGCTTTGCATTAAGTATTTTAGAAGTCAATTTCTACGGAGTAGTCACCTACCAAGAAGTTATAGAAGTCTTGAGTCAAAAAATTGGAGGCTTCTCAATTTACTTAGGTGCGATGTTATTTTTTAATCTCTATTTATTCTTTAGAGGTAAGAAAGCTGCTAAAAAGAACAGCACAGCAAACACGCCTAACTTTAGAGCTAATTTCAATGAGGAAAATATAATCATCTAATCCTAATTATTATGTCATTTTTAAAAGCAGAATGGAGAAAATTAATTTTAGTGAACTATGAAGTTTCACCTCTCCTACTTCAACCATTAGTTCCAAAACATACCGAAATTGATTTATGGAATGGGAAGTGTTATCTTTCATTAGTAGGCTTTCTTTTTAAGGAAACAAAAGTAAAAGGAATC
Organism: Flavobacteriales bacterium; assembly: GCA_025210295.1. Taxonomy (NCBI): domain Bacteria; kingdom Pseudomonadati; phylum Bacteroidota; class Flavobacteriia; order Flavobacteriales; species Flavobacteriales bacterium. The sequence goes on along the minus strand of JAOASC010000028.1, from coordinate 151,619 downwards.
AAAGTCCCTTTCCATATCAACTTTGAAGAGGTCAATCTACGATTTTACGTAAAACATAAGGTTCAAAATGAAATTAAAAGAGGTGTTGTTTTTGTCAAGGAAATTGTTCCAAAACCACTCATCAAATTTATTGCAAATGCAATTTATAACGAAAACTATGAGTCAACATCAATGCAACATGCGTTAAGTGAGGATACTAAGAATATAGAAATAGGTTATCAATGGAAAAGTAACGATAAAATTCAATCATTTGGTGTTGTTGCTCAAAATACGCTAAAACAGTGTCCTAAAAATTCGTTAGAAGCGTTTATTACAGAACACTATTGGGGCTACAATCAAAAAAAAGATACAACTTTTGCTTATGAAGTAAAACATCCTAAATGGGAAATCTACCCTATTCATTCAGCTAATATAAATGTAGATTTTGGTGCTACTTATGGTCAAGAATATGATTTTTTGAGTCAACAAAAACCTAATGCTATCATTCTAGCAGAAGGATCAGAAATTAGTGTAGAACACGCCAATAAAATTAAAATATGAGATTATGAAAACAATAGTAATAACAGGTGGAACAGGTTTCTTAGGTAAAAACCTGGCGCTACATTTTAAATCAATAGGGTATCAAGTTATCGTGCTTAGTAGAGGAGAAAAACGAGAGGGAAATGGAATAATATACGAACAATGGGATGGAAAAACAGTTGGGAATTGGTCCAAATGGATTCATAAAGCAGCTATTGTTATTAACCTTGCTGGCAAATCGGTTGATTGTCGATATACAAAGCAGAATCAAGCATTAATTATGAATTCAAGAATTGATGCAACTCGTTTGTTAGGTCAACTTATTTCAGCAAGTCCAACGCCTCCTAAATTATGGATTAATGCCAGTACAGCAACCATCTATCGCCATGCTGAAGATAAGATGATGACTGAAGAAAATGGTGAAATTGGTAATGACTTCTCGATGAATGTCGCTAAAAATTGGGAAAAAGAATTTTATAGCCATCAGACGCCTCAGACACGAAAAGTTGCCTTACGGACATCTTTAGTTTTGGGAAATAATGGAGGTGTTTACCCTGTTTTATCGAGGTTAGTAAAATTTGGTTTGGGCGGTAAACAAGGAGATGGAAAGCAAAAGTTTGCCTGGTTACACATTCAAGATTTTATCAATATTATTGATTTTGTGATTAAAAATAAACAACTCACAGGTAGCATTAATACCACTGCTCCCTCTAGTATAGACAACAGCGAATTTATGCATTCTTTAAGAAATTCTTTGGGACATTGGTGCGTTTTACCCCAACCTAAATGGTTATTAAAAATAGGCGCATTTCTAATAAGAACGGAACCCGAACTCGTATTAAAAAGCCGTTGGGTCTATCCAGAAGTATTAGTAGATAACGGCTATCAATTTATTTTTAAAGATATTGATTGGGCTTTGAAAGATTTAAAAGAATAACGATTTAATCTATTCAAATAGACTTTTTCTATTTCTATCCATTAATCCTACCCATTTAAACAAAACAATGTTAAAAACCATGAATTCGTCGAATTATTTTCTACATTTATATTAACATTAAAACAAAGCAAACATGAAAACAAGACTACCCCTTTTGTTTTTGTTTTTGAGTACATTGAATATCAACTTAGCTCAAAAAAGCGAAAATCTTTTTGATTTTTGTTTTTTTAAAGCTAGGAATATTCAATATGTCATCAACAAATACTCCGAAAAAAATGTAAAGATACAAGCACTGGATAGCATCCGAGATATTGCATTTGTATCTACCGAAGAAGGTCAGTTATCCATGATCTATAATTATCAGTTAGAAGATTTCACTTCAATCACCATTTTTAATGCTTGCGGAAAAAACGAATTTACGAAAGCTTTTAATAACGATAAGTTTTTCAAAAAAACAGGAAATTGTATTACCAATTTAAACGACCAAACGTTTTCTACACGAGGAAAATCTGCAATAGATGATGAATTTAGCGCGGATGTTATACTCTATTTTTCTGCTAAAACTCCCTCATTATTAATTGATATGGAAGATAAAAACACCAACTTGATTTGTGACGTTGAGTTATTATCTAAAGCTGGAATATACCTTAACAGAATGGAATTTAACCTCTATTATGATGATGAAATTCATCCCAAAGCTAGGTTTGCTAATACAGAAGAAGCTACATCAACTTTGATTAAGCAATAGAGATCAGAAAGAGAAGTCACAATTTTATCTTTTAGTTCATTTAAAGTGTATATATTTACAGTGGTTATAGTTGGTTAATAATCGTGATGGAAAAAAGTAGGTATAAGTTGTTGCTAAAAAATAGGTTAAACATTGATAAACTCAAACTAACAACTTTACAACGTCGACTTCTCTTTTTGGTCTTATTCTTTTTTTATGTTTTCTTTTTTATTAGTTCATCTGGAAGGAATGGTTCTAATGATGGAGGACACATGGCATTAGCCAGTAGCATTTACTTTGAGCATCAGTTGAGCATCAAAAAATACGAATGGAAATATGTTACCCCTCCCGATTATGCGATGAAAGATGGTATAATGTATTCGGATCGTCTGCCTGGCACTGCTGCATTTATCATTCCTTATCTAGCCTATGCTGATTTGATTCAAGGCGCTTTACCTGAGCATACTAAAAGTAAACCTGATTATTATTTTATTGCTGCTTCAATTCTCCCAAACCTTGCTGGGGTAATAGGGCTATTCCTTTTATTCATATTGTGTTACCATCTTTTTTCATTTGATTATCGCTTGTCCTTAACGATGACAATCATCTGTGGATTAGCCACATTATATCATTTAGAAAGCACCCATATTTATTCACACATCATCTCTTTAGTAGGCGTTACACTAGCTACCATTGTTACTTTAAAAGGGAAAAATACAATGAACTGGCATTGGAACTTATACCTAACGGCATTTATTATTGGTGGATTTACGCTAGTTGAATTGCAAAACATTCTGTTTATCATTCCCCTGTTCTTCTACTTGATGCTAGTCAACAATCAATCCCTAATAAAATTTACGACTTATTTTAACAAACATACCATTCGAACAGCGTTAATTTTGATGACTTTCTTAGGTTTACTCTTAACATACAATTACATCACTTTTGGCGAATTTTTCTTTAAAAGTAATAAGTACAACCCTTATTTTGAAGAGGAAAAAACATTTCTTACAGCATTATCGGGAAACTTTTTTGAGGGATTAGACAACTTACTTACAAGTTTTAACAATTTACCTGCTTATTTCGATTGGTCAAAAGGTGTAAACAATGGTACTCCAGGCATATTAATTGCTAACCCAATATTTATTTTATCATTTCTGGGATTTATTCCTTTCTATAAAAAACGTAAACAAGAAGCATTATTATTCATCAGTATGATTGTCATAGCCATTTTAATTGCTGCATTTCATGTAACGACTTTAACACGACATATCTTTACCATTCATCTGCTTTTATTCTTTCCGCTTATTTATTTTATCGATTGGATTAAAAATCAAACAAAGCCCAAACAGTACTTTTTATATGGAACTGTTGTTAGTCTTTCCACTCTAAGTTTTGTTAAAGAAATTTACCTTAGCAACCATTACTGGGGCAGAAACTTTGACTTTCTCCACTTCGAATACGCTCAACATTTAGATCTTTTCTTTTATATGAATCTACCTCTTTTGGTATTCGGAATTTTGTATATGGTTTTGAAGAGTAGAAATTCCTCTCATTATTCTTAATTCTTATTTAATTCTCACTTCATTTATTTTGAGCATCCCAAAGGATTTTAATACCTTTGCGACCTTAAATTTAAACACGAATATGATATCTGTTAACAATGTATCGTTACAATACGGTAAACGCGTTCTTTTTGATGAAGTAAATATTAAATTTACAGAGGGTAATTGCTATGGAGTAATTGGAGCAAATGGTGCTGGAAAATCTACCTTTTTAAAGATTTTAGCTGGCGATATAGACCCTAATTCTGGAAAGGTAAAACTAGAAGATGGTAAAAGAATGGCTGTATTGCGTCAGAATCACTTTGAGTTTGACGAAGAAACGGTATTGAACACTGTACTAATGGGCTATAAAGAGTTATGGACTATTATGAAAGAGAAAGATGCTATCTATATGAAAGAAGATTTCTCTGAAGAAGACGGGATTAAAGCTTCTGAATTAGAAGCGGAATTTGCGGAGATGGACGGTTGGAACGCTGAATCTGATGCTGCTAACTTACTAAGTGGTTTAGGAATTAAAGAAGAAAATCACGATAAACTATTGAAAGAACTGAACGGAAATGAAAAAGTACGTGTTTTATTAGCACAAGCTCTGTTTGGTAATCCTGATTTATTGATCCTAGATGAGCCAACCAATGATTTGGATATGAATACCATTTCTTGGTTAGAGGATTTCTTATTAGACTTTAAAAATACGGTAATCGTTGTATCTCACGACCGTCACTTTTTAGATACTGTTTGTACCAACATTGCTGATATTGATTTTGGAAAAATTAAAATTTACACTGGAAACTATACCTTTTGGTACCAGAGTAGTCAGCTAGCCTTAAAACAAAGGCAAATGGCCAATAAAAAAGCTGAAGATAAAAAGAAAGAATTACAAGACTTTATTGCTCGTTTTAGCGCCAATGCTTCTAAATCTAAGCAAGCAAGTAGCCGTAAAAAATTATTGGAGAAAATCAATGTTGATGAAATTCAAGCTTCATCACGTAAATATCCAGCTATTATTTTTAATCAAGAAAGAGAAGCAGGAGATCAAATCTTACACGCGAACAACCTAAGTAAAAAATTAGAGGGGGAATACTTATTTAAAGATTTTGAAATCAATGTAGCTAAAGGTGATAAAATTGCTGTAATTAGTGATAACGGCATGGCCACTACCGCGCTATTCGAAATTTTGATGGGAGAGCAAGAACCTGATAGTGGTGATTTCCACTTTGGGCAAACGATTACAACGGCATATTTACCAAACGAAAACGAAAAATACTTCCAAAACGATTATTCTTTAGTCGATTGGTTAAGACAATTCTCTGAAGAAAAAGACGAAGTATATATTAGAGGATTCTTAGGTAAAATGTTGTTCTCAGGTGAAGAAACATTGAAACAGAGTAATGTACTATCTGGAGGTGAAAAAGTAAGATGTATGACTTCTAGGATGATGTTAAAAGGCGCTAATCTTTTGATATTAGACGAACCTACCAACCACCTGGATTTGGAGTCAATTACTGCTTTTAATAATGCATTGATTAATTTTCCTGGTACAGTAATCTTTACTTCTCATGACCACGAGTTTACACAAACTGTAGCCAATAGAATTGTAGAGTTAACTCCAAATGGATGTATAGATAAAGTTACCACCTTTGATGAGTTCTTAGTTGACCCTAAGGTGAAAGCTCAAAAAGAAGCTTTGGTTTAATTTTTGTACCTTTTAGGAATATTAAACTAAAAACTACAATTATGGACTTTAGAAAAATTTTACCACTTTGCTTGGTTATTGGAGGCCTTATATTCTCTACTCATTCTTGTAAAAAAGAGGAAGAACCAGCTGAAGAAGAACCGTCAACAAACATTGATGCTTCAAAAGATTATGCAGTATCAGAAACAGCTTTTAATGATGTATATGCTATTGTTTCTGAAATTGCACAAAATGAAAATGATTTAAAGTCCACTTACTTTTTTGGTAATTGTGCAGCAATAACTATTAGCCCATCATTACCTGATACTACTTTTCCTAAAACGGTAACTATCGATTTTGGAAACTCATGTGTTGGTTTAGATGGTAAAACAAGAAGTGGAACAGTTACTGCAACATTCTCTGGGAGATATAGAGATAGTAGTACCGTGATCAATGTAACTCCGAACTATACTGTTAATGGTTATACTTTGACTGGATCTAAAACCATCACTAATGAGGGGAGAAATAACCTGCAACAATCTTATTTCTCTATTGTTGTTAATGGTACAGTAACCCATCCCAATGGAAATAGTTCTACGTGGACATCTAACAGAACTAGAACTTGGATTGAAGGAGAAAACACGACATTTCTTTCTCATGGATGGACTGGAATTACAGATGACGTCTATGAAATTAGTGGAACTGGAAGTGGTGTGACGCAAAACGGTTTAGCATATACAGCTAATATTTCTACACCTCTTATCATCTATGTTAACTGTAGATGGATTGTAGAAGGAGTTTTAGAGATTACACCAAATGGTCTAGCAACACGTTCAATTGATTATGGTGTAAGAGCTGATGGTTGTGATAATAATGCTACTGTTTCTGTTAATAATTTATCATTCCCAATTCAATTAAATTAATTGCTATATATTCAAGACTATAATTGATAATACTGATCAATAAGCCTAACAGTTTCTACTGAGCTGTTAGGCTTATTTATTGATTTTTTTATGCGCTACTTTGTTCAAATTGCATATAACGGAAAAGATTTTCACGGTTGGCAAGTTCAACCCAATGCGAATACTGTTCAAGCTGAAGTAAACAAAGCACTAACCACTTATTTTAATAATGGTCCAATTCATTGTGTGGGATGTGGTAGAACAGATACAGGCGTTCATGCTTCAGACTTTTACCTCCATTTCGATATTGATAAAGCAATTGATACAGAAGAAACGACTTACCGTATTAATCGCATTTTACCCTTTACAATTGTCGTCAAACGTTTTATAAAAGTAGAAGACCACCAACATACACGTTTTGATGCGCTATCCAGAACTTACGAATACCATATTCATACACAAAAAAATCCTTTTATTCTAGAAGGTTCACTCTTCTACCCCTACCCATTGGATATTAAGCGTATGAATGAGGCTTGTCAGTTATTATTTAACTATAGTGATTTTACTTCATTTAGCAAAGTGCATTCAGATGCCAAGACAAACATTTGCAAAATCATGTATGCCAAATGGGAAGTCAATAATGATCAAATAGTATTTACTATTCAAGCTGATCGTTTTTTGAGAAACATGGTAAGAGCTATAGTAGGTACGTTGCTAAAAGTTGGTCAGCACAAGCTCTCTATTAATGATTTTGCTAATATCATTGAAGCTAAAGATCGCTGTGAAGCTGGAAAATCTGTAGATGGTAAAGGCTTGTATTTATCTAAAGTTGAATACGACTTTATTGACTAAACAAACTTTTTCTTCAATTGTAAAATGGGCTTCTCATACAATTCGTATGAAAGCACAGCCATTAAAAGTACCAACAAAATATTTAAAGGATATTGCTGAACTGCCAGTTCTCCCCCAGGTCCAGTTCGTAAGAAAAACCCCTGATAAACGTATATTCCATAAGATATTTTCCCGATATATCTAAACAAAAGATTGTCTAGAATTGCTGTTATTTTTGATGACTGATTGTATAACAACCATATTAATCCTAAACTTACGCCAACAGCCTGAAAAATTGGTGCAGTAACTAGTAACAGTTCTAACGAATAAAGGGGATAAAGAAATAAGCCTATTCCAGCAATTAAATACCAATACTTACTATGGAAATGAATCTTCCATTTTTCTGAGTATCGATTATTGAGTATCGCAAAAAGACTCCCTACTATTATCGGGGCTACAGCTGGAAAGAACCAACGGTCTGTATGATAATGGTCAGCTACAGCTAACGTCGGGAAAAGATAATATCCAATTAAACACATGATCAATATTCCTCCTACAATAAAATACAACTGGTTTACTCTTTTAAACAGGCTAAGGATAAATGGCCAAGTTAAATAAAACTGTTCCTCAACTGCTAATGACCAAGTATGTCCCAATTCAACTGTATAGTAATCGTGATGCACAAAATTATAGACATAAAACACTGAAAACACATACCCTATCAACGTTGAGGAAATATCCCCTCTGAGCATAAATACTGCTATGATAGCGTAAAATAAAATCAATGGAGGAAGCAAACGTATAAAACGTCTTGCAAAGAAGTTTTTAAAATTGATTTTCCCTTTTTTACCTCGCTCTTTTAGTAAAATGGTGGTGATTAAAAAACCACTTAATGTGAAAAAAATCTGAACGCCAGTTGTCCCCGAGACAACAATCCACATCCGAGTATCATAAAAGGCATAACCGGCTGGTAAAAGATGAGATACGACAACTAAAATAATTGAAAAAGCGCGCAAAGTATCATATCCTTTAATATAGTTCATCAGTATCTTTGTATTTACTTCGAATCAAAACATCATCACTTAAGCCCTTTACAACTCCAAGTTTTAGACTTTAACCGTTTCAATTAAAAATATAGTGACGCTAAATTAAAAAATTAGAAAGATTTCTAAAAATAGATCTTAAAAGCGTTTTCCTATTTCAACTCTTAGTTTTCGAGTATAATCATCTTCTAACCACTGTACGTAACTTGGTGTACTTTTGCAAATACAATAAGTATAACGTCTAACACGATCCTTGATGTCATCTTCCAACAATTCTGCTAATTTTCTAGCATCATAAGCATCTTCTGCGTTTTCACAACAAATCGTTGCATGTTGATTAATAGATTCTTCTATTACCAACTTAGGACGCTGATGTTGAGATAACACCTGCTTATATCTTGCTTTTACATCAAAATCTAGCTCTTTAGAATTAGGGAATTGAGCCCTAACTTCAGGAGGCATTTTATAGACAAAGTTTTTCTCTATTTCCTCATCCGTTTGAATGGTCTCTAAATATAAATCTGGAACTCTAAAAATATACTGCCAATCAACTTTCTCATACCAAAGACCAAAACGAGCAGCATTGTTCCCTAAATCAATGACTGAAAATTCTTTTTTATCAGGTAATACACGCGAGCCTCTTCCAATCATTTGGAAATATAATGCTAATGATTTGGTCGCTCTATTTAAAACAATTGTTTCTACTGTTGGTTCATCAAACCCAGTAGTTAAAATACTAACTGAAGTAAGAATAGCATCTGGTGTCGTTTTAAACCAATACAAGATTTCTTCTCGCTCAGCTTTACTATTTTTATTATCTAAATGACGAATATTATACCCCGCTTCTTTGAAAGTTTCATAAACCTGTTTTGAAGTATTAATTCCGTTATTGAAAATCAATGTTTTGGTCCCTTTAGCCTTTTCCTCATATGCAAACAATAACTTTTCTTGCATTGGGTAATCGGTGTATAATAATTCTGAAGATTTTACAGTATAATCTCCATTAATCCCAATTTTAAGTGATGTTAATCCAACATCATAACTATAAGTTACAGCTTTTGCTAAGTACCCCTCTTTAATCAAAGCAGCAATATCAAACCCTGTTATTAGTTCATCGTAATTATTCTTCATAGGAAGCTTTACATTTGAACTCAAAGGGGTAGCTGTTACTCCTAAAATAAAACGATCTTCAAAGTATTTGAATAACTTATTAAAAGAGTTGTAATGTGCCTCATCAATAATAACAAGCCCAATATCTTCCAACTCAAACTTCTCATCTAACAGACGATTATTCAGTGTTTCTACCATTGCTACAAAACACTTATAATCGGATTGGTCAGGAAGCTCCTTTACTTTACTGTCTATTACTTTGTTCTTAATTCCAAATCCATGTAGCATTCTATCTGTTTGCTTACACAGCTCCACTCGATGTGTTAGAATCAATACTTTCTTTCCTGTATTCTCAATATATTGCCTAGAAATTTCAGAAAAAATAACTGTTTTTCCTCCCCCAGTTGGTAACTGATACAATAAGTTATAGTTATCTGGATGCTCATCAATTCTAGTAAAGATTTCTTTTAAATCTTTTAATTGATAATCATATAATTTTTTCCCGTCTTGTTTCGCTTCAATATCGAAGGTTTCCATCTCCATTCTTTCTAAAATTCGTGCAAAACTACATATAATAAAACGCTTTATGAAACGTTTTTTTGAGTTTTTATCTGAATTGTGAAATTGAACTTTTAAATAACGAGATAATTTACAATAAAATATCCATCGCCGTATGAAATCGATTTAGTATTTTCGTGAGCAACAATAAAGATCATTATGAATACTATGCACGCTACTGAATTAGGAAACGTTGAAATACAAATAAACGACAAAGGAATTGCAACCATTGAGTTTTCTCACCCACTAAGCAATTCTTTACCTGGAAAAATTCTTCAAAAATTGGCTAATACGATTACTGAAGCAGGGAACAATGATGCCATAAAAGTTATTATTTTAAAATCTGCTGGAGAAAGAGCTTTTTGCGCTGGTGCTAGCTTTGACGAATTAATTGCTATTGATGACTTGGATACTGGAAAAACATTTTTCTCTGGTTTTGCCAATGTAATTAATGCTGCGCGTAAATGTCCCAAATTAATCATTGGAAGAGTTCAAGGAAAAGCTGTTGGTGGAGGTGTTGGAATGGCGAGTGCCGTTGACTACTGTTTTGCGACTAAATTTGCAGCAGTTAAACTGAGTGAATTAGCTGTTGGAATTGGACCTTTTGTTGTAGGACCTGCAGTTGAGCGAAAAATAGGAACTTCTGCTATGAGTCAACTAGCAATCAATGCTACTGAATGGTACCCTGCTAACTGGGCGAGAGAAAAAGGACTCTATACTGATGTCTATGAAACTGCTGAAGAAATGGATGAGGCGATAGAAGTATTAGCTCATAAACTAGCAAACTCTAATCCTGAAGCAATGCAGTTATTAAAACAAATTTTCTGGGAAGGTACCGAAAATTGGGATAGTCTATTGAGTGAGCGTGCTGCTATGAGCGGTAAATTAGTACTCTCTGATTTTACTAAGAATGCGATCAATGCTTTTAAGAAAAAATAAAACCATTGAGAGAATTAGCTAATTAGATGATTATTCGACAAACAATAACAACTTACCAAAGGAAAAGATCATGAGTATTGCACAACTACATGAGTTATTTACAAAATCTTCTGGTGTCTGTACAGATACTAGGAACATTATAAAAGATAGTATTTTTTTCGCGCTTAAGGGAGCTAACTTTAATGGTAATAAATTTGCTGTAAAGGCGCTCGAAGAAGGATGTGCTTACGCAGTTATCGATGAGGCTGAATTTAATATGCACGACAACTGTATTTTAGTTGATGATGTCCTAAAAACGTTGCAAGATTTAGCTCACTTTCATCGTAAACAGTTTCAAATCCCTGTATTAGGAATTACTGGTAGTAACGGAAAAACAACCAGTAAGGAATTGATTGGGGCTGTACTAAATCAAAAGTTTAACTTATTGATGACTCAGGGTAACCTCAATAATCATATTGGTGTTCCATTAACCTTATTACAATTGAACGAAAAACATCGGTTTGCGATCATTGAAATGGGGGCAAATAAACCGAAAGACATCAAGGAATTGGTAGAAATAGCAGCTCCTACACACGGTATTATAACCAATATTGGCGCTGCGCACCTCGAAGGTTTTGGTTCTTTGATGGGTGTGATTAATACTAAAAAAGAGTTATACGATTATATCTCTGAGCATGAGGGAGTTTTATTCTACAATAACGATGATGAAATTCTAAAAAATATCTTACCTAATAATACGGAGAACAATGAATATGGTACAACAGAAGGAACGGTAAGAGGTGAATTAAAAGAACTCACTCCTTATGTTCGATTCAGGTGGAACTTTAAATCGACTTATTCGTCTCCTATTCTGACTTCTAAATTGGTTGGAAAATACAACTTCACCAACTTCATTGCGGCAGCCTGTATTGGTAAATATTTTAAAGTTGATAACGATAAAATTGGAAAAGCTTTAGAAAATTACACCCCTACCAATAACCGTTCACAAGTTTCTGTAATTGAATCAAACACCTATATAGTTGATTGTTATAACGCTAACCCAACAAGCATGCTTTCTGCTTTAGAGAGTTTTGTAGAAATTACTCATGATAATAAGGTTGCCATACTTGGTGATATGCTGGAACTTGGGCATTATTCATCTGATGAGCACAAAAAAATAGTAACTTACTTATTACAACATAACATCAAAGCATTGTTAGTTGGCCCTGAATTTGGTAAAAACAACAATTCTTTTGAGTCATTTCAATCCGTTGATGAATTGATTAAATCTGGTAAGCATCAATTGAATGACGCTTTAATATTGTTAAAAGGCTCTAGAGGGATTCAATTAGAAAAGATTTTGAAGAGTTGAGGAATTAGGAGCTGAGGAATTCAACTATACCAATAAATAATACAATGAAAAAAATATATTACTTAAGCACTTGTGATACTTGCAAGCGTATAATGAAAGCAATCGAAGTAGATGAAACTTGGGTTAAACAAGACATTAAAACTGAAAAAATAACAGAAGTCCAATTGGATGAAATGAAAGCACTTTCTGGATCTTTTGAAGCTCTATTTAGTAGAAGAGCTCAAAAATACAAAGCGTTAGGTTTAAAAGAACTTTCTTTATCTGAAGACGATTATAAAAATTACATTTTAGAAGAGTATACTTTTTTAAAGCGACCTGTTACGATTATTGACAATCAAATTTTTGTTGGAAATTCAAAAAAAGTGACGGAAGCTGTTATTCAAGCATTAAAATAAATGAAAGCACACATCGCTTTATTTTCTGTTAATTTAATCTACGCGCTAAGCTATGGGATTTCTAAAGAAATTATGGGGGAATATATTCCATCCTCTTTATTTATCTTATTTAGAGTCTTAGGGGCTGGGCTTTTATTTTGGCTGTTCTTTTTTAAAACAGAAAAAATTCAAACCGTTGATTATTTTAAGATTGCACTGGCTGCTGCATTTGGTATTGCGTTCAATAAACTATTATTATACGAAGGTTTAGGGCACACTTCTGCTATCAATACTTCTATCATAATGGTGAGTTCGCCTATACTCGTCTTAATTATCGCTAGTTTTCTATTACGTGAACGTTTATCCTTTCTGAAAATAACTGGTGTCACAATAGGATTAACGGGCGCCATTTCTCTCATATTATTTGGAAATCAAACAGAAACAGGACAAGTCAATTGGTATGGAGATGCTTTAATTTTATTGAATGCTACGTTATACTCTTTTTACCTGGTAATTATTAAACCTTTAATGAATAAATATAGTCCATATACTTTCGTAAAATGGGCGTTTACATTTGGTTTAATCTATGTACTTCCTTTTGGAATTGCAGAAATGCCTAATGCCAATTGGGATATGCCCCTTGACGTTATTTTAAAGATCATTGCCGTGGTATTCTTTGCTACATTTTGCACCTATTTATTTACGGTATATGCGATTACCAAAGTTAGCCCTACGGTGGTCAGTTCATATATCTATTTACAACCTATTTTTGCTACATTATTTGGGATTTACTTTGGAACAGAAAGCATTTCCACCTTTAAAATTATTTGTGGTTTAGCCATATTCATAGGGGTTTATTTAATTGGATTAACCCCTAAAAAAGCATTAACAACACCCAAAAATGCCTAAAAACTTTAAAGCACATATTGCGCTCTTCTCGGTTAACTTAATTTATGCCTTGAGTTTCGGGTTTTCTAAAGATGTTATGGATGGATATATTCCTGCTTTTACCTTTATTTTATTTAGAGTTTTAGGGGCTACTTTTTTGTTTTGGCTACTCTTTTTTAAAACGGAAAAAATTGAACGAAAAGATTACGGGAAATTTGCTATAGCTGGTATTTTTGGTGTTGCAGCAAACCAACTCATGTTTTTTGAAGGCTTAGATCACACCTCTACCATTAATGCTTCTATTATTATGGTGAGCACACCAATACTTGTACTAATATTTTCTGCTTTTTTAATCAAAGAGCGGATCTCTAGAAGGAAAATACTAGGTGTTTTTATTGGACTAATTGGAGCTGTTTCCTTGATCTTATTTAAAGGTAATTCTATTCAAAATGAGGCAACCTTTTATGGAGATTTATTTATTTTTTTAAATGCTAGTTCTTATGCGCTATACTTAGTTTTAGTAAAGCCTCTAATGAATAAATACTCTCCTTATACCGTCATCAAATGGGTCTTTACTTTTGGGTTAATTTATGTTATTCCATTTGGAGTAAGTCAATTTGGTGCTACTAACTTTGATATGGATTCAAATATAATTCTAAAAGTTATCTTTATCATTGTATTCACCACATTCCTCACCTATCTATTAACGATGTATGGCTTAAACAAAGTAAGTCCAACAACTGTAAGTTCTTATGTCTACTTACAACCTGTTTTAACAACAATTATTGCTTTAATTCTTGGTTTTGAACAACCTACATGGATTAATTTATTTTGTGGCTTATTAATCTTCATTGGTGTTTACCTCGTTAGTTTTAAGCCTAAAACTTTGCACAAAAAAAAGGCACATTAAAAAATGTACCTTTTAAGTATTTAGACGCTAGTCTTTTTATAAGTCAGCGGCATTAGCAATCATTTCAGCAATATCTAACACTTCTATTTCATCTTCTTTATTGAAGTGTTTTACACCATCAGTCATCATTGTATTACAGAAAGGGCATCCAGTGGCTACAACATTTGCCTTAGCTTCTAGCACATCTTCTGTACGCTCAACATTTACTTCTTTATCACCTTTCTCTGCTTCTTTAAACATTTGAGCACCTCCAGCCCCACAACATAGGCCTTTAGTTTTACAACGTTTCATTTCTACCAACTCACTATCCAATTTGGATAATAACTCTCTTGGTGCTTCGTAAACATCATTAGCTCTACCTAAATAACAAGGGTCGTGGAACGTAATCTTCTTCCCTTTAAAATCTCCTCCATCTTTTACAGAAATCTTACCTTCTTTTAATAAAGTATTGATTAACTGAGAATGGTGTACCACATCATAATTCCCCCCTAGTTCAGGATATTCGTTTTTAATCGTATTAAAACAATGTGGACAAGCAGTTACAATCTTTTTGATTTCATATCCATTCAACACCTGAATATTTTGAACAGCTTGCATCATAAAAGTAAATTCGTTTCCTGCTCTTTTAGCTGGATCACCTGTACAAGACTCTTCAGTTCCTAGAACAGCGAACTTAATCCCAGCATGATGTAAAATTTTTACTACAGCTTTGGTTATTTTTTTGGCTCTATCATCAAAACTACCTGAACATCCTACCCAAAATAAGATTTCCGGAACTTCTCCTGCAGCAACCATTTCTGCAACTGTTGGAACTTTTATTTTTTCACTCATTTTTTTCTTTTTAGACAAAAAGCTCAAGACCAAAAGGCTCAAGACTTCTCAAATATTTTATATAATATCACTATTATCTCATTAATCTTCATCAGCCCATTTCAAACGGTCTGTTGGTGAGAATTGCCATGGCGCTCCATTGTTCTCAATATTCGTTAGCATTCCTGCCAACTCACTTGGAACTTTAGATTCTTCCATAACTAAATATCTTCTTAAATCGACGATAACACTTAATGGATCAATATTAATCGGACATTCCATTACACAAGCATTACAACTTGTACAAGCCCATACTTCCTCCTCTGTAATATAATCTCCAAGTAAAGATTTACCATCGTTAAATTCTTTTCCTTCTTTCTTCGCTTTTTTAGCTTCCTCTCCTATTTCTTCAACTCTATCACGAACATCCATCATGATTTTTCTAGGAGAAAGTTTCTTTCCTGTTTGATTCGCAGGGCATGAATCTGTACATCTTCCACACTCAGTACAAGTATATGAATCCAATAATTGCTTCCAAGTTAAATCCAATACATCTTTTGCTCCAAAACGCTCTGGTTCTGCTATCTCTCCTCCTTCTGGCGGAGCTGCATAGGGATCAAAATTAGGATCAAACATTTTTTCAACCTCTTCTTTAACAGCAGCTAAATTAGTAAACTGTCCTTTGGCTTTTAGATTGGCATAATAGGTATTTGGAAAAGCCAATAAAATATGAAAATGCTTCGAATACGGGAGGAAATTCAAGAATGCTAAAATTCCCATAATATGAAACCACCATGTTCCTCGCTCAATAAAAATTAGCGTCCCGTCAGATAATCCATCAAACAAAGGAACTAATAATCCACTAATTGGAAACGAACCAGCTTCTACATAATGTCCTACACCTCTTGACTGTAATATTGCATCTGAAGCATTCATAATTAAAAATGCTGACATCAATAAAACTTCTGACACCAAAATGATATTTGCATCATCAAATGCCCATCCTTTTAATTCTGGTTTATGAAAACGAGGAATAGTAATGACGTTCCTTCTTATTAAGAAAATGATACAAGATAGCCAAACTAAAAACGCTAAGATTTCAAACGAACCAATTAATGCGTCATATAATCCTCCTAGTCCAGCAAATACTCTGTGGTGCCCCGTAATTCCATCAATAATAATTTCTAACACCTCAATATTGATAATCACAAATCCTACATAAACCAAAATATGTAAAATTCCTGCGATTGGTCTTCTCGTCATTTTTCCTTGTCCGAGCGCAACACGAATCATATTTTTCCATCGTTCCCCACTATTATCCGTACGATCTAACTCTTTCCCTAGCTTTATATTACCAGAAATACGCATGATATTTTTCCCAAAAAATACTCCCGCACCTACTAGTAACACTACAAATATTATACTTGCCAACATATTCTATACAATTATTTTTTTTGCAACTACAAATAACGTAAAGATTCTTATAAGCGCAAAAGAAAAAGAGGTTTACGATATCTTAAACCTCCTTGTTTTAACTTATTTATATTTATTCTAATTAAAGCTGATAATTAACCCCTAGACTCGCTCTAGCATATAACCTATCAGCACCACCAATTAGAAAACCTGTAGATGAACTTCTTCTATCAGCAATTGGAAGTGTTGGCTTTTCATATCTTACTGTTGATCGATTTACATTAAACATTCCTAAATTTACCTTAGCTTCAAAAGCTAATTTATCATTTAAGTTAAATTTGCAGCGAGGCCCCATATTTATATCTACCCCAAAATCACTTTCCCCATAATTAAAATCGGTAGATAAGAGAGGGTCTCTTGATATTTTAACAAAGTAAGGTTCAGCACCTACTCCAATAAAACATTTTAACTTTTCAAATGATTTAAATATGGCGAAGTTATAATTATAACTTAGGCGTAAATCCATCCCAGAAAGATTTTTTTCCCATCCGGAGTTAGAGTAAAACTTAAACTTAATAAGTTCAAATTCATTAAAGTTTCTTTTCTCCTTAGACATTAACTCCATTGCTACAGAGATATAGGAACTTGATTTAAACTCTGGATAAGTACGCTCTTTTTCCACATCAAAATTCCAAAAAGACTTCAGCTTAATATTTTTATTTGAACTAGCAGAAACTTGAGCTGTTGACAAATTATAAGCCCCTATTAATAATAACAATATTTTTATCTTCATTGTCGAATAGTTTGTACATAGAACTATGAAAAAATAAAAATATTGTAGCTAGATAACGTATTATTTCTTATGATACCCCAATAAACCTTTGTTGCTTTCTAATAACTCTGTAGTATATTTTTTTGACCTTAAACAAGCTTTAATTAAGGGAAACTCTTTTGCTAAATTTGCTGTTAAAGCACTTGAAAACACACAACCACTTCCATGTTTAGCAGTAGGGTATTTCCCCATCGGATTAAAGGGATACACTTTTCCTTTTGATGTATAAAGGTAGTCCTTTCCTACTTGTTCATCGGCATGCCCACCTTTTAAATAAACATTAGTAAAACGGGCTAACTTAGCAGCTCCTATGTGTGGGTCTTCTTCTCCAGACAACGTTTTAATTTCATTCCAATTTGGAGTCAGAATATCAATATTCTGGAGGAGCTCTTCTAAACGATCTAATTGATGTTGAAAATCAAAACCTGATGAAGTACCCAAAATAGGGTCCCAAATCACTTTTGCTGTTTTTAGTTCAGGAATTTTTAATACTCTTAATAAAAAATCAAGGCTGGGAACTAGCCCTATTTTAATGTACTCAAATTGATATTGCGACAAAAGCGTTCCTAGTTGCTTTTTAATAAAATCTTCATTCACCCATTCTACCTTTACAAAGGTATCTTCGGTTTGAATAGTATTCCCAGTAACAACAGCCATTCCCTGCACCTTATGTTGTTCAAACACTTTGATATCAGCCAACACACCTGCGCCACCAGAAGGATCAAATCCTGCTATACTTAAAACTAAAGGTCTTTTCTTCATAACTACGACTTAGCTTTCAAGCTATTTCTTTCTGATGACATACGAAAAACCATTAGATTGCCTTAAACATTCTATTTTATAATATAAATCAGCTGTTTCTTTTGCTTCTTCAGTACTTAATTTTCTTTTATATTTTAGCCCTAGATATCCAAATTTTGACTTTACCTTAAATGTAAATCGCATCATTTTAGCGATTAGCTTTCTAAAAAGTTTAAAGGGTAAAGGATAAAAAAGAACATTCAGATGATAATCTATCCCAAATGCTCCCCCTCCAGAAACTTTTTCTAATTTCATTCCGTTAATATTTGAATAATGCTCTAAAGCTTTAAAACTCAAATGTGAATACGAAATTTCATGAAAGCACTCCATAAAAGCAACATACCCAACAAAAACACCTCCAGGCTTCAATACTCGAGCGACTTCTGAAAAGGCCTTTCCAACATCAGGGATATGCTCTAATACAGCATCCATTATGGCCACATCAAATGTAGCAGTATCAAAAGGTAAGTCTTCTGCATCTCCCACAACAACATGAGCACCACCTTCAAAAGGCTCTACCCCAATCCATTCACCTCCTACAGCTTCTACAATAGCTCTGTTTTTACCATATCCACAACCTATATCCACTACTTTCTTGTTAGCAACAACTTCTCGAAGTTGATATACCGGTTGATTAATATAAATCTCACAATCAGGAGCTTGATCTTTTAAGGTTAACTTTCTTACTCCTTGCCCTGGCACTGGTTTCTTCTGTCCCATAAATTTCGTTTACATTAAGCCTATAGCTTTCAACCTTCTATTTAAATAATCACCCGCAAGTGTATCTTCATGTAGTTTCGGATGAGCCTCATCTATACATTCTTCCAAACAATTTAAAGGCATGTCAGGTCTTGGATGTAAAAAGAATGGAATAGAAAAACGATCTTCTCCCCATTGCTCTTTAGGAGGATTAACTACTCGATGAGTTGTTGAACGTAACTTATTATTCGTCAAACGTTGAAGCATATCTCCTACATTTACCACAATATGGTTTTCGATAGAAGTTACGGCCACCCATTCTCCTTGTTTATTTAAGACCTGTAAACCATCAGCAGAAGCTCCAACTAACAATGTAATTAGATTAATATCTTCGTGTTCTCCAGCCCTAACGGCATCTGGTTCTGGATTTACAATTGGAGGATAATGAATTGGTCTTAAAATACTATTTCCATTATGAATATGTTGGTCAAAGTAATCTTCTTTAATTCCTAAATACAAAGCTATAGCCCTTAACAACGTCCTACCTGTATTCATAAATGTTAAATAAGCTTCTCTCCCAGTACTTAAGAAGTTTTCAACTTCTGGCACATCAACATTATCAGGATAAATTTCTTTAATTGAATCTCCATCTTCAACAAACTGACCAAAATGCCAAAACTCTTTTAAGTCACCTGCTTTTGACTGTTTTGCATGCTCTCTTCCAAATGAAGTATACCCTCTTTGTCCACCTATCCCCTCAATTTCATATTTCATCTTAATTTCAGTTGGCAAACTAAAAAATGCTTTTACTTTAGCATATAATTTTTCTATCAACTCATCTGAAATCCCATGATTTCTAACTGCTACAAATCCAATAGACTCATAAGCTTCTCCTATAGATTTTACAAAGTGCTCTCTTCTTGTTACATCGTCTGATAAAAAATCTGCTAAATCAATTGACGGTATTCCAACAGGTGTGTTCATATTCTATTTTATTGGTTGTTATTTTATATATATCCCTTGAGTTTCAACAACACAAGGCTTAGGTTGTTTTAATTTAATGCTTGTCTTAAATCTTCTAAGATGTCTATGGTGTCCTCTATTCCAACACTTAAACGTATCAACGAGTCTGAAACCCCACTCTTCTCCCTTTCTTCTTTAGGGATTGCTGCATGTGTCATGGTAACTGGATGGCCAACCAAGGATTCTACACCTCCTAAGGATTCTGCCAAAGCAAATATTTTTAAGTTTTTTACAATGGTCAAAGCATCTTCTAAACGATCTCCTTTTAAGGTAAATGAAACCATACCGCCAAAATCTTTCATTTGCTGCTTTGCTATTTCATGATTTTGATGCTCTGGCAAGCCTGGCCAATACACTTGATCTACTTTAGGATGAGTCGCCAGCATCTCAGCCACTGCTTTTCCATTAATACAATGTTGCTGCATTCTCAAGTGAAGAGTCTTTATTCCTCTTAATACTAAAAAAGCATCCATAGGACCACAAATTGCCCCACTACTATTCTGAATTCTATAGATTTCTTTCGCTATGTTTTCGTCCCTACAAACGAGAAGTCCCATTACAACATCTGAATGTCCACCTAAGTATTTTGTTGCTGAATGCATTACAATATCCGCTCCTAAATCTAATGGAGTTTGTAAAAAAGGGGTTGCAAAAGTATTATCTACAGCCAACAAAACCTTATACTTCTTCGCCAACTCAGCCATAGCTTTGATATCGATAACCTGCATTGTTGGATTGGTTGGTGTTTCAACCCAAATTAATTTTGTACGTTCGTTGATTGCTGTTTGAACCAACTCAATGTCTCCCATTGGCACAAAACGAAAGTGTATACCATACTGCTCAAATATCGTTTTAAAAATACGATAAGTACCACCGTAGAGGTCATTGGTTGAAATCACCTCATCACCAGGTTTTAGCATTTTAATAACACAATCTATTGCTGCCAAGCCAGATCCAAACGCTGCTCCATAGTTCCCATTCTCTATTGCTGCTACATTACTTTCTAGAGCGCTTCTAGTTGGATTTCCTGTTCTTGAGTACTCAAACCCTTTATGTTTCCCAACCTCATCCTGAACATAAGTAGAAGTCTGATATATAGGCGTCATAATTGCTCCTGTTGAGGAGTCTGGTTCTATTCCAGCATGTATTGCCTTGGTTCCGAATTTCATTTTTCTTCTTAACGCGCTTTGACTAGACGCGAAAATAATGTTTATTCTGAAAAAGCCCAAAATTAAGCCCATTCATTTTCGTTTTTTAAACATTGTAACTTTTATATGTTTTGACTTGTTCTATTTATAGTACCATTAGTATTTTTAACTTTAGTTTTTATGTCTAAACAACTTTTTCTTTTAATACTTTTTCTCCCCCTTACTGTTCTAAAATGGGGACAGGATAGTACTACAATAACTCAATCTAAAGACTTAAAGACTAATACTATTGCCTATATTCAATTCAATTCGATTAGAGATGCCGCAAACATTGGAATACAAGGAAGAAACATTACTTTAAGAAGCTTTTCTAATCTCCCCAACCCTTCTTTTACAGAAATACACAACAGTGTAAATATAGATGGCTATCTTGACAAAAATAATTCAGTTGGTTTAGGCCTTTATTATTCTATAGACAATTGGAGCAATCTACTTTTTAGGAATACTCTTGGATTTGGATTTAAAAAGAAAATTAAAAACTTCCATCTAGGTATTAACATTGAGAAAAATACATTAAGTAAAGATTCAGCCCAATTAACATTTGGAGATATGATTGATCCTAGTGCTGGTATTATTTATCCAACAAACGATAATGGAGCAAGTAATAAAGTTATCAACTACCTAAACTTTAGCCCCTCTATTATATATTCCAATAATAAACTAAAAATTGGATTATCCTTAAACAATATAACGGAGCCAAATCAAGCTCTAATAAATGATTACACAGGTGTTCCAATGGAAACAAACATTACTATTTCATACCTACTTCGTATAAAACAAAAATGGGCTTACATACCAATGATTAATTACAATGCTTCGAAACATTTTAATACAATTAGATTAAGCAATCTAATAACCTATTACGCGCCTAGAAAAATTCACTTTTTAGCAATCAGTTATATAGATAAGAAGTGGTTAAGTAGCCAATACGGTATTAACTTTAGTAATCGTTTTAAGTTTTTTGGCGAAGTAAATTTTCCAATTTACTACACCAACCTCTTTCCTATTTCAGCTCAATTAGGAGCTCAGTACACTTTCAAACCTAAAAGATAAAAGACATGAGATTAACTACTTTAGGTATAATTACATTAGGACTATTATCTTGTAAAAAAGAATCTGCAGGAAATTTAGGTACTTGTAAATCCATTTATGACTCCAATAGTATTACAATAACCAATGAAACTTCGCAAATCTTCTGCTTATTAGATGATTACGATTATCAAATAGACATTTCTAACCTGAACTTATCAAATATTGAATGGAATTCTGGTGAAAACACACCAAACATTTCAATTAATAAACCTGGTACTTATTCTGGTTATGGTTTAAACAATAATAACGACACCATTGAATTTTTATTCGAAGCTCAAGATTGTGATAATCACATTTATATCCCAAATGCTTTTACCCCAAACAATGACGGTCAAAATGATAGTTTTAAAGTATACTTTGAATACAGTACTGTTTGTGAAGAAGATTTTAAACTCTCTATTTTTGGCACTACCCATCAATTAATTTACCAAACTAATGATTATTATCTCGCTTGGGATGGAACAACTAAAGGTTTAAATTCTCCTCAAGGAGTATATCATTATGTGTTAGCATACAAGAGAGAAGATGGTAAAGTTTTTGAAAAAACTGGACAAATTTTATTGATGCGTTAATATTAATTCAATATAACTTACATTTTTTACTAAAAAAGAAAAAAGCGGAATAGAAAAATCTATTCCGCTTTTTTGATTAATTAACTAATCTATTGTATTAGTTTAATACAACTCGTTTAATAACCATATTATTTGAAGCATTGGTGACTTTCACCATATATACCCCTCTTTCTTTCTCAGTTAAATCAATGCTATGTGTACTTAACGCAACTGTTGAAGTATAGACAACTTCCCCAATTAAATTATAGATCACAACTTGTACCTCTTCACCTGCATTAACGGTTAACATACCTTTGGTAGGATTAGGCATAACTTCTATCGAATGCTGCAAGAGTTCTTCTACAGCTACATTTTGAAGATCATACGTTCCAGTCCCACTACATCCATTAAATGCAGTTGTTATCACTGAATATACTCCATTAGCAGTAGGCGTATGATTTTGTCCTGTAGCTCCTGGTATTGTATCTCCGTTCAATAACCACTGATAAGAGACACCATTAGACGAAACCAAATCTCCATTATTTTCTGTAATAGTAATTAACGGAGTAGCTTTTACCGAAAGTGTTAAATTAACTGTACTATCACACCCTCCAGCAGTACTAAACACTTCTGTATATGACCCTGTAGTTGTTAATGTTTGTGTTCCTAAGACATAAGACTCTCCTTGGCAAATTTCCGCGACAATTGTCGTATCATTAGCATTTCCAAATGTAATTTCTAATGTTACTGTGCTGTCACACCCTGTACTTGTTTGGAATATTTCAGTATACGTACCGTTCTGAGTAATTGTTTGTGTTCCAAAAACATAAGGGTTTGAACATACTGTAGTAGCATACGTTGTATCATAAGGATCTGTAATTGTTAATCCTAACAATACTACACTATCACATCCCATAGAACCTTGGAATGTCTCTAAGTAAGTCCCTGATTGAGTAAGCGTATCATTACCAAACACATATAAGCTTCCTGCACAAATAGTATCTTCAACAACAAATTGAGTTGGAATTACTGTTAACTCTAATGTAACGATACTATCACAACCAGCCATATTCGTTAATGTTTGAGTATAAGTACCTGTACTATCTAAATTCTGACCATCAAATACATAAACTGCTCCTTCACAAATCGTTTCATTAATTGCAACTTGATCTACACAAGGATTTACAGAACAAGTGGAAGCATGTGTACCAATATTAGTAATATCATCTAAAGGTAATGCATCCCATTCAACTGATGGATCAAATGAAGCTGGATTGGTATTAACTCCTACTTGAACAGAAGCTTTTCTTACCAACGTCATATTTTGTGTTGAGACAGTACCTCCTAACCAATCAGAACCTGGATCCTCTCCTACTTTTCCTACGATATCGATGGTATCTGTTGCATTTTTCAATAAAACAATAGCATCATCACCATTAAAGGTCAAAGCTCCAGAAGCAATAGTACCAAGAGCTAATAAATTATTATTTGCTCCATTATTTACAACTACAAATGTTGAATTTGGAGCTAATGTACCTGACAATGGAATTGTTGCATTTGGAGTTGTAGCTCCATTAGCAAATATTGCAATACTATAGGTTGCTAAGTTCACGTTGATTGCTGATGGATTGTATATTTCTAACGCTTTATTATTTGCAGAACCTTCTAAATATTCTGAAATAAACAACTCAGTACATGGCTGAGCAACACCACCATTTACAGTTACAACAACAGTATCTGTATTTTCACAACCATTAGCATCCACACCTGTTACGATATATGTATTCGTACCAGTTGGTGTAAAGGACACGCCGTCTGTTACTCCATTATTCCACATATAAGAAACTCCTCCAGCTCCTGATAGTGTCACTGCATCTCCATTGTTAATCGTAACATCATTTCCTGCACTTATCGAAGGCAATGGATTAACGGTTAATGTTAACGTTACCACACTATCACATCCACCTACATTAGTTAAGGTTTCTGTATAAGTTCCAGAAGTAGTTAATGTCTGTGTCCCTAACACATAAGACGTTCCTTGACAAATGGCTTCAGAAACTGAAACATTATTAGGAGTACATGAATTTTCACAATCTGAAGTATGTGCACCAAGACCTGCAAAATAATCTGTACCTGATGCTACCCATTCAGTTGAAGGATTAAAGTTAGCTGGATTAGATGACACTCCTTGAGTTACCGTTGACTTTCGATATAAAGTTTGATCTAAAGAACTTTCAGGAGAGTTAACCCATTCTGAACCTGGATCTTCACCTATTTTACCAAAAATATCTATGGTATCAGTAGTACTTAACAACACTACAGCGTCGTCTCCATTAAAACCTAATGATCCTGAAGTCATATCAGCTTGAGCAGTTAACCCTGCTACTCCATTGCTATTGGCAACTACATACTTTCCATAAGCTGCTAGATTACCTGATAAATTAATTGTTGACGATGACGTTGTACTTCCATTTGAAAAGATCTCAATTCTATAATTCGCAAGGTTTATAGGAGCATTTGTTGGATTATAAATTTCAACCGCCTTATTACTTCCTGTTCCTTCAATGTATTCTGAGAAAAATAACTCATCACACCCTTGTGGTCCATTATTAACAGGTGTACAAGTAACTTCTAAGGTATAAGGCCCCTCATTTACTCCAGGAGCACCAAACCCATCAACAACAACATAGTATGTACCTGGTGCTAAAGCATTGACAGTTACTGCTGTGTTGTTTCTTCCTAAACAAGCATTGGCGTCACATGATGATAAAACGTGGATATCTAAATCAGCTGTCATACCTGATAATGCCGCAGTAATATTGGAAGCTTGAGTTAGTGTAATGGTATGAATTTTTTCTTTCCCTCCTTCTTGTTGTTGTCCACAACTGTATTGGTTAAAGTTTGACTCGCCATCAACAGTCGTTCCCGTATAAGGAGTTCCACAAGTTAATGGAATTGGAGTTGTACAAGTTCCTGTTCCTCCTGTATTAATTGGATCACAAGTAACTTCTAAAGTATAAGCCCCTTCATTTACTCCAGGAGCACCAAATCCATCAACAACAACATAGTACGTACCTGGTGCTAAAGCATTGACAGTTACTGCTGTATTGTTTCTTCCTAAACAAGCATTGGCATCACATGACGATAAAACATGAATATCTAAATCAGCTGTCATACCTGATAGTGCTGCTGTAATATTAGAAGCTTGAGTAATGGTAATTGTATGAATCTTCTCTTTTCCTCCTTCTTGTTGTTGTGCACAGCTGTATTGGTTAAAGTTAGACAGTCCATCAGCTGTAGTCCCTGTATAAGGCGTTCCACAAGTTAATGGAATTGGATTAGTACAATCTCCAACTGTTGTACTTTGTGGACAAGTAACTTCGACAGTATAAGCTCCAAAATCACCTGTTTCATCACCATCTACAACAATATAATACTGTTGCCCAGCTACAGCATTATTAATACTTGCTGTGATTGTAGTTCCAGTACTAAAAGTAGTCATATCTAAACACGCTGTTTCATTACATGCAGATAAAATTCCTATCTCTAAGTCTTCACTACTAGGACGTGTCAATGTAGCTGTTAATGTTCCATTCCCTGGTGAAGTAATTGTATGGATTACTTCTGGTCCTATTTTATCAATATTGGAACAACTGTAATTTCCGAAGTTATTTAAAAATCCTGTGGTATTTCCAGAGTATGGTGTTCCACATGTTAACGGAATAGGGTCTGCACATGTCCCTGATGTATTATTTGCTGAACAAGTAACTTCTAAAGTATAAGCCCCCTCAACTGCTGGTGCTGGACCAAATCCATCTACTACGATATAGTATGTTCCTGCTGATAAGTTTTGTGCTGTTGCCGTAACATTACCTCTTGCTAAACATGAATTTTCATTACATGATGATAAGATATGAATATCTAAATCTACAGACATTCCTGATAAGGTTGCTGTTAAATCAGAGTTTTGGTTGATTGTAATGGTATGAATTTTTTCTTTCCCTTCTTCTTGTTGTGAAGCACAGCTATATACATCAAAATTCGATTGTCCATCTACAGTTGTTCCTGTGAAAGGTGTACCACATGTTAATGGGATTGGGTTGGCACAATTTCCAGAAGTATTTTGCGGGCAGGTCACTTCAACAGTATACTGACCGTTATCTGATTGTGTATCACCATCAACAACAATATAGTATTGTTGTCCTGCTACTGCATTATTGATTGTTGCAGAAATTGTTGTCCCAGAATCAAAAACTGTTTTATCTAAACAAGCGTTTCCATCACAAGCTGAGAGTATCGCTATTTCCATATCCATTCCAGATGGTCTTGTTAAGGTTGCGGTTAATGTTCCATTTGATGTTGGTGTAATGGTATGAATTGCTTCAGGACCTACATTATCCCATATTGAACAACTATAATCGAAAATGGTATTGGTTAACCCTGTAGTACTACCTGTATAAGGAGTACCGCATGTTAATGGTATTGGATTAGCACATGAACCAGAAACAGAATTTGGAGTACAAGTTACTTCCAAAGTATAAGCTCCTTCGACTGCTGGTGCTGGCCCAAATCCATCTACTACAACATAATATGTTCCTGCTGATAAGTTTTGAGCTGATGCTGTAACATTTCCTCTTGCTAAACATGAATTCGCATCACATGACGATAATATATGAACATCTAAATCTACTGACATTCCTGATAAAGTTGCTGTCAAATCTGAATTCTGCGCAATGGTTATCGTATGAATTTTTTCTTTTCCTTCTTCCTGTTGTGAAGCACAACTGTATACATCAAAATTAGAAACACCATCTACTGTTGTTCCTGTATAAGGTGTACCACATGTTAATGGAATTGGATCAGCACATGACCCTGTACCAGTATTAGAACTACAAGTTACTTCCAAAGTATAAGCTCCTTCGACTGCTGGAGCTGGTCCGAAGCCATCTACAACCACATAGTATGTTCCTGCAGATAAATTTTGTGCTGTTGCCGTAACATTTCCTCGTGCCAAACATGAGTTTGCATCACATGATGATAAAATATGAACATCCAAATCCACAGACAGCCCTGATAAAGTTGCTGTAATATTGGAGTTTTGTGTTATTGTAATGGTATGAATTTTTTCTTTTCCTTCTTCCTGTTGTGAAGCACAACCATACACATCGAAATTAGATTGTCCATCAACAGTTGTTCCCGTATATGGTGTTCCGCACGTTAATGGGATTGGAGTATTACAATCACCTTGCGCATTAACAGCTGTATTAAACAATAAAAAAAAGAGGGTAGCTATTTGCCATAAAGAAATTTGTAATCTTTTTATCATACTTATGTTAAATTTACATTAAGAAACAAATAAACACCATTTTGTTAATAAAAACAAAAAAAAAGCGGAATAAGAAAACTTACTCCGCTTTAACCTGCGATACCGTATAGGTTACAAGGTTATTTTTTAATAATACGTTTTATTAACTTTTCTCCTTTTACAGTAGTCAAGACCAATAAATAAACGCCATTCTCTTCATTCGAGATATTCACCATTTGATTTTGTCTTGGGTTGCTATCATTGATAACCAACTCTCCTAATACATTATACACTTCGTATTTAAAGTCAATACTTGCTGCTACATTGTAGATCCCTGTACTTGGATTTGGAGCAATTAATACATCAGTTAAACTCAATTCAGCAATCGATACATTCTGAATAGTATAGTTATTTTGATCACTACACCCATTAAATGCTGTCATATCTACTGTATACACTCCATTTTCTGTAGGAGTATATATTTGACTGGTAGCTCCTGAAATAGAATCTCCATTAAAGAACCATTGGTAGGCATCTCCTTGCGTACAGATTAAATCTCCACCAGATTGAGTAATCGAAACAATTGGATTAGCTTTTACTGAAAGTGTTAGTGTTACTGTACTATCACATCCTGAAGCATTGGTAAACGTCTCTGTATAAGAACCTGTTTCGGTGAGCACCTGTGAACCAAATGTATAAAATTCACCTTGGCAGATTTCTTCAACTACAGCAGTATCACTTGAATTCCCAAATCCAACAATAGCAGTAACAACACTATCACAACCGTATATATTTTGGAATGTTTCTGTATATGTACCAGGTTGAGTAATTGTTTGCGTTCCAAAAATCAAACTACTTCCATTACAAATGGATTCATTTACAATTGTATCAAACGGCATCAAAACTGTTAAATCTAATACAACGATACTGTCGCATCCAGTTGCTGATTGTAAAGAGTCAGTAAATAATCCTGTTTGTGAATAAGCAATCCCTCCAAACATAACACTATCTCCTGAACAAATTGTTTGCGCTAGTGTATCTATCATTTCAGGTAGCACTGTTAACGTAAATGTAATCACACTATCACAACCAGCTGCATTAATGATGGTATCATAGTACACTCCTGAAGTTGTTATATTTTGCCCTCCAAATTCAATGCTTTCATTTGCACAAATTGTCTCTGAAATTTGACTACTAGTTGATTGAACAACTTCTAACTCCATGGTAACAATACTATCACACCCTCCAGTAGAAGTAAAGATTTCTGTATAAAGTCCTGTTTGTGTTAACACTTGTGTTCCAAACACAACACTATCTCCACTACAAATAATATCCGAAACCTCTAAAGTATCCGTATTACCAACTATTAACTCTAAAACAGCAATACTATCACAACCTGTAACACTTGTTAAAGTATCCATATAAACTCCAGATGTTGAATAAAATGCTCCTCCAAATGCTACTGAATCACCTGTACACAAGAATACATTTTGAGTTGAAGTTTCTGTAGGTATTACATTTAATTCTAAAACGATGATACTGTCACAACCTAAAGTTGTTTGTAAAGAATCAGTATAGGTTCCAGCTTGAAGAATAGCTGTATTACCAAATTGATAAGCTTCTCCTTCACAAATTGTATCTTGTATTGTAATCAACTCTGCTTGATTAACTACTAATTCTAATGTAACAACTGAATCACACCCTGCCATATTAACAAATGTTTCGGTATATGTTCCTGAGTTCATTAAAGTTTGCCCACCAAAGACTAAAGAATCATTACTACAAATTGTCTCATTAATTGTTACTGAATCGATCCCACTTACAGTAAGCATAATTGAATTAGAAGTTATTGTCGTTCCACAAGTTCCTGATGTTGTAACTTCCAAAGTTATTACATCTCCATGATTTGTACTAGATGACAATGAATTGTAGGTCGTTAAACCTGTACCTACGTTATTCCCGTTTCTTTTCCATTGGTAATTGATGTTTTGACCTCCATGAGTTACAATTGATGAGAAACTTGTTCCTTCTCCATCACAAAGCATAGAGTCAGGTGTCATTATTTGAACAGTAGGTAAAGTATCATTTGAAATTACAACTTCTACTGTATCTGTGTTTGAACATCCATTAGCTGCAACACCAGTCACAACATAACTATCTGATTGGTTTGGAGTAAATGCTACACCATCCACTACCCCATTATTCCAGGTATACGTTAAAGCTCCTTGTCCAGAAAGTACTACATCAGCTCCAAAACATAAAGTATCAGCTGAAGTTGAAGCTACTACTGTTGGCAATTGATTTTCAATTAATGTTAATTCTACTACAGAATCACAACCTGCTATATTGGTAAATGTTTCGGTATAAACACCTCCACTAGTTAAGGTTTGTGTTCCAAAAACTAAACTTTCTCCTGTACAGATGGTATCGTTTACACTTACGGCGTCGATCCCACTAACACTAATTGTTATGGCATTTGACACTATGGTTGTTCCGCAAACTCCAGTAGTCGTTAATTCACAAGTAATCACATCACCGTGGTTTGTACTTGACGATAATGAGTTATAAGTAGACAATCCTGTTCCTACATTATTCCCATTTCTTTTCCATTGATATGAGAAGTTTTGACCTCCATTAGTAATTACTGAAGAAAAACTTGTTCCTTCTCCATCGCACAACATCGAATCTGGTGTGGCAATTGAGATCGTTGGAGTTGGAGCAGCTGTTACCACTACTGTAACAGTATCTGTATCCATACACCCGTTAGCATCTGTTCCTGTTACCACATAATCACTGGATTGATTTGGATTAAAAGCAACTCCATCAGTTACCCCATTATTCCAAGTATACGTTACAGCACCTTGACCAGACAATGTTACAGCACCTCCCATACAAACAGTATCGGCACTTGCCATAGTCGTTACTGTTGGCAACTGATTTTCAACTAAAGTTAATTTCACTACAGAATCACATCCAGCTATATTGGTATAGGTTTCGTAATAAACTCCTCCAGTAGTTAAGGTCTGTGATCCAAAAGCTAAGCTTTCTCCTGTACAAATCGTATCGGCTATATTCACTGAATCAATAGCATTTACAGTTACACCAATAGCATTTGAAGCAGTTGTATAACCACAAACACCAAATGTTGTATATTCAGCAAAAACAAAATAATTTGAACTTTGAGCTGGGCTATTATAAGTTGTAGAGTTATTTCCTACATCATTTCCTGTATTCTTCCATTGAATTACAGCACTATTTCCTCCATTTGAAACCACAGCATTAAATGTTGTCCCTTCATTTTCACATAAAACTGAATCTTGAGTTGACACACTAATAGTATGTGGAGTAAAACTTTCTACAACAACCGCTGTAGAGTCAATCCCTAAACATCCATTTGCATCCTGTCCTACAACGGTATACATTGCTGTTGCATTAGGCGTAATTGCTACTCCATCTGTAACATTATTATCCCAGATGTAAGCAGTTCCTCCTTGTCCTGTTAATGTTACATTATCTCCTTGACAAATAGTATCTGCTGTTGAATTTGCTACAATTACTGGATTTTGATTCACCGTTAATGTTAAGACCAAAATACTATCACAACCTCCTATATTTTGTAAAGTATCATAATATACACCAGCTGTAGTAATTGTTTGCCCATTAAACGTATAGCTATCTCCTTGACATATTGCATTGGTTAATTGCGTAGTATCAGCTGTACATCTAGGACACGTTGAAGTATGTATACCAATATTAGAAAAATCATTTTGTCCTAAACTTGTCCATTCAATTGAAGGGTCAAAACTGGTAGAATCAGGTCCTATCCCCACTTGAACGGAGCTATTTCTAAGCATTGTTTGATTGGCTGTTGAAACGCCATTATTTGACCAAGCACTACCTGGATCTGTTCCAATAACACCGATAACATCTACAGTATCTGTATTGGAAACTAAAGCTACAGCATCATCTCCATTGAATGTTAATGACCCAACTGTCGAATCAGCATGATTCTTTAATGCCGGAGCAGCTCCAGAATGCGTAATCACATACACACTATCACCTTCTAACATTCCTGATAATTGGATTGTTATACCAGAATTAGGATTTCCGTTACTAAAAATTTTAACTGAATAATCAGACAAATCAATTGTTGTCATAGAGGGGTTATAAATCTCTAGTCCTTTATTTAAACTAGAACCTTCTATATATTCTGAGAAGAATAATTCAGAACAATTTGTTTGCGAAAACACAGAACTCATAGAAGTTGTCATCCAAAATACTAAAGCATACTTTAGCATTTGTAACATGTTGCTTTTCATAACTTTATTTTAAAAATTTTCGCGAAGTAAAACTATTTTTATTAAAGCAACAATAATTTAACGTTAATAAATCGACATTATTAACTTTTTATTCGCTAACCAACAGATTACACCCTCTGGTATCGGAAAAATCAAATCTTCCTAAGATTTCAAATGTGTTCTCTTCGTCGTTAATTTTCCCCAAATCTTGAGTAGCAATAAAACTACAACTATTCAAATTGGCTAAATCAATAATATTGATTCCTCCTGATTTTTTTTTGCTTTGAAAGGACAACGGATCATTGATGTCTCTAACAAACACTTTCATCCACTTCGGTGTTTTAAATTTCGTATTCCCCATTGAATAGGCTTGCGACAACAACTCTGTCATCCCATATTCACTATGGATGGTTGGCACCCCAAATCCCGCTTTCAGAGTTTGGTGTAGTTCCTGTTTAGTCAGCTCTTTTCTTCGTCCTTTCATTCCTCCAGTTTCCATAATCACAAACTGGTCATTCAATTCGAATTGCTGATATTCGATTAAATCCAACAGCGCATAAGTGACTCCAATAATAAGAACTTTTTTACCTTTAGTTTTTAATTCTTTTAGTAATTGAGCGGTCTCTTTTAAATTTGTTAAACAATAGCCACTCTCTTCCTGAATAGATTCTTCAATAAAATAGTCCACCATATAAATTAATGACGAATCTCCTTGCTCGATGTAATTAGGCAATAAGGCCAGGACTACATAGTCCTCTACAGCGCCATAAAAAGATTTAAAACTTTCTAAGAATGATCTTTCATATAGTTTTAAATCGGTGACTAAATGTTGACTTCTTCCACTTTGAGTAGTCCCGCTACTCTTAAACA
Organism: Flavobacteriales bacterium; assembly: GCA_025210295.1. NCBI lineage: Bacteria > Pseudomonadati > Bacteroidota > Flavobacteriia > Flavobacteriales > Flavobacteriales bacterium. Next base: position 118,391 of record JAOASC010000028.1, on the reverse strand, counting down.
CTTTTTGGACATTTTGTTCATCTCCCGACAACACCTTAAACGATTTAAAAAATCGTATTGGTAAAAAAGGTATTTCACTAATAGCTTGTACGGTCTCAACATTGCAATGAATCAAGCTCAAAAACTTTTTATAAACAGGATTATTTTCTGCTTGATAACGAAATATTTCTAAAGCAATTTCGTTAAACTCTATATCATCTTTGATGGAAAATATTTTGGATTTTATTGAGGATATGGAATTGAGCATTTGATTATTATTGTAACTTTACTACTTATATCGTATTACGGATGATTTCAAAGACAAAAATAGGTGTTGTATTTATAATTTCACAGCTAATTGTACTTTCTTCTTGTTTAAAAGTAGAAACTTATCCTGATGAACCTGTGATTGAATACAAATCTTTTGAAGTATTTCAGGACTCGGCAATTGTTACGGTATCATTTACCGATGGTGATGGCGACATTGGGCTAAGTACAGGGGACACTCTTGGCGACTATGCTCCTGGTAGCTTTTTTCATTACAATGCTTACCTCGAATATTATGAGTACATGAATGGTGAATGGGTAAAAGGAACCGCTGATCCTGCAGGAAACAATTTTCCTACAGCTGATACGATTGTTTTTACAAATCGACTCCCCAACATTACTCCTATAGGACAGAATAAAGCCCTAAAAGGCGACATCAAATTGACACTTGAACCCAATTACTTCAACCCTATTTCTAATCATAATGACTCTATCAAATATAAAGTCTATATTATTGACCGAGCATTAAACATTAGTAATACCATAGAAACAGAAGTTATCACTCCATAAAGATTATTATATATGCGTTATATTTTATGGATTTTTTCTATTATTTTATTGGGCAGCTGTTCAAGCAATAGTAACATCCCACAAAAAAATATTTCTGTAGCAAAAGAAACTAAGACCAACATTATGGCTCCTGATTTTGCTATTTACAACCCATCTACCGATAGTACAATCGTCTATTTTAAAATCGCTACAAAAAATATTCTTTATACTCGAGAAGATAAACTCTCTCCCTATAAAGCCAACATTAAAATTCACTATCAACTTTTTCCTTATGGAAATTCTAAGACCATTGTTGATAGTACTTCTTTTTTTATTCAAGATGAAGTCAGAAGTAAAACCAGCAAAAATTTATCTGGAAACTTTACCATCAACACCCCTGATGCAAAAGACTATCTTCTTAAAGTCACAACGGAGGACCTAAATCGAGGGGCATCTATAGAAAAGAAGATTTACTTAAGAAAATCGTATGTTCATAACCGCCAATATTTTCTTGTATTAAAAGATAGCACTAAAACTCCTGTCTACAACTTTTTTGTGAATGATACTTCTGCATTGCAAATCAAAGCTGAACAACACAAAAACCAAATGATTTTTATTCATCACTATAATCGTAATTTTAATATTGCTGCTCCTCCATTTGCTTCTGTCAACACTAAACCTTTTAATTACTCCCCTGATCAAACAACCTCATCCCAACTCAATGCTTTGGGTGAAACTAAAATCACCCCTCCGACTAATGGCTTTATTCATATTCAAACCGATACGAGTTCAAAAGTTGGCTACACACTTTTTAAATACGAAAAGAACTACCCTACTATCCATGCTATTGAAGGGCTTGTTAAACCATTACGATACATTTGCTCTACTGCCGAATACAACGCGCTATTGAATAGTCCCACCCCTAAAAAGAGCATTGATGAATTTTGGTTGTCTAAAGCTAGTAGTAAAGAACGCGCCAGAGAACTAATCAAACAGTATTATAATCGTGTTGAACAAGCCAATAAACATTTTTCATCACATGTTGAGGGATGGAAAACGGATAGAGGAATGATCAGTATTATCTATGGAACACCTACAGTTGTTAGAAAGACTGGTAGAACTGAGACATGGATCTATGGAGAAGAGAATAACCTTATCGCTCTTAACTTTGTCTTTAATCAAAAAAACAATCCTTTCTCTAACAACGACTACAAACTTCAACGTTCGTCTACTTATAAAACAAGTTGGTATAGAGCTGTTGATACTTGGAGAAGTGGACGCGTTTATTATGGATATTAGATAATTAGCTAATGAGATAATGGGCTAATGAGATGATGGGAATTACTAAATAGCGAAAGAACGCAATTAATAAAAAAACAGATAAGCAGAAAATGTATCAAGATAAAGGAAAAAAAAAGAATACTGATTTTATTTTTGGAATTAGGGCAATTATTGAGGCTATTGAAGCCAACAAAACCATCAACAAAATTCTTATTCAATCGGGGGTTAAAGGGGAATTGATGTCTGAACTAAAAGAAGCTCTTAAAGGCCAAAAAATAATCACACAACAAGTACCTAGTCAAAAACTTGATCGCATTACTAGAAAAAATCACCAAGGAGCAATTGCTTTTATATCTCCTATTGAATACCAGCCTTTGGACCAAATCTTACCCTCAATTTATGAAAATGGAGAAACTCCGTTTATTTACATATTAGATAGAGTTACAGATGTAAGAAACCTTGGTTCTATTGCTAGAAGCGCTGAATGCAATGGTGTTCATGCTATTGTTTTACCTTCTAGAGGTTCTGCTTTGGTAACTGCTGATGCTGTAAAAACCTCTGCTGGCGCGCTACATAAAATCCCTGTCTGTATTGAGCACAACCTTAAAGACACCATTCAATATCTTAAAGATTATGGTGTAGAAGTCGTTGGGTGCACTGAAAAAACAGAAAACCTACTTCCTAATACTCAACTGGATAAAGCTATTGCTGTTATTATGGGTTCTGAAGAGAATGGAATCTCTAACGAGTATTTAAAACTTTGTGATAACAGGGTTAAAATTCCAATGTTTGGTACTATTGAATCTTTAAATGTTGCGGTCTCAGCTTCAATTGTCATGTATGAAATAAATAGACAAAGAAATGCGTAAGTTCTTAAAATGGTCATTAATTGGTTTTCTCACCATCTCTCTAACTGTTCTTGGAGCCGATTATTGGGTTAAATCTAATGCTGCAATAAAAATTTACAGTAATGTAAAGGACATTCCTAATAATAAAGTCGGGCTAGTTTTAGGCACAAGTAAGTATAATCGTAATGGTTATCTGAACTACTATTACAAATACAGAATAGATGCTGCAATTGCCTTATATAAAGCTGGCAAAGTGACTTCTTTCATTGTTTCTGGAGACAACAGTAGAAAGGAATACGATGAACCTACTCAAATGAGAGATGACTTAATGGCTGCTGGTGTTCCAGAAGATGCAATCTATTTAGACTATGCTGGCTTTAGAACATTAGACTCTATTGTTCGAGCTTTAAAAATTTTTGGACAAAAGGAATTTACTATTATCTCCCAAAAATTCCATAATGAACGTGCTATATTTTTAGGAGAAAGTTATGGCTTAAAAGTTATTGCTTATAACGCCAAAGATGTGAGTATGCGCTATGGTTTTAAAACGCACATTCGAGAGAAACTTGCTCGGGTAAAAATGTTATTGGATTTAACTTTTGGTGTAAAGCCTAAATTCTTAGGAGATCCTATAGTGATTAAATAGCCTTTTTTACATTCAAAACGAAGTCAAGACGGTATCATTTCTATACAAAAACACCAGTTCTACAATATAAACAGCTACTTTTAGCTTGTAAATACCAAGAGTTTTAATACTTTTGTTGTTGCGTTCATTTGCAACAAAATCTGGGGTCGTTTTTGGATTTGACAGCGAGCGTAACGTTATTGTAAGCATGTAGAGCTTTGTGAATAAATCTCTTAAAACTAAATTCTCAATCTCTTAATTGGAGAAAACAACTACGCGCTTGCTGCCTAATCACGAGATGTGATTCGGCTTAATCGAGCTACTAGGTAGCCGACAAGCACCCTGGTTATGACTCCCGTTCATCGGTTATAACTATATGGGTTCGTTGGTATGAACTAGGGTAATTAGTGTCTTTATGATTGCCCGAAGCTAATAAAGAATAAGCATAAAAATTGGGGGCTTCTCACCGGTTTTATGACGAAAATTAATGAGAAGATAAACATGTAGAAAGCTCTAGTGTGCCTTGTTTGGACGAGGGTTCGAGCCCCTCCGACTCCACTTTCGCCCTCCATAGTTATACAGCTATGGAGGGCTTTTTTTTTATACTTACCTCTGTTACCCTATCAATATTAACGACTGATAAATCGAAGAAATATGAATCTATTAGACATACAGAGCCCTCTGTCTAAAACAAAGCTTTTTCTAAAAAATAGCATTACTTCACACAATAAAAGACTAGGTATTCCTACCAATTATCCTAACGTAAAAAACTAGCCTACTTTGTGTTTTTTACTTAGTTACATTATTGGATTTGATTGAAATCAGGTATTTCAATTAGAAAAGACGGGAATAATGAACAGATATTTGCTGTGTAGTAAACAATAGATTTTACTACTTGGTGGAATCCGAAAAACCATGAAACAGAGTAGGAAAATCAATATTATAACTTATATATTATGCCAACGACAATCCCTTATGATCCGTCACTAGTTTTGGGAAATATTGTTCATCCCGATAGACTTCAAAACCTTTTAGAAATTAGTGCTGCTGAAGCTCCTGTTGATGCTGCTGAAGAAACGCTTAACTCATACATTGCTATGAAACGTAGCTTGGATATGACCATCCAAGAAATGGTAAATATGAAAATTGATGCTTCTGACTTAATGCAAGAGACCGAAAAAGTAGGAAAACAAGTCCAACAAGCAGCTGTTAATTTTGCCAATACTAAACTAGCAGCTGAGCAAAAAATCCAACCATTAAAAGCAAAAGTACAAGGCGTACATGCTAATGTAGAGAGCCCAGTAGATTATAATAAAACACAAATTAAGAAAATGCCACTTTCTGCAGATTCATTAAAAATGAACTGTCAATACTTTGCCTATGATAAAAACACACAAACTTCAGGCACTCACTCTGCTGCTGTAAGTGGATTTGCAGCAGATGAAGTATCTTGGTTTGGCGATAGTTATGGTGGACAAGTAAGCTCAAGCGTACAAGCCCAAATGAATAGCCAGCATTCTCGTCACAGTATAGCCGGAACGTTGGTTGTAAGTATTACTTGTACTCATAAAGAAGCCGCATTATTGGCCCCTTTCATTTTAGATGTTGATAAAGGGATCCGTGTTTGGAACTCCATCTATCCTGATGACATGATTAAAACCAATAGTATTACGAATATGGCTGAAACAGCTATGCTTTCGGCTACAGAAGGAGAAAAATCATTTTCTGTACTTTCTGGAGCTACTTATGGTTCATGCTTTATAGGTATGGTTCACATCCTAAATACTAGCCAAACAACTTCTAGTCAAGTCATGGATACTATGGCAGAGTCGATAAAGGCTCAATTTAAGTATGGAGGTTGGTTTGCCGAAGAAACTGGAAGTTTTGGTGTAGACTCAAGTTTTTCAAATGATGCTAAAAATTTATTGAGCACGCAGAAAATTTCGTCACATTGTTCGTTAGTTTCTATGGGATCCATTCCGTCTATTAAATCTAATCAAGTAGAAATGGGAGTTCAAGGATTTACGCAAGACGATGCTGCAAAATCAATGAAAGCTCTACAAGAAATGCAAAATGCCAATGCAGGAACAATGGACACTGTAAACTCAGCTGCTCAAAAAGCAAGAGATGGGAAGCGGTTAGTCAATATCCAAGCTACCAAGGTAAAATCAGTATTAAGCGGCCTACATCAAATTGACAAAGAGTCCAATAAGATGATTGATACCAACTCATTGATGGATGCTCTTCAAGACTACGTAAATAAATGTATCAAAGGAAACATTGGTGTACCTATCAACTATTACCTTAAACCAATCACTAAGTCACAATTAGCTGGAATGTGGATGACCAAATACTACCCTGATCAATACCAAAAAGTGAGTGGAGACGATAGCAAAACTTCATAATTGATCTACTCTTATGTTAATTCTTGTTTACATTGGTTTTCTGGTGTAAACAAGAATTCTACAACCTATTTAAATGCTACGCTCTAATTTTTAAAACTATTGTATATGCCTACTTCTATTCCTTACGACCATCCCTCATTTGTTTTAGGACATTTAATTGATACTAATTTATTACAATTCTTTCAAAAAATCGAAGCTCAACACAGCAAGATTAATGCCGCTCAAGATAAGATGAACGGGTTATTAACAATGCGTAGAAGTTTAGCAATGACGATCAATGAACTAGCTGATTTGGAAATCAATATCGACAATTTAAAAACAGAGATAGAAGCGCTTAATCAACAAATAACAACTGCTGCACAGAATTACCTTTCAATTCGAGTTGCAGGGGAAGCAACTATACAGAAAATCCGAACACAAATAGCCGACTCTCCAATAACTGAGCAACTGGAAAGTCCTGTCGACTATAGTTTAAGTAACATCACCTCTTTTCCTATTGCTTCAGAATCAATAAAATTAGACTCTCAATATTTTTCATACGAAGGCAGAGCAGAAGATGACCTCATGGCTGGTATCGAATCATACATTAAAGAAGCAACCAGTAATATTGGATCAAATTCAGCAGAATTGGGAAAAACAACTACTGCTCAAATTAGACAACAAAAACTGAATCATACACTTTCTGGAACGCTAATAATTACTGCTAGTTGCACACATGCAAACGCACGATTAATAGAACCTTGTTATATTGATGTAGAAAAAACTCTTCAAGCATGGAATGCTTATTTCCCCGAAGATCAACTAACTGAAGCGTATTTATCGTCCACAACAAATGCTAACTTACCCACGAGTAAAAACCAACTGACTTTTATCTCAGGAATGACCTTGGGCTCAAGTTTTATTGGAATGGTCCATTTCCTAAAAAAAGAAGAGTCCAACCTTGGACCAGTTAATGCTATAGCGAATGGTCTAAAAGAAAAACTAGAATTGGGTGGCTGGCTAGAAAACACAAAAGGAGGATATGGTATAGCCCCTGAAATACAAGAAGAAATTAATAAAATTATTAACGACAACATGGTTTCTTGCCATGTCAATCTTATCACCTTAGGTGCATTACCATCAATTTCTTCCAATCAAGTTGCCGAAGGCACTCGTCAAATTTTACAAAAAAACACCGTCAAAGAAACACTAAATCTAGTTGAACAAAAACAAGATTCAGAAGAAAAAAAGACTGTGGCATCTAGCGCTAATGCTGCTAGAACTGGACAACAAATATTAAAAATTCAAGAAGCAAAGACAAAAAGCTTAATTGAAGGGCTCGCCAATATTAAACATACAGAAAATCAAACAATAGATGTCAACTCTCTATTGGAAGCTTTTAAGAATTACCTAGAACTAATCAAGACCAAAGAATCAAACTGTGGATTCCCTATTGATTTCCATCTAAAAAAAATTTCCAAAACGCAATTAATTAAAGCTTGGAAAAATAAATACCATCCTAATAATAATACAATTCAAAAAAATAAGAAATGAGGCAATTCAACAATTTTGAGCAGAAAATCATTTCAGAATTAATTGCAACCTCGCACAGTGAAATGATTCGTATGACCGATTTTTTAAAACAAGTTTTTTTCACTTTACATGATCAGCAGTCCATGATTATTCAAACTAAAGCAAAATATGCTGTTTTTTATATCCCCGTTGAAACCTATTCTGATCATGCTCAAAAAAAGACCGCTGTTCAGAATTTATTGAATCTTATTTCGCTACTATCTTATTTACGTTCCAATGGCTATTTGACGGTATATATCGATGATGAAACAAGGGAAAAAACAATGTTTTTTATTAACGAGGGTTTTATTACCCCCAAACCTTCTACCAACAAAATTATATTAAACCCTGATGGAGATTACACCAACCAGCCTGAATTCATTAGAAACAATAAAGATGAAGTAATCTATAAAGGTGTAATATTTAATTCAGCAACTTACGAATTAATCGTTCATTTATTTACAGGAGTTTTATGTGTTTCCGACACATTAAAAGAGGCACTGAATCCAGATAAAACCCCAGCAATAATTCAACATTCAAAAAAAGTCAACTCTGATACACCTATAGAAGACCCCCACGTCAAACCTCAAAAACATGACACCTACTTTAAGTCAGGAATTGTTATTCTATTAGCCTTGTTATGTGGTATTACAACATTTACTTACTTTAAATCAACTTCACATGCTCATCAATTAACAAGTCTTCAATCACAACAACATATAACAACCTCTTTAGTTGATAGTACTCTAAAAAAAGTGACAACCACAGCTCAACTCCACCAACAACTAACTACTAACACTATAGATGATGAAAAACGTAAAAAATATTATGGCGTAGACCTCTCACGTTGGAATGGAAATGCCCTTGAGGAAATCACTTCAAAAGATAGTATTTCTTTTGTGATATGTAAAGCAACACAAGGAGTAAGCTATCAAGACCCAGACTTTGAGCACAACTGGAAAACTACCCGTTCCAAAGGATGGATTAGAGGGACTTATCATTTTTATATGACTAATGAAGACCCCATACAACAAGCTGATCATTTTTGGAATGTGATTCAAACAATAGACAGTACCGATATTGCTCCAATTGTAGATATTGAAGAAAAGAGTTTACCCGAACACCAAACAGTCGACCCTGTAAATTTACAAGTTGATTTACTACAATTTTTAAAACGACTAGAACAGAAAAGTGGTCGAACCCCAATTATTTATGCCGACTTATCATTTGCAAACAAATACCTTTCCAATGCATCTTTTGCGCAACACCCACTTTGGTTGGCAGAATATACACGATCAACAACACCAAAAATTCCCAAAACATGGGAGAAAAAAGGCTTTAAAATTTGGCAAAAATCTGATCATTATTCGATTGACTCACATCTTACTGACTTTGACATTTTTGTAGGAAAACGATCTCAATTATATGCAAAATAGAAGTTAACCTGTAGCTACGTTAACCCCTAATAAAAAGGTGGATCCCGAAAAACCAAATATTGAACAGAGTAGGGAAATTTAAAAATTAAAATTATGGCAAATTGTTTATCGTATGCAATCAACAGTGTTGCATTAAGAGGAACTGCACCTCCAGCAACATCTGTTTATCAACAATCCTATTGGATTGAATATCTTCAACCCAATCAAGATGGGAGCTCTAAAGGCCCAACAGGCCAAAACTGGACCGGATTAGCAGGGTGCTTGGATTGGCTAATAAATGTCAGTAATGACACTGCTAATGCCACAGCCATGATTAGTGAATTAACAGGAATAGGTTTTGAATGGCGTTCTAGAGGTGATGCCAACCCCAACCCTACTATTGATTCAGAAAGAGATGTAATTGTAGTCGGTAATTACAATGGAGGTGGAGGAATTCACTTCTTTTCAAGTCTAGCAAATTCTGATGTTTATATGGGAATACCGAGTGCTGATAGTGGAGGGATAACTGCTTATCTTGTTAATGTAAATGGCGGAAACGGTGGCCAATTCACTCAAAATACAGCTGGTGTACAAAAAAACGGCATCATAACAGGTTGGTTTCGTAGAATATAACTAACCTATCATTACCAACTGATCTAAATCAACCAATCGCTGCTGGGCTGCAAAAACAATCAGTCCAGCAGTATTTTTACAACCTGTCTTTACCAGCAAATTAGTTTTATGTGTTTCCACTGTCTTTACTGATATAAATAGTTTTTGAGCTATTTGTTTACCTGTATATTGCTGGCAAATTAATGCTAATACTTCCAATTCTCTTTTGCTTAGTTTATTATTACCAAATACCACAACTTTTTCAACGCGATTAGACACCTGTTGACGTAAAATTGCCACCTGATCAGCTGATAAATAATTTCCATCTTGCATCACTTTTTCAACAATAGTTACCAGCTCATCCAGGTCTGTTTCTTTTGATAAAAAAGCATTAGCGCCCAATTGTAATAAATGACCAGAAAAAGAAGGCTTATAGTAAGAGGAAAGGACAATAATTTTAATTGTAGGATAGGTTACTCTTAAAATATCCATCACTTCTATCCCCTCACCATTTTTCATTTTTAAATCCAAGAGAACTACATCAGGTAAAGTGTTGTTTTTTTCTAATTGTTTTATAAAGTCATTCCCACAATTAGCAGTAGACCATATTATAACATCACCTTTTTCTTTTAAATATTTACCTAACAACTGTACAACTATTGTATCATCATCTACAATCGCCAATTCAATTTTATCTTTCATCGTTGGATTTTTTTAATACCAGTAAAAATTTAGTTCCTTTATTAACAGTAGAGACCATTCGATAACTTCCTCTTAGAAGTTGACTGCGCACTTCAATATTCTGAAGACCTGCTCCTTTTTTTTCGGTACTCTTAAAGCCTACACCGTTATCTTCAACTCTTAAACAAATGTACTGCCTAGAAACTCTATACTGGATGTATAACATATCGGCTTGAGCATGTTTAATACAATTTGTAATTAACTCTTGTAATATTCTATACAAGTTAAGCTTGGAGTAATTAGATAAAATAGTATGATCAATAACTAAGAAATGTAACTGGATATTCAACTCTTCTTGAATTGGAGAAACATAATCATACACGATATCTTGAAAAGCAAGCCGTTCTATTAAAGGCGGAGAGAGATCGTGAGAAATATGACGTGCTGTTTGAATACTCTGGTTTAAAAGTTTACTTAGTCTTTTATCTTTATTTAGTAGTTTAATTCGATATAACTGACCAATTAAATTATCATGAATATTACCAGCTATTCTAATTCGCTCTTCTTCCTGAACTAGAAAGGTGTTTTGTAATATTGCATGATATTGTTCAGATTTTAATACAAAACGATGTATAAAGTTGAATCTATTTTTTTCAAATCTAAATAGTATAACACACAATAGAATAGTCTCAATTAATGTAATAATAAACAGCATAAATACTATTACATTAACTAGGGACATTCTAAATCCATAACTTAGGAGTAATAAAATAAGTGATCTTTTAAGAAAAATTAAGTGTAAAGCCTGAAGAATTTATCTCCTATAAGCGTTTCTATTCCATACAAAGGAACGAGTACCACAAAAGCACTTCAACGAATTATTTTCACTTTCTTTTCCTAAAGGGGCTAAGTTACTTCCCTTGATAAACAACCTCAACTCTTCTGTTTTTCTTTCTATTTTCTTCAGAAGTATTTGGGTATCTTGGCTGTGTTTCACCTTTAGCTTCTACATTAATTCTTTCTCCCGAAATACCTTTTTTAACAAAGTAGTCCATAACCTGATTTGCTCTATTTTTAGAGACTTTTAGATTTCCCTCCTCAGAACCGATATCGCAAGTATGTCCACTCACTAATACAGATAACTCAGGGTTCTCTTTTAAAACCTTAACAATTCCCTCTAACACCACTATACTTTCATTTGAAAATTGATTTCCAACATTGTAATCAAACAATATATCCATAGGCTTTTCAAAAGAAATATTTTGGTACTCTTTTTCAATAGGTTCTGGTTTCACCTCTTCTAACTTAGGCTCTTCAACCACTATTGGCTCTGGCTTTATTTCTTTTTCCTCTTTCAATACAGGAGGAGGAGAAACTTTTTCGACAGGAACTATTACCTCAGGTTCTGACTTTACAGGTTCAGGTATTTCTTCCACGATAGCCTTTTCTAAATCACTTGGCTTCTTTAGTTGAGGAGTCTTACAAAACTTAACTCCTAACATTATTTCATGTGAACCTGTTGAATAAGAAGATATATTTGCTCCTGAAAATTCGTAGGCATATCCTAAATAAACAAAGTCCTTTATATTTAATCCTAATCTTCCAATTACACCAACATGCGTTCTGTAACCAGCTCCAACAGACACCATTTTATTATAGGTTACCATTCCATTGAAATCAAATTGGTTCAAACCAGACTGCGCTGTTTTATATAGCATCGATGGTTCAACACTCCATTTTTCATTTAATTCCTCATCATATCCAGCATAAGCAACAAAATGCCTTTTACTACTAAAGCCATCCATCCCCTCAAACTGAAGTTCAGCATTCGTTTCAAAAACTTGAGGAATTGAAACCCCAAGTTCCAAACCTTTCAAGTTATAAAAAAGTCCAAACTCTGAATCAAAATTGACTCCACTTTGAGCTCCATTACTTACTATCTCATCTGTTACATCATTCACAACTGCATTTGTAGCATCCAAGTTAATTTGAAATAGACCAGCCGAAAGGCCAAACCTTAAATTATGCTCCTCTCCTAACTTTATTTTATAGGCGTACGAAACTTTAGCTGAAAATCTACTAATAAAAGAAGCTCGATCTAAAATCACTCCTCCTCCTATTCCCATATTTTCACCTATACCCGAATGAATGGAAAAGAAATTGGTATTAGGAGCCCTATCAATCCCAACCCATTGATTTAAATGACTACCATATAACTCCAAACACTGATTATAGCCTGAGTATGCAGGATTAATGTTATACTTATTAAATGTATACAAATTCGATTCTGGTAGTTGTTGAGCATTAATTGAAGAAGCTCCCCATACTACTAATACTGTTATAATTATTAACCTTAATTTCATAATCTACACTTTTTTAATGGTACTTACTTCTTCAATTTTAAAATACTTAAATCTCCTTTATACTTAACCTCTCCACCACATAAAATCACGTAATAGTACGCCCCATCAGGCAATGGTTTCCCCATATAGGTTCCTTCCCAAGTATTGTCATAATTAATTGACTCAAACACTTGTTTTCCCCATCTATTATAAACAATCACTTGACACCCTTCAATGTAGGCTGCTTCATTAATGATCCATTGGTCATTCTTTCCATCACCATTTGGTGTAATTAAATCACTTACAATTAAATCATCTATACAACCACTATTAGCGTCAGCATCAACCCTAACATTAAAAGTACATGAATCAATATTACCACTAGCGTCTTCAGCTATCAAAGTAACAGCTACTGTATCTAATTTCTCATAAACACTACCAGCGCTAGGAGTCTGCGATATACTCAAATTATCGTCACAATTATCATAAATTGTTCCTTCTTGAGTATAATCTGGTAATAGTACCTGGCAGTTTTCATCCAAATAAATGGCTTCATCAGCTAAACAGTTCACAACTGGTTTGGTTGTATCATTCAAACTTAGATTAAATGAACAGTTAACAGTATTTCCATTTCCATCATCAACAGTTAAAGTAATCAACGTATTAGCAGTTACTACAGTTCCAACAACAGGACTTTGAGTAACAACAGGCGCTCCACAATTATCACTAACAATTGCTAATGCTGTATAATCTAATAAAGTAAATTCACAATTACCATCAAAGCTATCTACTTGATCGACAGGACAAGTAATTGTTGGTATAATGCTATCCGCTACATTTAAATTAAATGTACAATTTCCTGCATTTCCATTAGCATCAGTTCCTGTTATCGTGATTACTTGAGTTCCTACTCCAACTACTGTACCTGCTACTGGACTTTGTGATAATGTAATATTAGATGAGCAATTATCTGTAGCGGTAACTAAAGCAGTATAATCAGGAACAGTAAATCCACAGTTAGCATCTACAAACTCGCTTTGATCTCCTAAACAAACTATTGACGGAGCTAAATTATCTGTAGGAATAACATCAAACGTACAGTTAGCTGTATTACCTGCTCCATCCGTTGCTGTTAAAGTAACAGTTGTTGTAGCGGTGATAATTGTCCCAACAGCTGGGGATTGTGAGATGCTTATTCCCGAGCAATTATCTGTTACGGTAGCTAATCCAGTATAATCGATCAACGTATAATCACAAGCTGTACTCAAATCTACATTTTGATCTCCTGGACAAGATATTGTTGGAGGAATTACATCTTGTAAAATCACATTAAATGTACACGTCGATGTATTTCCATTTCCATCATCTGCTGTAATGGTAACCGTTGTTGTTCCAGAAATTGTTGACCCTATTGCAGGACTCTGGGTTAAAACAGGAGATGAAGAGCAATTATCTGTTGCACTAGCCAAACCTGTATAATCAGGCAAAACAAAATTACAAAGTGCATCAGGATTTTCCGTTTGATCTCCAGGGCAAGTCACAATTGGAGCTAAAGTATCAAGGACTGTCACTACAGCGGTGCAATTATCAGTATTCCCTACCCCATCAGTTACAGTTAGCGTTACATTATTAGCTCCTAAATTAGAACAAGTAAATGATGTAATTGATGCACTAAATGATACTCCACTACAGTTATCGCTTGATCCTCCATCAATAGCTTGTGCTGCAATAGTTGCATTTCCAAGATTATCTAGGTAAGCATTGATATTTTGACATACAGCAGTAGGAGAAATAGTATCGATTACTGTCACAACAGCTATACAGTTAGAAGTATTTCCATTTCCATCTGTTCCTGTTAGCGTTACGTTATTAGCTCCTACTTGCGAACAATTAAAAGATGTAACTGATGCACTTAAAGTAACACTTCCACAATTATCTGTCGTTCCTCCATCTAAGTCTGTAGCTTGAATGGTAACACTTCCTGAATTATCCACATAAACATTAATGTTTTGACATACTACAATTGGAGCTATAGTATCCACAACTGTTACAACAGCAATACAACTATCTACATTAGCACTTCCATCTGTAACTCTTAATGTAACATTATTAGCTCCTAAATCTGCGCAAGTAAATGCTGTTTTACTAGCGACCAATGAAGCGACACCGCAATTATCTGTTGATCCATTGTCTATGTCTGATGAAGTTATCGTAGCGTTACCAGAACCATCTAAGAACACCGTAACATTCTGACATGTTGCTACAGGAGAAACAGTATCCAATACCGTTACTACGGCTGTACAATTATCTGTATTAGCATTCCCGTCTGTAGCAGTAAATATAACATTGTTTGCTCCTAAGTCTGCACATGTAAATGCCGTTTGTGATGCTCCAAAAACTAGCCCTGAACAATTATCAGTAGAGCCACCGTCTAAATCACTTGCTACAATAGTTGCATTACCTGAACCATCCAAATATGCATTGATATTTTGACATACAGCATTTGGAGCTATAGCATCATTCAATATTACATTAAATGTACATGTTGATGTATTTCCATTTCCATCATCTGCAGTCATAGTTATTGTCGTTGTCCCAGCAATAACAGTTCCAGCTACAGGACTTTGAGTAATCACTGAAGACGCTGTACAGTTATCTGTCACTGTAACTAACCCTGTATAATCTGGCAGTGTAAAATTACACGAAAGATCTGGGTTTTCAGTCTGATTCCCTGGACAAGTAATAACAGGAGCTATGGTATCTAACACTGTTACTACAGCCGTACAATTATCTGTATTTGAATCCCCATCAGTAACTGTTAAAACAACATTGTTTGCTCCTAAATTAGCACAAGTAAATGATGTCATTGATGCTGATAACGAAACAGTTCCACAATTATCTGTTGACCCTCCGTCTAGATCTGCAGCAGTAATTGATACATTTCCTGAAGCATTAAGATAAACACTTATATTTTGACATACAGCAGATGGATTGACATTATCTTCTACAGTAACAGCTATTGATACATTTGAAGATTCACAGCTTCCGTTATCTTCTGTAACATAATAGGTATAAGAACCATTAGCAAGAGGACCAAGATTAAAGTTTTGTGTTGTGACTCCTCCCATTGTAACTCTTCCTATTTCTGAAAAAGTATTATCATAAAAAACTAAATCTCCTGTTCCAGAACCGGTACCAGTAAGTATTACATCTTGACTAGAACATGAAGTAATCGGTGTAGTAACAACCGGATCTGATGGTAGACTCAACACTTCAACATTATCAGAATTATTATTGGCACACCCATTAACATCTGTATAAGCGTAAGTAATTGTATGTGTACCAATACCAGCAACCGATGGGTCAAAAGAATATGTCATCCCATTTCCATCATCAGTAACACCTGTCCCCGAATATACACCACCCGTAGGAGTTCCTCCTCCTAAACCAGCCTGTACACCATCATTTAAACATAAATCAGCTAATGCGACATAAGAAACGGTTGGCAAAGCATTGATTGTTACAGAAACATTAGAACTATTCGGACAGGTTCCAGAAGTCGTATAAGTCACCGTATAATTTCCTGGAGTAGACGAGGCAATATCTATTTCCCCTGAACTTCCATTAATAATTAATCCCGCTGGTGAGCTGGTAAACGCTCCTCCAGGCAAACCAGTTATCGTTGGTGAGGGATTGGTAGCATCCACACAATATGACGCTGCTCCATAATTAAACCCTGCGTTGTCTAATGGGGTGATGGTTACAGTAATTGTCATCACACTATCACAGCCATCGGAATTAGCGATAGTATCCATGTATGTACCACTACTTGTATAAGTTTCATCTCCACTTGGTACGACATAACTTCCACATGCTGTCTGTGAAAAAGAACTTGTCGTTTCAGAACAAGGCGCTCCAATAAACCCAAATGCATGATACCTCCCAACATTTGAATTCACAAGATTATATGCACCAGTTTGTGTATTCAATTCATATAATCTATTATAATTTTGAACCCAAGCTGTTGTAGAATTTAATATCGCTACCGCTTGTGTTTCTCCTGGGGGTGAAGTTGCATTTAACGTAGTTTGAGTACTTGCACTATAATTTATTTTATCAATATGATTGGGTTGACAAAGGTGAATAAGTTCATCTGAATAAGGATCATAACCTAGTGTATTTCCCCAGTCTCCACTTGCAGGAGAGATAAAAAATGTTGTTGCTGCTGTGGTTAGATTTATCGTTACTATATCATGTGTTGCTCCAAAATTCCCTATTACCCCATACAATGTTCCATCAGGAGTAAAAGTAATATCTGTTAAATTACCACTGTTCCCAATATCAGCGATCACATTTGTATTTAAATCCAAGATCCCTAGTCTACGAGCTCCTGCTCCCCCAGTTGACTGATACAAAAGATAAACATCTCCAGTAGATGGATGTTGTGAAATTCCATAAACTCCTTGAACAGGTCCAAAGGTAGATGTTACGGTTATTGAACTTGTTACAGAGAAAGCCAATCCAGCAGTATCAATTAAATCAATTTGAGATGGCGTACCTGAAAACCCTTGATATCCTGCATACAAGGTTGACGGAACTTGCGCTTTCATTTCATTTCCCAAAAAAGCTAAAAAAACAAGAATGAGTAATCCATTCTTTTTACAGCAATTCAATAAAGATATAATCATATTTAAATATTTTTCACCGGTCCAAACATATACAAATTATGTCATTTATCTAAAAAATTGTTGCAAACAACTAAAAAAATGTTGCAAACACATAAAAAACTGTTGTAAAAAAAAGCACAATTATTATTTCACCATTTCCACTGAGAATACTACTTAATAATTTGATTATTAAATTCACCTATTTTCGACGCATTATTCTATATTTGCTCCAATAATTAACGCTTTACACCTTATGGCTAACATCAAAAATCTCTTTATTTTTTTATTCTTTATCGCCAATATTATTGTTGGTTGTAGTAATGAAGAACATCGAGAAAAAGAGCTGGAACATTCCTCAATTCAATTCGATTTTTCAATTGAACTAAGCAAAGCTCATTCCTGTTTAGATTCTGCAATAATTGATGACTTTTTCTCTCCTCCTGTTGCTGCCAGAATATATATGTACCCTTTTTTAGCGGCCAATGAATGTTATCAATTAGCCACCAACCAAAAAGGTTATGTGCTAGATTCAGTGGATAGTAAAGCTATTAAATCAAAGGCTAAATCAAGTGCTAGTTCAATCTTCGCTTTTTACCACGTTAGTCAAGAACTTGTTTATACCAACACTTATCTAAAAAACGGTGTGCGTAATTTTGAACAAAACCTTCTACGATCAGGATATAGTCAAGAATCAATTGATCAAGTCAAAGTATATGGAGAGGCTGTAGCTCAACAAATAATAAAAAAAATTCAAACAGATGGTTATCTAGAAACAAGGTCCATGAAGATTTATGAACCACTTCAAGAAGTTGGACATTGGATACCTACACCTCCTGAATACGCCAATGCTTTGGAACCTCATTGGGAAGTTTTAACCACTATTTGTTTAGACTCAGCATCTCAATTTAGATGTCCTACACCACCACCCTATTCTTTGGATAAGAACAGTCTTTTTTATCAAGAACTCATGGAAGTTATAGAAAAAACAGCTAGTATAAAAGAGGTCAATGATCCACATATTGCCATAGCAAAATTCTGGGATTGTAATCCTTTTGTTCCTATACACCAAGGTCATGTTACTGTTGCTGAAAAGAAACTAACCCCTGGAGGACATTGGTTAAGAATTGCACAAAATGCAATGCAAGATCAAAAGCTTAAATTTTCTGATCGCTTAAAAATATACAACGTACTATCTATGGGAATTTACGATGGTTTTATTAGTTGTTGGGAAGCTAAATATCACTATAATTATATCAGACCAATAACTGTAATAAAAAAAGACTTTAATGAAAGTTGGGAAATACCATTATACACTCCTAACTTCCCTGAATACCCAAGTGGTCACAGCGTTATTTCTGGGGTTTCTGCTAAAATTTTAACCAATTATATTGGAGAAAATTATGCCTTTGTTGACAGTTCTGAATTAGCATTTGGAATGGCACCAAGAGCTTTCTCTTCCTTTAACGAGGCTAGAGATGAAGCTGCCATGAGCAGACTTTATGGAGGAATACATTTTAGATCAGCAATAGAAAATGGTGTTGATCAGGGAAGCTTAATTGGTGAATTTGTTCTTAGAAAATTTGAAGATGAATAAAACAACTCTCCCATACTTGCTTATCCTTTTTTCTCTATTGGCTTGTCAAAATGAAGAGAACAGTAATACAAAAGCGATTGCTCAACAAGAGCCCCCTGAGACTCATCAAACGAAAGCTTTATTCAAAAAGCTCGACAAAGATGAATCTGGTTTGTACTTTGAGAACCAGCTCATTGAAACAGCGGAATCAAACATCTTAAATTATGAATATCTCTACAACGGTTCTGGGGTTGCAATTGGAGACATCAATAACGATGGACTACCTGATATATTCATGGGAGGAAACTTTTTTGGAGGCCGTTTATTTTTAAATAAAGGAAACTTAAAATTTGAACAAATTTCCGAAAAAGCGGGAGTATTTTTTGAAGGATTTACAACAGGTGTCTCTTTTGTAGATATTAATAACGATGGATATGATGACATATACATGTGCAGATCCAAATCTGCTTCACCAAATGAGCGGAGAAACATTTTGTTAATCAATAACCAAGACTTAACTTTTACAGACCAAGCCAAAGAATATGGTATAGATGATCCTGGTTATTGTACCAACTCCATTTTTTTTGATTACGATAATGACAACGATTTAGATTTATACGTTTTAAATCATCGAACAGATTTCAAAAACGCAGTTGTTATACCAATTAGAGGAGCAGCACTCCCTTATACACAATCTGATGTAAACTATACTTCTGATAGATTGTATGAAAATAAAAATGGAAAATTTATAGATGTCACTCAAAAAGCTGGTATCGCTAACAATCGATTTGGGCTAGGTGTTTTTGCTGCAGACCTTAATGAAGATGGATGGCTTGATTTATATGTTGCCAATGATTTTAATGATAAAGACCAAATCTTAATTAATAACCAGAAAGGAGGGTTTGAAGATCAGATTGAAAATTACCTTGATCACATGTCTAAAAACTCAATGGGATGTGAAGTTGGTGATTTTAATAACGATGGTCTATTAGACATCGTAACACTAGACATGACACCTGAAGGAAATTACAGACAGAAGCAACTCAGTAACAGTACGACTTATGACATGTATCATCTGGGGCTTAAAAGAGGTTTAGGTCATCAAATTCTAAGAAACTGCTTACATCTTAACGATGGAAATGGTTATGCTGAAATAGGTCAAGCAGTTGGCATGTCCCATACTGATTGGAGTTGGGCTCCTATTTTAGCCGACTTTGACAATGATGGATTAAAAGATTTATTTATTTCGAATGGTTATTATCGAGACGTTACGGATTTAGATTACGTAAAACATGGATCTGCAAGTGTTATTAGTTCTTCTGGAGGTTTAAGTAGTAATTGGCAAATGCAAATGATTGCCAATGCCCAATCTACACCTATAGTAAATTACTTGTTTAAAAACAATGGCAACCTTGAATTTGAAGATATCTCTGAACAAAATTGGGGAGACGCTCCCTCTTTTAGTAACGGTTGTGTTTATGCCGACTTAGACCTAGATGGGGACTTAGATTTAATATGGAATAATCTTGACCAACCGGCAGCAATTTATGCAAACCAATCTGAATTATTAAAAAATAATTTTATTGCTTTTACGAGTGATGCTACCAAATGCAGAGTATATGTTTATCAAAATGGCAAAAAGCAAATGATAGACCTTAATCCCTACAGAGGTTACATGTCAAGCCACCATGCTATTGCACACTTTGGATTAGGAAATAATGCTCTTGTAGATTCTGTTGTTTTTATTCAAAACGGAAACGCACCTAAAGTCATTATTCAACCTGAGTCAAATCGATACTGGCATTTAACTGACAGCTTAGGTTCTTCTACGCATACTCCTCAAAGAAAGCTAAGTTCTCCTATTAAATTAGAGAAGGTCTTTTCCTTACTAGAAAACCATGAAGCAATCAAAACATACAATGACTTTAAACACGAACCTCTTTTATCAAGAAAAAATTCTTCGATAGGTCCTACTTATTGTAAAGGTGATTTAAATGGTGATGGACTGGAAGATCTATTTATAACTGGAGAAAGTGGAGTTGCTGGAAAGTTATTATTTCAGACTAGTCAAAAAGACTTCAACATAAAGATAGACCCTGCAATACAAGCGGACATCAATCAATGTGATGCTGGAGCTGCATTGTTAGACATTGACAATGATGGTGATTTGGACCTCTATGTCGTAAGTGGAGGATACCTTTTTCAGGCAGATGACTCCATGTATCAGGATAGACTATACCTCAATGATGGCTTAGGTAATTTCAAAAAAAGTCCTCTACCCCAAATAACCTCTAATGGGTCTAGTATTCTTATTCATGATTTTAATGATGACCAGCGAAAAGATATTTTGGTATTAGCAGGTGCAAAACCTAACAGCTATCCTTTAGAAGATCAATCTTTTATATTATTTAATCATATTGATAGTCTACAACTCACCAATCAGTTTCTCCCTAATAAAGGGCAATTGGGTATTTGTAATGACATTGAAAAACTCCTCATCAATAAAGAGGAAGTTTTTATTATAGCCAGAGAATGGAACAATTTATTAGCCCTCCAATGGAAAGATGGAAAACTTGTAGATATCAGTGATCAAATAGGTATAACAAATACCCACGGTATATGGAATGACCTATACAAAATAGACCTAGATAAAGATGGTCAACAAGATTTAATTGCGGGTAACGTAGGTATCAATGATTTTTTCAAGGTTAGTCCAGAAAAAGAAGCGTATTTAATTGCAGGTGATTTTTTCGGATCGAAAAAAATTGAAGCACTACATTTTTATCATTATAAAGACCAACAACCTTACAGTAAGCATAGTTTAGATCAACTATTAAAATCGAACCCTCTTTTTAGAAAGATTTTCCCAAAATATAAGGATTATTCTACAAGCACTATGGCAGACTTTTTACAACAACTTCCAACCAAAGAATATCAAGAGAATAAGCTACAAATGAAAAACTCGGTTTCACTATATAATAACGGGAGTAAACTTAGACCTCAACCTTTACCTAAAATGGCTCAATTTTCTGAAGTACATGGTGCTCTTGTTAAGGATCTTAATCATGACAATATTGACGATTTAGTTATTATTGGTAATAATTTTGATGTCGATATAAAACAAGGAAAACTAGATGCAGGTGGCGTTCAATTATTTTTAAGTAATGGAATTGCTAATAAAGCATTTGATTCATTTAATTATTATAGAATAGGTAAAGATGAATATCGAGAAATCATAACAATTGATGATCAAGTATTCATTCTCGACAAAGCATATAACTTATGGGAACTTCACTAAACCAACTCATCGTAAAAAGTACCACAGGTACTATTATAGCATTTTTCTTTATCCTTTTTTTTACAGCTGGTATTTCAGCTCAAGAAAAGGTGATTAAAGCTAAACCATTTAAAGTTAAATATACCTATAATGAAGATTCTATTACTATAGACCGTCAAGAGTTAAAAAAAATATGTGTTGCTTTTACAGCTTTTCATGAGGCTATATCTCAAAAAGATTATAAAGCCTATTTAAATGCACTCAGTGAACGTTCGAAAACAATGATTCCCAAAGAAAAATTAGAACGAAAGTTTCAGAAATTTATTGGCTACAATGTAAAGTTAGAGCGAAAAATAGAATTATTATTGATTTCAGAAAAAGGCAATCCCCAATCATTTGAAACAACCCCTTCTCTTCTTTTTATGATAAAGCTACCTCAAGGGCAAACCATCAATAAACGGGTAGGCTTTGACCCAGTGAAAGTCAAAAAAATAAAAAATTCAGAAAACCTTTTAGGACTGTACCTAGTAAAAGAAAAAACAGCCTACAAAGTAACCATCCCTTGGTGATTAACAGAACGCCTCTGTTACCTTTTGTAGATGATGCTTACCATCCATCTTAAATAGTAATACATCATCTGCTAGGTTTATCAGTACCTCTTTTCTATGTGAAGCTACGATTACTGTCAATTGCCTTTCTTGAACCATTTTTTTAATAATTTCAATCAAACTCATTGCTATTTCATCATCCAAAGAAGAAAAAGGCTCATCCATTAAAATTAACTTCGATTCTTGAGCAAAGGCTCTTAAAATAGCTGCTCTTTGTTGTTGTCCTCCCGATAGTTCAGACGGGTAACTATACATATATTCTTCAACACCTATCTGATTAGCTAACTGCATAATAAATGGTGGAATTTCATTATTTGAAGACGCATACAACAAATTTTGATAAACCGTCATATTAGGAAATAAGTTATAATCTTGAAATACAAAAGCTACAGATCGATCTCTAGGCAAAACGTTTATTTTTTTTGCAGATGAATACCAGACTTCATTTCCAACTCCTATTTCCCCCTTATCAGGTTTAACAATTCCAGAGATCAGTTTAAAAAAGCTAGACTTCCCTACTCCTGAGGGTCCATATACACCAGTTATTTTCCCAATAGCTATTTGATGTGAGAAAGAAAGGTCAACGACTCTATTCCCAGAGTTAAAATTGACGGAGGTATTAATTGTGATGTAATTGTCCACTTTTCTTCCTTGTTAAGTTAATAATAAAAATTAGTAAAAAACTAATCAGCAACAATACCAATGCATAATCCCCAGCTAGCTCAAAATTCAACATATTCATTTGATCATATATTTCGACTGAAGCAACTCTTGTATCTTCCATTTTACCACCAATCATTAAGATCAATCCAAATTCACCTAACGTATGAGCAAAAGTTAACATAATACCATTTAACAGAAACTGTTTAATATAGGGGAGCATCACTTTAGTTAAAATACTAATTTTAGACTTCCCCATGGTATCGGCAGCATAAAGTAGGTTTTTAGGAATAGCTCTAAACCCTTCTGTAATAGGTGTGATCATAAAAGGAAGACAATAAACAATGGAGCCGAAAAGAATCCCCTCGAATGAAAAAGCAAATGAAAAGCCAAAATAATCCTGAAAAAACATCCCAATTACTGAGTTAGGGCCCAAAAAGCTTAAATAATAAAACCCTAATACTGTTGGAGGCAATACAATGGGCAACATTATTAAACTTTCAAAGAGCACTTTAATGCGCCATTTACTAAAAGCAAAAAAGTAAGCCAAAGGAATAGCTATCAACAGTAGAATTAACGTTGTAAGCACTCCTAGTTTTAATGTTATGTATATTGGGATTAAATCCATCATTTATGTTGACGATAACCATAAAAATCAAGAATACGTAAGCACTCATTTGTGGTTAAAAAATTCATAAATTTATCTCTAGAATTTTCAGCTTCATTGTTTTCAGAAATAATAGACACAGCGCTCTGACGTATTTCAGAGTAAAGAGACTGCTCTATTTCAATGTAATTCACTGGTTTCTGATACGATTTTAAAAACGAATAACTTGTAAAAGCAGCATCTACAGCATTAGAAGCAAAAAGCTGATTGACCTGGCCTACACTCTCTCCAATTACAACTTTACTTTGTAAGCGCTCCTTTAAGCCAAGATTGATTAAAACCTCCTCTCCTGCTTTACCATAAGGGGCATTATCAGGAAAAGCTAAGGCTATTTTCTTTACCTCTGAACTTAAAAGCGTTTGATCTAAAGCTTGAATATTTACTTCTGGACGCAACACCAACACCAACGTTCCTAGCCCGTATACTTTTGGTTTATTTGCTAGTCCTTTTTCAAATAAATACCTTGGATAACTATTGTCAGCAGAAACAAAAATTCCATAAGGAGCTCCCTGCTCTATCTGCGAACATAAAGTCCCCGAAGCATTCGTATACAATTGACAATTAATCCCTGTTTTAGCATTAAAAATAGGTACAATTGAATCCATTGCTACTTTCATATTTGCTGCCACTGCAATATTCAATTTTTGCTGTTCAGAAACTAAATTCGAACAAGAAAAAAGACTAACAGACAATAGCGTTATAAACAATAATTTCATCAAACTTTTAAGTAGAATTCTTCAATAATTATTTTAATATAGAATGCTCAAACCAACCAATCTTTCCCTCTAAATATTCCGTTCAAACAAATTTTACGTTGGAAGAAAAGAAAACTAGTATTCTAAATACTGTACTCTTTTCATTATTTCTGAATACAAATATACAGCTCCATTTATCAAAATTGAAATTAACTCACAATATCTTTTCACTATTCGATAGTACAACGTTGGCAAACTAACGCAACTACCAGCATAATACACTGTCTATCAGTTCATTCCCATCCAACCAACAGATTTACATCTAATCATTTTATTAAAAAGCAACACTTTTACTACCCTTACAGATATAGAAAACCATATTAGTTCGATAAAAAAAAGACAACGACAACTATTTAAATATCAAATTTTTAGACTAATCTTTATTTACTTCGGGAATACTACAGGGAACTTTTAAGTTAAAATACCTATTTTTGCAATCATACTCATTTCATTATTCCCCTACACTAATATGAATAAAAAAAATACGCCCAGGTTATTTTTAGTACCTGCAATGTTAATTTTTTCCAGTGCAATAATGGCATTAGCTTGGCTTGGTCATCTCAAATATAAAGATGATTTGAGTTTTACAATGGCGACTTTATTAGCTTGGTTTTTAGTTCTTCCTGAATACATTTTAAATGTTACTGCGATTCGTTGGGGCATTGGTTTATATCAACCTAGTGAAATGGCTGCAATTAACTTGTCTTCTGGGGTTGTTTTTATCACATTAGTCTCTCATTTTATCTTAGGAGAGGAACTTACAATGCAAAAATATATTGGGTTTGGATTAATGATAGTCGCTATGGTTTTAATCTCAGAGCCAAAGTCTTCTCCATCTAATAACAACAACAATTAATTATGGAAATTTATTTAGTCCCATTAATGTTGTTTATCTCTAGTATCTTGATGGCTTTTGCTTGGTTGGGGCACATCAAATTTAAAGATAAAAAACTGATTATTGCTTTGCTTATAAGTTGGCTATTGGTTCTACCAGAATACTTATTAAATGTACTCGCTACACGTTTGGGAACAGGCATATACAAACCTAGTGAAATGGGAGCTATAAACCTTTGTACTGGGGTAATTTGCGTCGCTATTGTTTCAAAGCTATTTTTAGGAGAAAAATTGAGTACAAGAAAAGTAGTTGGTTTTGTCTTAATGGCAATTAGTGTCCTCCTCATTGTCTAATAAAACAATAAACGTTGATCGTAAATTTATTACACCTTTTGTTATCAATTATTTAAAAGATTTTCAACAAATAAATTTAGACAACTTCATCATTAATCAATAATGATATATAACCTCAATACTATATATTTGTCTTTTCTATTGACCTGTTAAAATCTTCTTTATTAAGTAATAGAACTATTTATACCTATTTAAAATGAAAATCCCTTCTTTTTATAAAATCTTATACATTTTTATTGGAGGCTGTGGTGTTTTTATATTTAACAACTATCTTTTCTTAAGCTTTTTTTTCCTCTTCAACTTACTCTTGTTTTTATTGATAAAAACAGAGCAAAAGAAATCCTTCAAGTTTTTAGATAAAGTAAAATGGTTTTTGCTACTTATTTTTTTAATGTCTGCTTTCACTGGAGAAAATGATTTCCCTATTCTACAGATTAAAAAGTTTACAATTGCTGTTAGTTATGATGGTATCATAGATGGTATACTCAAAGCTGGAAAAGTTGTAACGATGTTAATGATTACACAAGTTGTAAGATTAACCACCAAAGAGTCTGATTTTACCCATGGGCTAAAATCTTTTGGCTTGGGGAGTTCCACATCTGAATCCATTAATGAAATCATTGAAATTGTACTGGGAGAAAAACAGAAAAAGAAAAAAGGACAAGGCAAAAATCGAAAAGAAAAAGACAATAATAAAAGTACTTCCGCTTTTGATGCTCTTAAAGGAAAGGTAGGAAACTTACCCGATAAAATCAGAGCAAAAAATGAGTCAGCACGAGCTAAATTAAAATCCTCTAACAATAGTATTGCTGAAGCAGCCTTAACGATTACACTTATTAGAATGGTCAAAATAGCTCCAGGATTACCTTTAGCACCTGGCCATAAAAACATTTTAATTTTCCCAGTATTTATATACGGGATCAAAAAATCTGCACAAAAGTTTTCAGGACTAAAAATAGGGCTAACCTCAGGTATTATTCATTTTCTATTAGGTTTTGGGAAGTATGGACCATTTGGTATATTCCAATTTGCAATTATTGGATTATTCTTTGATCTTTTCTTTAGTATTTTCCCTAATAAAAACAAACTTATTCATCTTATCATTACTGGTGTTTTTGCTGGTATTTTGAGATTTTCAACAGAATTCTTTTTAGCGTGGATTCTAGGCTTACCTAAGCCATTTTATTTTCTATATTTGCCCTATATTATATCGCAAACCGCTTTTGGAGGTGGTTCAGCGTTTGTTTCAAAAAAGTTATTAGAGAAAACAAAAATAAATGAGTGATTTTATCAAAGATGAAGAGGGAAGAACACACCTCAACTCTAGATTTATGAGAGAATCTTTAGTAGATAAAAAACTACTAAATGATTCTGAAGTCGTCAATGAAGTAGCTATACTTCCCTATCTTAATTTTATTAATATTGGGGGAAAGAGTATAATTGACAGAGGGAAAAAAGCATTATTTCCAGTCATCGAAGAAGTTGTAGCATTAAAAGGTAAACACAAATTTGTATTGGGCGTTACCGGTGGTGCTCGAGTAGACCATACTATGGCAATTGGATTAGATTTTGGATTACCTATAGGAGGCTTAGCGATGGTTGTTGGTGCAGTTGAGGAACAAAACGCTAATATGGTTTATTCTTTAATGGCTAAACACGGTGCCATTAGACTAGCCAAAGATGGTTATGCAGAATTACCACATTACCTTGAAGGGGGTATGATTCCAATTTTAACTTGTAACCCTCCTCATCACTACTGGGAGAGACCGGCAAAAAAAGGTGTACTGCCTGAAAGTGGGGCTGATTTTGGAGCTTATATGACGGCTGAAGGACTTGGAGGCAGATCTATGATTTTTGTAAGAGATCAAGAGGGACTTTATGATAAAGATCCAGTCAAACATAAAGATGCTAAATTCATCAAAAGGATTTCTGCGCAAGAAATTTTATCTGGCGATTTTGAAGATTTAATTATAGATAGAATGGTTATTGAAATGCTAGCCAAAGCAAGGCACATTAAGCAAATTCACATTGTAAATGGTCTGGTTGAAGGAAACATTACAAAAGCTATTAACGGAGAAGATGTTGGAACGATAATTTATAAAGAAGAGCTATGAGTAAATTAAACGAGCTAAGCCATTTTATGCATACAGCATTAACTGATGCTGAAAGAAATTATCAAAATGACTTAAAAATATATCCCAAAGCAGTTGTCATGAAAATCGGAGGGCAAAGCATTACCGATAGAGGTCGAAAAGCTGTTTTTCCAATTTTAAATGAACTTGTAGAGAACAGAAAAAAACACGAAATAATCATCACTTCTGGTGGAGGAACGAGAGCAAGGCATGCCTATCAGGTTGCCATTGACTTAAATATGCCTGTGGGAGTATTAGCAGAGGTAGGTGGTGCTGTTACTGTACAAAATGCTAGAATGCTCCAAATGTTACTGGCAAAAGATGGCGGTATATTTTTGGATCATTTAGAGTTTGAAAAAATACCACTTTTTTTAAGAATGGGCTGTATTCCAATTATGCCAGGAATGCCTCCTTATAGTTTTTGGGAAGATATACCAGATAGCGGGTCTATTCCTATTCACAGGACAGATGCAGGAGCTTTTTTCACAGCAGAAGCTCTAGGCGCTGACACGGTGTTTTTTATCAAAGATGAAAAAGGTTTATTTACTGAAGATCCCAAGAAAAATCCAAAAGCTGAATTTATCCCTAAGATTCATGTGGATGATTTAATCAAAATGGACTTAGGTGACTTAGTTGTTGAACGAGCCGTATTGGACTACCTTAAAAGATCACGTTTTGTAAAGCGATTAGTCATTATCAATGGAACTCAGCCAGGTGAGATTACTAAAGCGCTAAACGGTGAGTATAACGGAACTGAAATTTATAGAGATTAATACTGTTTTTTTTATTCCATAACTTTTAGGAGTTATGGAATAAAAAAAGTCATTCCCCCACAAACTTTTAACTGGTTACTCTGCAATCTATTTTATGCAACTAAAAATCACTGTAATTCTCTTATTAATAGCCCATTCTATTTTGGGGCAAACCAAAGAGCATCAAGAAAAGTTTAGATCCTTAGAACCTGATGTTTGGCTGGGAATATGGGATCAAGAAAACTCTGACCGATCAATAGCTATAGATACTATTTACTACGATGATATTCCAAAGTATTTAGATTTTAGAGGCAGTGTAGTTGAGGCGTTACAATGGCAAGATAATGAAGGAGAGCATATCTTAATTCAAACTGTAACTGGACACTTCCTATGGAAAGACTATGAAGAAGGAGCTACTACCTATATGCTCCAAGACAAAGCAGAAATCTATGCTTATTTGTTTACCAAACCAAAAGGAGAAAAAAAATACCATAAAACATGGAGAATATACGACTATAACGAATGTTTTGGTGTCGATTGGTTTGCAGGGTTTGTTCCCAAAGCAACCACTATCACAGATTTAGATCATGATGGAATTACTGAGGTCTCAATACCTTATGTCTTAATTTGTAGAGGAGGAATGGATCCAGGGACCATGAAAATAATCATGTATGAGGGTAAAAACAAATATGCATTGAGAGGTTCTACAATGATTTGTAAGGGTGATACTCCCTATGGCGGAGAATATAAGCCTAGTCCCGCTTTAAAAGACTTGAAATTATTTAAAACGTTTTTAGAACAACATTGGCATAGACATCGATGCGAAAATGATAGGTTTTATTAACTTTTATCACTCCATAACCTCTTTATTAGAGAAGATATAATGACCACCAACATATATACGCTAAAAAAAATACAGCTATTGATGCTATTAATTGTTGCTTGGTATACGGCAGCTTGTCAAGAATATTCGAATACGAAAAATATGAACACCAAAGAAACATCCCAATCGAATAATCCCCTCTTGTGCGATCCTCAAACGGGGAGTTGTGAGGTTGACTATCACATTGAAAATGATTCGGCTTCAAACCATGAAGTTCAATTAACTGAGCAACAATTAAAAATTATCTACTTTACCGATCCTATTTGTTCTTCCTGCTGGGGTATAGAGCCTCAACTCAAAAGATTAAAATTAGAATATGGCGAACAGCTAGATATAACATATAGAATGGGTGGTCTATTACCCGATTGGAGCTATAATAGTGGCGGTATTAGCAAACCTTCCGATGTAGCACACCATTGGGATGAAGTGAGTGCATACTATGATATGCCTATTGATGGCGATGTGTGGCTAGAAGATCCGCTTGATTCATCTTATCCTCCATCTATTACTTTTAAAGCAGCACAGCTTCAATCTTCTAAAAAGGCATTGTTATTCTTAAGAGCAATTAGAGAAATGGTCTTTCTCAAAAAGGTTAATATTTCAAAACAAGAACATCTTTTAACAGCTGCAAAAAGTGTTGGTTTGGATGAGAAACAACTCCAAAAAGATATATTGGGAAAAGCGCTCCTTTTGTTTCAAGAAGACCTGGAGCTAGCCAGAAAATATGGAGTTAGAGGATTCCCTACCTTAATTTTCATCAATAAATCAGGCGTTCAAGAAATGATTTTTGGTGCGAAAGCATATACTGATTATGAAGCTGCTGTACAAAAGGCATTGCCTACAATTGTAAAAAACACTTACGACAAAGATTGGGAAACACTTTTTTCTAAATTTAAATCTCTTACCGCACGTGAGTTTTCAGAATTATCAGAGACTCCTAGAGCCCAAGCAGAACAAGTACTGAACACACTGACTCAAAAAGGATTTTTATTGAAGTTTAGTACTAAAAATGGTTCGATTTGGACAAAACAATAAATCCACCAGAATAGAGCTATACTCTAATCAATTTCATGCACTCATTCAATTATAAAGGTTAAAACAAAAACGCTTAATTCTATGATTAAGCGTTTTTGAAAGCTATGTCATAAAATTATTTTGGCAAACTCGCACTATTTCCAGATACTTGACTCGCGCATGCTGACCAATATAATTTTAATTTTTCACCTTTAGGTAAAGCTTTGATTGCTTCTTGAATTTTTTCATTCGAACGAATTAATTCAGATAACAAAGTAGCTTCCCCTACAGTTACAACATTCTTTTTACTCCCTATAACTCTTCTTCCCCAATCAGAAAGACTACCTAAATCATATAAGGTTAAGTCAGGGGCATTATCACCTCCTTTATATACAGCCATTGGAGGATTAATCAACTCATCTTTCCCACTATTTTCGTGGTGTAAAACCAGCTTTGAAATTAGCTGTTGCTTTATTAAAGCTTCGGCTACATCTGTCATTAATGTATATCCTACGGGTTGTAAGATGTATAAATCGATTTCTTCTGGAAGTTTGGTATTTTTTGCTCCTCCAGGATAGCTTCCGTGTCCTAAAAGGACTATATCTTTATTGGTTACTTGTACACTCATTTTTGTAATATTATTTGTTAATGTATTAAAAGCATAAGCTAATTATGCCCATTTAATTGTATAAAGCTCAGCAATGTTAATAGGTCTTGTTTCTTTTCCCTCCGACTCATCTTCTGTTGTCGATTTAGTAGCCGTATTTACAACTGTAGCAGTTCCTTCTTTTCCTGTAGGAATAGGCTTATCAAATGAGAAATTAAGTCCATGATGATGTTTAAGAAAAATATCTTTTTCTAATGTACTTACATTATCTCCTTTTATGACACCTTTTTCTGGTGAGGTTCTGTCAGCTGCATCGGGGTCAATTCCACTCCCATTATCCCATGCTCTGCTAAAGTATCCCCCCATATTAATTAGATATGGGTTCTTTGTTTCATCGTTGATTCCAAACCTGTTGTTAATTACAGACCTCAAGCGTGTATATTTATCTGTTAACTCTAGTACTCCATTACACAATGAAAGTTCTTCAGCAGGAGCATTATTTGTCGCTACATACTGTTTCCTTTCACCAATTATCCCATTTACGATACAGGGTAAATTCTCTAATGCAACCTCCCCTATATTTGCGTAAACTCTATTCACATAAATAATTGCTTTAGGCGTAGAACATTCAAGATGAATCTCAAGTTTTTTTGCCTCTTGATCGATATTGATTTCAAGAGCTATCTTTTTTTGCTCACCTGACTTTAACACTATTGTTTTAGTACTTGTTGAACATCCATCGCTAATGTAAAAAGTCAATTCAAAATCTACTGTAGCAGAAGACGGGTTCTGAACAACAAAACATGTGCTTACCTTTTGACCTAAGAGCTTGGCTTCCCATCTTGGGAATTCACTAATCACTTGTTTAAAGGTCATCATAGTATCGTCGCTACTCTTTTGAATAAGACAGGAACCAGTTCCTTCATCAAACCCAATTTCAGCATTTGCTCCTTTATCTTGATATAACCAACCATCAGGGTGATTATACCCCACAATATCATTTGAATCTTTATTGCTATAATAAAGAAAATTATAATTATATACGAGGTTGTGCTGTTGCATTGCAAACAACATATCTTTTGTTGAGATGTCCATAATTTTATTTTTTGTTGAATCCAAATTCAATTAATGAAACATAAAAGTCACCTCTAATGCTTTAGAGGTGACTTGATCATTAATGCTATTTATTTAGCCAATAAACTTTTAATTCGTTCATTAACTTGAGCAAGTGGCGCTTCAAGAGCGTTTGATGACCCTGCTTCTTCAAAGATGAATTTTTCACCTTCAATTCTTGCTATATACTCCTTTGAAGTTTGACCTCCTTCAAAAACGACTTCTAATGGTCCATGCACCTGATTTCCAGAGATCACCTCTCCTTTTTCTAAGTTGTTAAATAATGCAACATAATACTTAGGTTTTGCAGTAAACTGCGCACTATTTCCACTATAAACATCTTTTTTTACTAAAGCGATGTCACCATCCATACCAATGGCTAAATTCGCCAAACGCTCAGATTTATTGGTGATTAATAATTGCCCTTCAGTTGTAGATCCATCTTGAAACAATTGTTGAACATCATCTTTAAATTCACACTTCCATTTTTGGCCAAGGTTAGTATCTAACTTTTGTGTTGATTTATACACACCTTTTCCACCTATTTGCTTGTAATTTGCTAAGCAAGCTAGGTATTGGATGTTCCATTCAACTCCTGACTCTCCTTTTTTTGGCACTGTCGTTTGTTTCCATGATACACTATCTAAACCAGGTGAATCTGGAAGTTTTTGATACACACATAAAGTCCAAGTGTCTCCTGTCTCATTTCTAAAATCAATGTTGTAAGTTGTCATAATTTTTTTTTTGTTCTTACTCTGTTTAAATAGGCTTTTCAGATTACGCCTTTGTAACGAAAAAATAGTAGCTACTCTATTGCTCTTTTATTACACTACAAATATCAATAATGAGTACAAAAAAAATTAGCGTAGAAATACTCGTAATAAAAAAACAGGTATTAATACGCAAAACATAAACAACTATAAAACCTCCCTTATATCCAATACTAAATGCTTATTTTCATAAGCAGCAGTATACTTCACATTCTAAATATTAACTTAACTTCGATACTTTAAAAGTGATTTAGTTGAGGAACAAAGTTTATTCGTAATAAATGCACAACAGCATTCATACAATCAACTCTAACTTTGAACTTCCACTATTTTTTATTGACAGTCCATTAGCTACATTCTTACCGGTAAGCAACATTCTTTTCCCTGAGGTTCTATCAACAGTATATCGATTAAACGCTCTCTCAGAAGTCAATTCAAACCCTAAATTCAAAAATGCCTCACCACTCCCCCAATCTTTATCTACATAGGTCATTATATGATCTGGGGAATATTCTTTGATATAATATTTCAGAAGCTTATCTAATCCCCCTACGATTACCGTTCCATTTTTAGAACAAAAGCGAATCAATTCTGAAGAACGCCCTACAGCTAAATTTCGTTGAGCTGAAAAAGTTGCTACAGCAACCAAATCATTCTTATAAAACAAGCCTATTTTATGTTTGGCCTTGGTTGTTCCATAAATATGGTTTTCCTCTAAAAAGGCATTGGCAGTAGGCTTATCAATCTTTTTTAGTTTGGTTTTTCGGGCAAAAATCCGATCACTAGCTCCCATTAATGCTTTAATCTTTGAGACAACTACCTCTGGTTTTGCAACCCACCAGTCTTGATATACCTTAAACTTATTGGAAACGACATTAGTATTATAGCTTTCATAAGGAATAAACTCAACGGTTTCATCACACTGTACTCCCAGTAAGTTTTCTAAATGATTGTAAAACTGATATGTTGATGATTTTTTTTGCATAAAAAAGCCTCTAATGGACTCATTAGAGGCGATTCTTTATCAAGGTTCTTTTTATTAATTAGCTTTAGTCACTCTAATTTTTACAAATTGGAATTGCTCATACATCAATCTATTTTTCTCAAAGTCATTTTTGTAACTAGGTCCTTGTACTTTACAGTTTTCATTAAAAACAATAGCTTCGCTTATATCAATATTTTTACTTTTAAAATAAGCTTCTATTTTCTTACGAGGAACTTCAGCTCTTCTTTTTGCCAATCTAGTATTGGTTCTAAATGTACGAGTAGGAACTTTTGAAGCACTAGCTTCTATTTCTATCACAATCTTGCTCTCCTGTTTAATAGCTTTTTCTAAATTCGCTAAAAAGGTATTAAAACGAGCTTCATTTGTGATTTCATTTTGGTTATACCCAAAAAAGCGTTCAAAATTAGCATCAGCCATTTTAAACAGCTCAATTGGAATAGTATCTAGAATCACATTTACCAACTCATTTTCTGCTTTAAATTCTGGTTGATTCTCTATAGAAATGGTATTGGCATTATTATCAAAGTCAGAAGTTATTGCAAGCACATTAGCATTGTGTTGCCCTTCTTCATTCATTATTTTTTTCAACGCTATTAATTGAATTGAATTGATATCTCTTTCTTGCTCAGGAACAACTAATTCGTTTGAAAATGCCTGATGATCTTCTGTTCCATTTACATTAAACACATATGTTTTACTATTCTCTAAAACAACTTCATATTTTCCTGTTTTAGGATCAGGAGTAATTCGAGTCACCTCTTTGTTAGTTGTTTTATCGATGATAATAATTTCTGCAGCTGCTGGTGTTTGATCATTTTCATAAACAGCCAATCCTTCAAATTTCGTTTGATAAGGTTTGTAGAAAATTTCAAAAATATCCATATCCCCTATTGAACCATTCCTATTTGATGAAATAAATCCATGGCGTTCATCATTACTAATATCAATGAAAATATCGTCTGCTAATGAATTATATGGTTCAGGCATACGAACTGGTTCAGCATTTTCGTCTGTTAAATCCAACTTAAAGAAGTCAAATCCCCCCATACTATTATGACCTTTTGATGAAAAATATAATGTTTTACCATCTCTAGAAACAAATGGCCCGTCTTCATCAAAACGCGTATTCACTTTTGCTAAATTTTTAGGCTTTGACCATTCATTTTTCTCATTTTTTCTGGCGAAATAAATATCCTTTCCTCCTTCACCTGTAGTTTCTTTATGAGCAAAATAAAGGACGTTACCATCTGGTGAAAAAGAAACACTTGGGGTATGCTTAGAACCATCATTAACCAATTCAAACTCACTTAATGTTGTCCAAGCTCCATTTTCATAACGCTGCTGAAAAATTTTATTCTCTCTGTAAATGTATAAGTCTTTCTGACTTTCATAGGCAATGTAAGAATCATGTCCATCGGTATTTTCTATATCAAAAATAAAATCATGTTCTTCATCAGATAATAACACCCAATTGCTATCTCTTCGCTTACAAAAGTATATATCTTCATAATATTTATTGTCAAAAGCAAGCTCATTTGAGACACCAGGTCTTCTTGAAGTAAATGCTAACAAATCTAATTCCTCAACATAAACAGGAGCATAATCACCATATACACTATTCAAATCACTACTCATGTCTTCAACTCGTAAGCCATTTTTCAAACGCTCTTCATGCGCTAGGGCATTTTCAACCCATTGATATTCGACTTCTATCTCTGTACGTAGTGCATTCCCATCGTCATTATCTTTTAAAAAATGCTCAAAGGTTTCAAAAGCTGCTTTTGCTTTTGTAAACTCACCTTGTTCTCTGTATGAACGCCCTAGATAATAATAAGTCTCAGCAATAGTATCTCCATCAAAAGTATCAATAGTACTATTAAAATATTCTACAGCCTTAGCTAAATCTTTTCTCGATTTATAGTAAGAGAGTCCTGTAAGAAAATGATATTCACTATTGGTATTATTCATAGCAGTCAATTCCTCATATTTAAGTATTGCCTCCTCATAATTACCCTTTTCAAAAGCGGCAGTAGCCTTTTTATAAAGTTGTTTTTCATTATCTTCTATATCTCCTAAAAAAGAAGTCAAAAGTAATAAGCTCAAAGCAAGAGTTTTCATTTTTTCTTTTTATCAATTATTTAAACAATCTATATATTAGGGCCAAGTCTATATCTTAACTGACAAATATATGTATATTTATTTGTATTTTTACCAAAAACTACTATTATTCAATTGATTACATATTTTATTTATGAATAACTTCCAGGATTTTTTATATAATTTGTATCATTTATTAGGAAATAAACTACCTGGAGAAGATGCTCACTTAAAAATGGCTCCTTATAAAAGGGCAAATGCTCAAACCATTTTAAACTCTGAGATCGAGCCTAAAATAGCTTCAGTATTGTTATTACTTCACCATAACAATCAATCCATTAACTTTACATTAATAAAACGTCCTAACTATGAGGGGACTCATGGAGGGCAAGTTTCTTTTCCTGGCGGCAAATTAGAACATCAAGAAACAATTAAAGAAGCCGCAATAAGAGAAACAGAAGAAGAAATTGGAATCCCTAAACAAGCGATTAATATTTTGGGTGAACTCACACAAGTTTATATTCCTCCTAGTAATTTCTTAATTACTCCTTTTATTGGTTTTATCGACGCTCCTCCTGTATACATTCCTGACGAAAGAGAAGTTGATTTTGTTTTTGATGTTCCTTTAAATGACCTTATGAACGAAGATAATGTCAAAACAAAAAAAATAGCAATGAACAAATATGGAAAAGAAAAACTATACATCAATGCTCCTTACTTCGAATTAAACAACCAAACAGTTTGGGGCGCTACAGCACTAGTCTTAAGTGAGTTTAAGGAATTAATTCGCTCTATTAATTAATCAAAAAACTACTCTTCTATTCCTGCAATTATTTCTTTCAATAATTGATTAAAATCTAATGGTCCATCACTTGACAACCCGAACCTTACCACCACTAAATTCTTTGAGGGGATAATAAATACGCGTTGTCCTTGATAACCATCAGCAAAATACATATCTGAAGGTACATCTGGAAACTCCTCTTTGGTATGTAGCCAAAACTGCGCTCCATAAGCCCCAACGGAATTTGCTGCGGGTGTAGCCGTATATTTAGTCCAACCTTTAGGTAATATTTGCTTCCCATTCCACATTCCCTCTTGCTCATAAAGCATTCCATATCTGCACCAATCTCTAGCTGTAGCCCATGCATAAGAAGAGCCAACAAAAAGACCTTTTGGATCGGTTTCAAGCAACATACTTTCCATTCCTATTTTGGCAAATAAAGCTCGATATGGAAACAACCAATAATCTTCTTTATTTTGGAAATGAGCTCTAATTTGACCAGACAATATATTAGAAGAACCTGATGAATATTCATAATATGTTCCTACAGGATACTCCAACGAATTGCTTGTTGCTACTTTATAAATATCATCTTGAGTATAAAGCATTTTCGTGACATCAGAAATTGAACCATAATCCTCAACCCATTCGATTCCTGTTGACATCTGTAATACATTATTTAACGTAATGTGTTTTCGCTCATCATCTTTCCATTCTGGCATAATTAGAGGCCGTTCAATATCAACCCCTTTTTCTTTGACTAAAACGCCTACCAAAGTACTCATAATACTTTTAGCCATTGACCAACCTAAAAAACGGTTCTCTTTCGAAAAGCCTTTCGCGTATCGTTCTAAAATCAATTCATTATTATGAACAATGAGCAACGCTGTTGTATTCTTTTTGGGGGTACCTTCAACCTCAGTAAAATGGTGGTCTGCTGCTGTTTTTAGCGCTTCATTAGCCATTGAAGGACTCACCTTTAATACTTCATCTTTTTCATAATAAACTAACTCTTTCTTAAAATCAAGCGCTTTAAAATTGGTTATATTTTCTTCTAGATTAACCAAAGCACACCCTACTTTTTCATTGTAATAGGCTGTACGTGGCCTGATTCCCCAAAATGAAGAAGTTACAGTTTTTGCTATTGTATCTACTGAGTTCGTTGTTAATTTAATAAACGAAAAGTTCAGTTCATTTTCCTCGGCTTGTTCTACAGTTCTTCCTGAAACAAACACACAAGAACATAAATTTTTAGAAGCATACCCATTAATAATTGGTAACCTTACATAGAGGTAATAACTTCCATACATTACCGCTAATAATAAAACTATTCCAATATATTTTAAAGCTCTCTTCATGCTTTTTTAGAACTTTTCTCTAACTCATAAAATTCAGCCCAAAGCGGATCTTTTTGTGGAGGTGCTGCATGAATAGTCAGCGATTCTTTACTTACTGGATGTACAAACGCTAATGAACGTGCTAATAAATGAATTGAACCATCTCTGTTTGTTCGATTTGCTCCATATTTTACATCACCCTTTATTGGACAACCAATATGACTTAACTGTACTCGAATTTGATGATGTCGTCCAGTTTTAGGTTTAACCTCAACATAGAAGTAGTTCTTACTTCTTCCTGCCAATCGGTAACTCAGTTCGCTTCGTTTACTTCCTCTCACTTCATGATCATAAGATCTAGAGCGATTTTTCTCTTGATTCTTTTTCAAATAATGAACCAAAACTTCCTCGTTTTGTTTCGGTAATTGCTCAACTACAGCCCAATACGTCTTTTGAACTTTACGCTCCTGAAACAATTTATTCATTCTGGTCAGTGCCTTACTTGTTCTTGCGAAAACAACGACTCCTCCAACTGGTCTATCTAAACGATGAATAATTCCTAGATACACTTCTCCAGGTTTATTGTACTTCTTTTTGATATAAGCTTTCACCTTATCAACCAAAGGTTCGTCCTCTGTTTTATCTCCCTGCACAATATCACCTGCTTTTTTACTTACTGCGATTAAGTGATTATCCTCGTATAGTACTTCTAAACTCATTTCAATTGTATCTTTATAAACTTAATACTGCTCTGATTCATTTGGAAAATCCACATTTTTCACATCTTCAATATATTTTTCAAACGATCCTTTTATTTCATCAAATAAATTGTGATACCTTCTTAAAAAACGAGGTGAAAACTCTTTGTTAATTCCCAACATATCATGCATTACCAATACTTGTCCATCTACTCCCGATCCAGCTCCAATACCAATAACTGGTATACTTACACTTTTTGCAACTTTTTCAGCTAATTTGGCTGGGACTTTCTCAACTACAATTGCAAAACATCCTGCTTCTTCAAGCATTTTAGCATCTTCCATCAAACGTTGAGCTTCTGCCTCTTCTTTAGCTCTTACCGTGTAAGTTCCAAACTTGTATATAGATTGTGGGGTTAGCCCTAAATGTCCCATAACTGGAATACCTGCTGACAATATACGGTTGATTGATTCCAAGACTTCTCTCCCCCCCTCTAACTTCACAGAGTGAGCTTCAGACTCTTTCATTATTCTAATAGCTGAACGTAACGCTTCTTTTGAATCTCCCTGATAGGTTCCAAATGGTAGATCCACAACCACTAGAGAACGTTTTACGGCTCTAATAACAGAAGAAGCATGATAAATCATTTGATCCAAGGTAATTGGCAAGGTCGTTTCATGACCTGCCATGACATTAGATGCTGAATCTCCCACCAATATAACATCCATACCTGCCTGATCAACAATGGTAGCCATTGAATAATCATAAGCTGTCAACATAGAGATTTTTTCTCCATGTTCTTTCATTTCTAATAAGGTATGGGTAGTTACTCTTTTAACTTCTTTATGAGTTGACATAATTTAGAACTTAATTACGCTTCAACAGAAGCACTAGCTGTTGGAAATTTTCTATCGACTTTCTTGAATAAACCTTGTAAAACTTTACCTGGTCCTACTTCAGTAACAGATGCTGCTCCATCTGCAATCATTTGCTGCATGGTTTGCGTCCATTTAACAGGCGCCGTTAATTGAGCGATTAAGTTTTCTTTAATAGCTTCAGGATCGTTAACTGCACTTGCTGTTACATTCTGATAAACAGGACAACTTGGTGTATTAAATGTCGTATTTTTAATCGCTTCTGCTAACTCTTCTCTAGCTGGCTCCATTAATGGAGAGTGAAAGGCACCTCCAACTGGTAATAATAACGCTCTTCTTGCTCCTTTCTCTTTTGCCACTTCACAAGCTTCATTAACAGCTTCAAATGAGCCAGAAATAACTAATTGACCTGGACAGTTATAGTTAGCAGCAACCACAACACCTTCAACAGCATTACAAATTCCTTCTACAACTTCATCGTCTAAACCTAAAATAGCAGCCATAGTCGACTTTTGCAGTTCACAAGCTTTTTGCATTGCTAACGCTCTTTTTGAGACTAATTTTAACCCATCTTCAAACTCTAAAACTCCGTTTGCAACTAAGGCAGAAAGCTCTCCTAAGGAATGACCTGCTACCATTTCTGGCTTAAAATCATCTCCTAAAACTTTTGATAATATTACAGAATGTAAAAAGATCGCTGGTTGTGTTACCTTAGTTTCTTTTAATTCTTCTGCTGTTCCCTCGAACATGATATCTGTAATTCTAAAACCTAGAATTTCGTTTGCTTTCTCAAATAATTCTTTTGCTTCTGCAGAAGCTTCGTAAAGGTCTTTTCCCATCCCTACAAACTGAGCTCCTTGACCTGGAAAAACGTATGCTTTCATCTTTTTTTATTTTTAAAATCTATCCGGGAATTTATCTCCCTTATTCATTTTATGCTCGGCAAAAATAAAACAAAAAAGCATCTGTTTGAATAAGATGCTTTTTTATTTTGTTAATGCTTACTATATATCCCTAAGCTTTAAGTTGTTTTGATTAATCTCTACCACCAAAAATACGCAGTAAGAATAAGAACAAGTTTACAAAATCTAAATATAGATTTAATGCCCCCATTACAACCATCTTCTTAGTGTCTTCTGCTCCATCTTGTACTTGGTAACTCAATTCTTTAATCTTTTGTACATCATAAGCAGTAAGCCCTGTAAAAACTAATACTCCTACTATACTGATGATATAATCTAACATTTCACTCCCCAAAAACCAGTTAACAATCATGGCTATGATTATCCCAAACAATGCCATATACAATAGAGAACCAAACTTTGTTAAATCACTCTTTGTAGTATACCCTAATAAGGCCATTGCTAAAAAGGTTGCAGCTGTAATCCCAAAAGTCACATAAACTGTTGACGCAGTATACATTAATAGAATCATACCAATACTCAGTCCCATCAAGACAGAATAGACGATAAAAACCCCTGTTAAGGCTAAAGATGATAACTTTTTATATCCAAACCCCATCAACAATACTAGCCCTAGTGGCGCAAATTGAATGACCATAATTCCTATTGAGCCAATATTCAAATAAAATTCAGACGCTATTAACCAATAAGCAGCTGCTCCTGATATGGCTAATGCTAATGTCATCATTGCAAAAACATTAGATACAAAGCTAGATGCCACGCTTCTTTCTCCGACATGGTCACTCATCATTTCTGAAAAGACACTTTCTGACTCTTCTTTTTGTTCAAAATTATTGTGTAACATAATTCAATCTTTTTTAATTTTATTCTTCTCCAAAATATTCAACAAAGTTATTCTCTGTTTCATTTAACTTTACTTTATATAACGTGGCTCCCAACGCCTTAACCGCCTCCTCTAGCTCTTCCCATATCGCAATGGTAAGATTCTCTGTACTGGCCAATTTCCCTTTCATAAAAGGAACTTCTAAATTGATGTTTTTGTGATCCAAATGATTAATTACCCGTTCATTGATGACACGGCTTACCTCTTTTAAATCAACACAATATCCTGTTTCTGGATGCGGCACTCCTTTCACAGTGACAAACAATTCATAATTATGCCCATGCCAATTTTTATTGGAACACTTTCCAAAGACTTCTTCGTTTTTCTCATCAGTCCAATTGAAATTCCACATTTGATGAGCTGCATTAAAACGCTCTCTCCTCGTTACATAAACCGTTTTCATGTGTATCTTATTGCGAATATTGTTCCTTTCTATTTTTTATGACAAAATGTCTTAGATTTCATTATTAAAGCCCCTCCTTTAATTGTAACAATGTATTTTTAACATGTTGTAAGCGCTTAACAATTTCATGTTCCTGAATTGTTTCCGCTTTGTTGGCCTTCAATTTATCCTTAGCTCCTTGAAGTTTAAAGCCTCTTTCTTTTACAAGGTGATAGATCAAGTGAAAGTTCTCTACATCTGCTTTAGTAAATAAACGATTTCCCTTTTTATTTTTTTGGGGCTTTATCACATCGAATTCTTTTTCCCAAAAACGAATCAAAGAAGTATTGACATCAAACATCTTGGCTACCTCTCCTATTGAGTAGTAAACTTTTGTTATTTCTTTGGGTTTATAAGGCATTTGCTTTATTATTCTAAGGATAAAAGTAGTTAATACATCTAACACTTCAAAATGTAGTGAAATAAACTTTTACTGAATCCCCTTTACCTACATTGACGAAGTAGGTCTAGAAGCGATTTCTATTACTTTTTCGTATTCTTCAGGAGTTAAATCATTAAAGAAATAATGGACTGGGTCTACGGGGTTTCCATTTTTTCGAACCTCATAATGCACATGCGGTCCTGTCGATACTCCTGTATTCCCAAGTAAAGCAATTACATCTCCTTTTTTAACTTTTTGACCCACTTTCACTTTATACTCATGACAATGCGCATACCTTGTTTCATATCCAAATCCATGATCGATGATTACCAACTTTCCATACCCACTCATTTCACTATCAGCACGTACTACTACTCCATCTCCTGTTGCATAAATATTTGTACCTATACTAGCTGTAAAATCTAACCCTGTATGCATTTTTAAAATCCTATGAACAGGATGCATTCGCATTCCAAAACCTGAAGCCAATCGCGTTAAATCCTTATTAGAAATAGGTTGAATTGACGGAATGCATTTTAACATTTCCTCTTTACGTTTTACAAGACTAACGACTTCATCAAATGAACGAGATTGAGCCACCAAACTTTTTTCTAATTGCTCTATTTTTTCACTCACCTTTATGATTAAATCTTCATGTCTAGTTCCCTCAATATTTTTATACTTATTAGGGTTACCTCCAGTTCCTGCAATTCTTTTGTAATCTGGGTATGGATCGGCATTAAATAACGCTCTATATATTTCTGTATCTCTTTTTTCGATATCTTCTAATACCTCTTGAGCAAAAGCAACCTTTTTATTAAACTCCTCCAATTCTAGTTTATCAATATTCAAATCTCTTTCAGCTTCTTGTCTTCCCCATCTTTTAATGGTTGAATAGGATAGTAAGATTAAGATTATTGAAAAAACAACCCCAGAAACCAAATGGAAAGAGAGCTTTTTTAGTCGGGTTCCCCACGTTACTTCAACCTCATCATAACTCAGCGTATCAGGGTTATATTTATATTTTGTTTTTGACAAAAGTTTTTTATTGTTTTTAGTTCAAACGCCCGCTAATTTACAGCAAAAACACTAAATTTGCAACCTTAAAATGCTAGAACACCTTATAGGATAAGGTTTTTAACATTTTTTACAAGACCAAAATTTAGTTAACTATATTATAATATTTCAAACTAATGAACGCTAAGCAAATTAGACAAACTTATTTAGATTTTTTTGAGAAAAAAGGACATAAAATAGTTCCATCTGCACCTATGGTGGTTAAAAACGATCCAACATTGATGTTTAACAATGCCGGGATGAACCAATTTAAAGATTTATTTTTAGGAAATTCTGCCATTAAAGACCCAAGAGTTGCTAACTCTCAAAAATGTTTACGTGTTTCTGGAAAACACAACGACTTAGAAGAAGTTGGTGTAGATACTTATCACCACACGATGTTTGAAATGCTAGGCAACTGGAGTTTTGGTGACTACTTTAAAAAAGAAGCTATTGAGTGGGCTTGGGAGTTATTGACAGATGTTTTCAAAATTGATAAAGACCGTTTGTATGTTACCATTTTTGAGGGAGATCAAGAGGATGGATTAGCCATCGACCAAGAGGCCACTGACATTTGGGCGAACATTATTGATCCTAATAGAATTATCCCTAGTAACAAAAAAGATAATTTCTGGGAAATGGGAGAAACAGGACCTTGTGGACCTTGTTCTGAAATTC
Source organism: Flavobacteriales bacterium (assembly GCA_025210295.1). Lineage (NCBI taxonomy): Bacteria > Pseudomonadati > Bacteroidota > Flavobacteriia > Flavobacteriales > Flavobacteriales bacterium. The sequence goes on along the minus strand of JAOASC010000028.1, from coordinate 74,008 downwards.
ATGTCGATTTAAGACCTGATAGTGAACGTGAAAAAATAGATGGTAAATCATTGGTCAATGAAGACCATCCTCAGGTTATTGAAATCTGGAACCTTGTATTTATGCAGTTTAATCGAATGGCAGACAAAAGCCTTGTGCCTTTAAAACATAAACACATTGATACAGGAATGGGGTTCGAACGTCTAGCTATGGCGTTACAAGGAAAAACAAGTAATTATGATACTGATATCTTCCAACCCATTATTCAACACCTGGAGCGTTTATCAAACTTGGTGTATCAGACGAATGACCAATTAAAAAATGGAGAAGATACTGACATTAATATAGCAATGCGCGTTGTTGCAGACCATGTGAGAACCATTGCTTTTTCGATTGCTGATGGGCAAATTCCTTCGAACAATGGTGCAGGATATGTAATTCGACGTATTTTAAGAAGAGCAGTAAGATATGGATATCAGATCCTTAACTTAAAAGAACCTTTTATCCATGAGTTAGTCCCTACTTTGGTTAAAGAAATGGGAGAAGCATTCCCTGAATTAGCCAAACAACAGGATTTAATTACTAAAGTGATTAAAGAAGAAGAAGTTTCTTTTTTAAGAACACTTGCACAAGGAATAAAACGTTTGGATAATATTTGTACTCAAATAAAAGAAAACAACAAGACAACGATAGAAGGTCCAGCTGTTTTTGAATTATATGACACATTTGGATTCCCTATCGACTTAACAAACTTGATTGCTCAAAACTATGGTTTAACAATTGACGAAGAAGGTTTTAAAGTTGAGTTAGAAAAACAAAAAAGTCGTTCAAGAAAAGCTTCAGAAACCACTTCTGGTGATTGGGTCATTTTAAAAGAAGACGACAAAGAAGAATTTATTGGTTACGACTATACTGATGGCGAAGTATACATTACTCGTTACAGAAAAACAACAAATAAAGACAAAACAATATACCAAATTGTACTCAACAACACTCCTTTCTATCCAGAAGGTGGTGGACAAGTTGGTGACAAAGGACAATTGGTTGGAGTAAACGAGACGGTAGACATTTTTGACACCAAAAAGGAGAATAACTTAATCATTCACTTTACTAAAAAAATGCCTGAGTTTCCTGAAGTTAAATTTGTTGCTCAAATCAACACTGACAAACGAAGCTTAACAACGAATAATCACTCTGCAACTCACCTATTACACGAAGCACTTAGGAATGTATTGGGAACACATGTTGAACAAAAAGGGTCTTTGGTAAACGATCAATATTTACGCTTTGATTTTTCTCACTTTGGAAAAGTAACTAACGAAGAACTTATTCAAATTGAAGCCTTAGTAAATGATAAAATTCGCCAAGCTATTCCTTTAAATGAATTTAGAAACATTCCTATTGCAAAAGCTGAAGAGATGGGAGCAATGATGTTGTTTGGAGAAAAATACGGAGATACTGTACGTGTAATCCAGTTTGATAGTTCTATCGAATTGTGTGGAGGTATACATGTACAAAACACTGCTAAAATTGGCCAATTTAAAATCGTTAGCGAAAGTTCAACAGCGGCTGGAATCAGAAGAATAGAAGCCATTACATCTATTACTGCCGACAAATTTGTTCAAGATCAATTGGACACCATTACAGCAATTAAAGTAGCTTTAAAAAACCCAAAGAATATTGCTAAAGCTATCACCGACTTACAAGCGCAAAACAATGCATTAGCTAAAGAAATAGAAGCGCTTAAAGCAGAGAAAGCTAAAGGTGTTAAAAAAGATTTAATCAATGCAATTGAAAATAAAAATGGAGTTAACTTTCTAGCTCAGCTAGTAGATATCGACTCTAAATCGATCAAGGATTTAGCATTTCAATTAAAAGGCGAGGTAGAAAACCTATTTATGGTATTGGGAAGCAATGCCAACGATAAAACAACGATCTCTGTGGCTGTATCGGACAGTCTGATTAAAGATAAAGACTTACATGCTGGAAACATTGTAAGGGAATTAGCTAAGGAGATTAACGGTGGAGGTGGCGGACAACCATCTTTTGCTACTGCTGGTGGAAAGAACCCTAACGGATTAGAAAGTGCACTGAAGAAAGCTGAAAATTATTTAGCTTAAGGTTTTATTGGTAACACTAATGATATGATTTTAAGCTCCTCTTGATGAGGGGCTTTTTTTATTTTTGCTTTTTGATTGACAAAGGAACTTCAGGAAGTGGTCTATGTTGGCCCTCTATTTGAACATTAAAAGACAAGATCAACTTTAAAGAACCTAATTCAACCTTGTTGTCCTAATTATGCTATTTCTTCTTCAATAACCTCAGTAAAGGTCAATGCTAAATCAAATGATGAGCTCGACTTAAAATATTAATCTTATATTTGCACACACAATTCTAATAGTGGTTCACATTAATTTCAAAGAGCTACTTTATTTAAACAAAATATATGTCATTTAAATCATTAGGGTTATCCGACGCTATAGTTGATGCTGTCGCTAAAAAAGGATATACTAAACCCTCTACCATACAAGAAAAAGCAATTCCCGAAGTTTTAAAGGGGAAAGATATTCTAGCTTCAGCACAAACTGGAACAGGAAAAACAGCTGGCTTTACACTACCAATTTTGGAGTTACTTTCAAAACAACCACACTCCAAAGGAAAACGAAAAATTCGAGCTTTAATCTTAACTCCTACACGTGAATTAGCTGCTCAAATATTAGACAACATTAAAGATTACAGTGCTAATATTAACTTAAAATCTACTGTTATTTTTGGAGGAGTTAATCAAAATCCACAAAAAAGAGCATTAAATGCTGGTATTGACATACTCGTTGCTACTCCAGGTCGTTTATTAGATTTAGAACAACAAAAAGCCTTATCATTAAAACATATCGACTTATTGGTTTTAGATGAAGCTGACCGAATGTTGGACATGGGGTTTATCAGGGACATCAAAAAAATAATTACATTACTTCCTAAAAAGCGACAAAACCTTTTATTCTCTGCTACTTTCTCTAAAGAAATTAAAAAGCTAGCTAACGAATTTTTAATCAACCCTACACTTGTAGAAGCAACACCTGAGAACACAACTGTAGAAAAAATAAAACAACGCGTTATTCGTGTTGACAGAACTAGAAAAACAGACTTACTCATCAAATTGGTTAAAGAGGGTAATTGGAGCCAAGTATTGGTCTTCACCCGAACAAAGCATGGAGCCAATCGTTTAAGTCAAAAAATGGAGAAAAAAGGTATTACTTCTGCCGCCATTCATGGGAACAAAACTCAAGGAGCTAGAACTAGGGCCTTAAAAGGATTTAAAGAGAATACTATACGTGTTTTAGTTGCTACAGACATTGCAGCTAGGGGGTTAGACATTCCTCTTTTACCGCATGTTGTAAATTTTGAATTACCCAACATTCCTGAAGATTACGTACATCGTATAGGTAGAACAGGAAGAGCTGGAGCTAATGGTGAAGCCTTATCTTTGGTTTGTATTGATGAAAACGCTTATTTAAAGAACATTGAACGTTTAATCGACCTTTCCATTGACAGCAGTATGGTTAAAGGCTTTGAAGTTGATCCAACGATCAAAGCTGAAGCCCCTAATCCACAAAGAAGAAACCAACGTTCTGGTAAAGGTCGAAATTTTAAACCTCGCAATAAAAATTCAAAGCACCAAAAGAAAAAAGAACAAAAGAACGGAAATAGCATTTCAAAATTTAACAACAAGGGAACTGCTAAACCAAGAAGAAAACAATAAGCAAACTAATGAAAATAAAAAGCCTCACTTGTACACAAGTGAGGCTTTTTATTTATAATACTATTAAGTTATACCTTAGAAAGAAGGACAAGAGATTGTTCTAAACTTTGGTTTCTTAGGACGACAACTAAAGTTGATTCCCATAGACAACTCATGAGATCCTCCAGATGCTAAAGACAGTTTAGATACAGTAACATCATACGAGTATCCTATTTTGAAAAAATCTGTCTCAATACCAACAGAAGTAATGAATGCATCTTCATTTCTATACCAAATACCACCCGTTAAAGGTCCTTTCTTGATATAAACCCCCATATTTAATTGAGTAAATGTTCCTTGCTGTCTAAATAATATATTTGGCGATACTGAAGCATCAGAAGCAGCGTACTTACTTCCTCCTCCTATTGGAATAATTGCACCAGCATGTCCAGTAAACTTCATTGGCAACTTACTATCGTCTTTAATTAAAGATTCTTGAGGCTCTGTTAAGTGATGAGCTGCAAACCCAAAGAAAAAATTCTCTGTATATCCTATAGCTCCAGCTGAGAAATCTATTCCTGTTATAGCTCCTTCTCTTCTTACATCGTTGGTTTCATATACAAATCCACGTCTAGGGTCAATCATATCGCCAAAAGTTAGCTTATCCCAATCTATTGATTTTTGAAAAAATGTAGCTTCTAGCCCTACATTTATCGAAAACTTACGCGTAACAGCCTGATTGTAAGCATACATCCCACTAACTCTGGTTGTTTTCATTGTCTTTGCTGCGTTATCAGTCATCACCATTAATCCCAAACCACCAGAGATACTCTGAACCATTTGATCATAAGATGCACTAGTTGTGACAAAACTCCCAGATAAATTCGCCCATTGATTTCGGTGATTTAAAGCCACCCTAGGACAAACCTTAGACCCAGCAAAAGCGGGGTTTAGATACAAAGGATTGGAGTAAAACTGAGTAAACTCAGGATCTTGTCCAAAACTGGTCTTTGCTCCTAATAGAAACCCTAAAGTTACTAATAGGACAGATATGTTTTTATATAACTTCATACTCTAAAAGTATTTTTATTTTTTCCAATTGTTCTTTCTTCTCAAAAGATATCTAAAAGACAACTCATGAGTTCCATAAAATTGATTTTCTAATTTAGATTTAGCATAATCAAATCCATAGATTAACCTTAAATTACCTCCCTGAACACCTATATTTAGCTTATAAGCATCTGAAAACGAGCCGCCAATCCCCGCTAACAATCGTTTATACTTCAACACACTTCCAAGCCATAACTCACTGACTCCCTGTTGATAACGATAATTAACTTGAGGAGAAACCACCCATGCAGAATAAACATTTCTGCGATAATCTGTTCCCAATTGTATTGCGAATTTAAAAGGATTTATATATTCTACAAACTCATTTGCATTATTATTTTCATTTTTTATGTATTTTACGTTATCAAAATTGATTCCTCCATATACCATTTTACCATCATACCATAAAGCAGTTGAAAAAGAGTGGCCTATGTGAGCAAAACTACTTTGAGTCTCCCCCATTATTGAACTCACATAGTTTTGGGTGAGTTCTAAAGGTGCTTCACTTTGATTTCCATCTTGATAATTATGCATATTAAAAGCGTATTTAGCTCCTACACTTAATGATGTTTTTTCCTTTAACTGAATTCTTTGTGAATAGGTTACGCCCACAGAAGAACTATTATAATTTTGTTTAGTAAACTCAGTAACTTTTGCCTCAATTCCAACCCCAGCATTCAACTTACTAAAATAAGTATCTCCTGTGATAATGGCTTTATTTTGCTCATTAACAGATCCTCTCCACCTATTGGTTAAGCTTGTTTTTATTCTTGGCATTCCTACACCTCCAACTAACGCTAAATTATTAACTGTTGGATTAGAATTAGTCAACACAAAAACAGGATCATGTGTATTAATTAAAGCAATCTCTTCGTTCTTAAGCCTTCCTATTATTTTACCTCTTCGTTTTTGCCTTAATTTCGCTTTATCTTTATAGAACAACGTAGATATTATGGCAATATTTTCTAAATACTCTTTATTTCTACTTTTAGTTTTCACATTATCCTTATTTGCTTTTCGCTTTCTATTTGGACTTCTTTTAAATTCCAAAAAAGTATAGCGTTCATTAGTAGAATTAGTTTGGTAGTGATATGGACTGACTTTTCCTTCTGCTAACAATGATTGTAAAAATTTAGTTTCCTTGTTTTTTAATCTTCTTTTCGCCGAAGGTTTCACATTATTTTTCACTTTTCCAATTTGCTCCACCAACTTCTCTTCCCCCCTCTCATCACTTGTTCTAAAACCTTTATTATTTGATGTAAATGAAGTCGTAACAGGTGCATTATGTACTAACAATTCCTTTGGGTGTTCAACAACGCCTTGATCAACAGCTTTATTTTCTGTTGTTGTTTTGACTAACGAACTTATTTCTTCAGCCGTTCCCGCTTCTTCTCTTAAATCTTCTGAATCTTTCGCCTCAATTACAAAAGACTCCTGTTCCACTTTTTCTTCAGTTAAACTTGATACTTTATCTTCTTGAAAATACTCAGTAATCTTATCATCCAACATCAAGGAAGATAATTCTGGACTTTGATTTATCCAATGATACCCAAACACTGATAAGATTCCACCTAACAACAATACTCCTAAAGCAACTACAGTAGACTTTCTGTTAAATAGAGAGGCCTTATACAATCCTTCTGGCACCTCATATACTGGTACTTCCACATTATCATGGTAACTTTCTTTCCAAAACTCAAATTCCTCTTCGAATTGTTTATTCTTTTCCAGAAAGCGCTCTAGCTCGATTCGCTCATGTTGAGTTAAATTATCCTCAAAATAATCAAACATCCATTTTTCAATATTGTATTTATTGATAATCATGCTACTAGGACTGCTAAATCTTTTAAATAGTTCTTTACTTTTTTTCTAGCTCTAAATAAATAAACTTTAACTTGGGATTCATTAAGGTTTAGAATATTTCCTATTTCCTTATAATCATATCCCTCTGAATCTCTTAACAATAAAATTGATTTTTGAACCTGTGGCAATGTACTTAAAGCTACTTCTATTAAGTCTTGCAACTCATATTGGTTATCTTTAAAATAAGGTTCCTGATGAATTAAGTCCTCTCTACTAATCATTTTCTTTTTTTTAGTATGATTAACTAAGAGGTTATGAGCAGTTGTAAACAGCCATGACTTTGCCTTTTTATGGTCTACTTTTTTTCTGTTCTTCCATAACTTCTCAAAAACTTCTTGAACAACATCTTTAGAATAGGCTTCATTTTTAGACCACTTAAATGCGTACCTAAAAACTCTTTCAGAGTACTCCCCTACTGCAATATTGTATTGTTTTCTATTCAAAATTAAAGAATATTTTATGCTTCTTTTAAAGGTAGAACAATTTAAGGGAGTCAAAAGTTACAGGTAAGTTAAAACTTTTTTTTCAAACCCTATCCAATAATAACAACTTAATGTTTATTTTTATTTCTTCTAAACGAGAAAACATTCCTAAAAATTTTATATGTCAAAATGATTTATATATTTGTAAGTCAAGATTAAAATTTTTTACATGGAAAAGTATAATGAAATTAAAAGGATTTTTGATGTTCCTCAATTCCAATTAAAGCACTATCCTCAAGCTGAGGCTCTAGTTTCAAAAGTAAAAGGAAAATGGGTAAAAACATCTATCCAAGAATATATTGAACAAGCAAACTTAATCAGTAAAGGGCTCATTAAATTAGGGATACAACCAGGTGATAAAATTGCCGTTATTTCTAATAACAGAACAGAATGGAACATTTTAGACATCGGTATTTCTCAAGCCGGAGCGATTAGTGTACCTGTATACCCAACTATTACAGTTGAAGATTATGAGTATATTTTTAACAATGCAGAAGTAAAGTTATGTTTTGTTTCTGACAAAGAATTACATCACAAGGCTGTACAAACTTTTGATAAGGTTTCTACTTTACAAGAAATTTATTCATTTGAAGAAGTTGAGGGCTCAAAAAACTGGTCTGAGGTTTTAAAGTTAGGAGAAGATGGAGATCAAGCAGAAGTAGAAAAAAGAAAAGAAGCGATACAAGCGACTGATTTAGCAACAATGATTTATACTTCTGGTACAACAGGAAGACCAAAAGGTGTTATGCTTAGTCATCAAAATTTGGTTGAAAATGCTAAAGGAAGCCGACCTAGACTTCCTGTTTCTGAAGGAAAAGTTGCCTTATCATTTTTACCACTTTGCCATGTATATGAGCGTATGCTTATTTATTTGTATCAAATGACTGGTATTTCGATTTATTATGCTGAATCATTAGAAACAATAGTTGATGACATTACAGACGCAAGACCTCATGTATTTACAGCTGTTCCTCGTTTATTAGAAAAAATATATGATGGAGTAATGGCTAAAGGAGTTTTAGGAGGTGGAATAAAAGCTAAAATCTTTACATGGGCTATGGGACTTACCAAAACTTATGTTTATGGAAAACACCCTAGCTTACAGAGAAGAATTGCAGATAAATTAGTTTACAGTAAAGTTAGAGAAAAGCTTGGTGGACGAGTTTTAGCTGTAGCTTCAGGATCAGCTGCTCTTCAACCAAGGTTAGCTCAATTTTACCTAGCTATTGGTATTCCTGTATTTGAAGGTTATGGATTAACAGAAACCTCACCAGTTGTTTCAGTTAACTCTTCTAAAACAGGTGTTAAGTTTGGAACAGTAGGAAAAGTATTAGACAATGTTGAAGTTAAAATTGCTGAAGATGGTGAAATTTTAACAAAAGGTCCTTGTTTAATGATGGGATACTACAAGCAAGAAGAGAAAACAAAAGAAGTCATTGATGCAGATGGATGGTTCCACACTGGTGATATTGGAGAAATTGATGCTGAAGGATTCTTAAAAATTACTGATCGTAAAAAAGAAATGTTCAAAACTTCTGGTGGGAAATATGTTGCTCCTCAAGTTGTTGAGAACAAAATGAAAGAATCTCAATTCATTGAACAAATAATGGTTGTTGGAGAAGGTAAAAAACACCCTGCTGCAATCATCGTTCCTGCTTTTGAATTTTTATGTAATTGGGCTACTGACAATGACATTGATTATAATAGTAATGAAGACTTAATCAAAAACAAAGCAGTACTGGCTAAATTTAGTAGTGAAATTAACCATTACAACACTAGTTTTGGTAAATGGGAACAAATCAAAAAATTCGAATTATTGGCCAACGAATGGACAGTCGAAACTGAAGAGTTAACACCAACATTAAAGTTAAAGCGTAAAATAATACATGCTAATAACGCTGCTTTAATTGAGGGGATTTACAATTAAATTACAACCTAAGATGCAACCTAAGGCTAGGCGTTTTCGTCTAGCCTTTAATATTTAACTATACAACGTGTTATGAAACATTTTTTTCTTATTTCATTTATTTTTATTTCAATTAGTTTTTTTGCACAATCAAAAGAAACTCATGGAGACAGAACGATTAAGTATTCTATTGATCTAGACCGTTTAAAGTTTGAAGAACAAGAACTAAACATTGAAAAGGATCTTAAACAACTGGAGGGTGTCCAATCTTGTGATGTGGATGCACTGCACTATAAACTATACATTTCGGTTTTTGAACCTAAAGAAAATAATAAATCTATTGAAATTGATGACATTAAAATAGTTCTAGCTAATAATAATGTCGAAATAAAAAATTATACCCAAGAAGTAATTAAATAGCCCCTTCCCAAACCACTTTCTTATACTTGCCAACATGAAAAGAATATCTATTTTACTTTACTTTCTATCCTTGACAATTTTTAATTATGCTCAAGGAGATTTTTGTAATAACGCAGCAACAATTACCCCTACATATACCAACTGTACATGGATTGCTGGAACCTCCAACAATGCTACACAAACCGCTCCTGGATGTTCAGGAAACGCAGATGATGACGTTTGGTATACATTTGTAGCCAACAGTTCTACAATGTCTATTAAAGTAGACCCAACTGTCGGATATGATCCAGTTATACAAGTTTTTCCGGGTAATTCTTGCCCCAGCAGTTCAAATTCAGGAAATCCAATAGTATGCGTTGATGACAATGGTAATAATGGTGATGAAGAAGTCACACTAAATAACTTAACTAGCGGAAATACATATAAGTTTAGAGTTTATCACTATGGCGTTGGATCGGGGACATCAAACTTTAGTGTTTGTGTTACTGGATTAGCTCCAGCTACCAACAATACACCTTGTAATGCCTTTGCTTTACCAAGTGTTTCGCCTTCATGTAATTTTCAAACTTACACCAATTTAGGGTCAGCTGGTTCAAACATTGCCGCTCCAAACGGATGTGGAGGTTCTTTTCCTCATCAAGGAGGGTATTCAGGAGGTGATGTATGGTTTTCTGTTGTAGTACCTCCAAGTGGAGAATTAGATATTCATACACAATCAATTGGTTTCAGTGATGGAGCTATGGCTTTATATTCTGGATCTTGTTTTGCCCCTACTTTAGTAGAATGTGATGATGATGCTGGAATAGGAAACATGCCATATATCTACAGAACAGGCTTGACTCCTGGAGCTACGATGTATATTAGAGTTTGGGAATATGGAAACAATAATAATGGTCAATTTGGTTTATGTGTCTCTTCTCCTGATAATGATGCTTGTCAAAATGCCCAATGGATTTGTGACTTAAATGGTTATGGAGGAATCACTAGTTCTGCTTATACTATTGATCAGCCTGGAAACATGACTGGGACTGGTCAAAATGGAATTCCTAATTCAAATCCTTCTGCTCCATTTGGACAAAATTATACTGGAAGCAGCCCTACTTCACCTGTTCAAATTGATAACAACAGTTGGTTAGCATTTACTGCGAGTTCAACATCTGCACAACTCTTTGTTCAAGTACATTCTTGCCAAAATAACAACGGAATGCAAATGCAGATTTTCCAAGGAACTAACTGTAATAACTTTGTTGCTGTTTCTAACATGTTGGAAACTGGAAACTCACAAACAATTACAGCTACTGGATTAACTCCAGGTCAAACATACTACATCATGGTAGATGGATTTGCAGGTGACATTTGTTCATATACAATTTCTGCAACAAGTGGTGTGCAAGTTGTTGAAGCTATTCCTCAAGACTATTATATCTGTGCAGGGAATTCAACAAGTATTACGGCAAACGTATCAGGAAGTACAAGTGGATTAACCTACACTTGGTCATCTACACCTCCAGGAACTTATCCTAATACACAAACAATTAATGTAACACCTTCTACCAATACACTATACCAAGTTAGCGTTTCTGGACAATCCAACTGTGGGGGTATTACAACAACTGCAACTGCCTATGTTACTGTCGACCCTAATCCAACAGCAAATATTACCTCAACACCATCTCCTGCATGTGTAAATAGCCCTATCTCTGTTAGTGGGAATCCATCTGGAGGATCAGGTATATATATTAATCATGTTTGGACTGGAAGTGGAGCTCAATATTTAAGCAGCACCTCCTCTTCTTCTCCTACATTTACAGCCCCAAATCCTGGTAACTACACCTTAAACTACCAAGTGACTGATTTATGGGGATGTATAGGTACGGCTAGTACAACTATTTCTGTTTTACAAGCACCAAATGCCAACTATACTGTTGCAGCCAACAACCTATGTTCTGACGATACACCTGTAACGTTAGTACCAAGTACTGCTGGAGGAACTTTTTCAGCTTCTCCTAATACACCAAACCCAATTAATGGAAATACATTTGATCCGTCAATTGCTGGATCTGGAAATACTGTTATCACATACAATATTAGTGGCACAAGTAATTCTTGTCCAGCCAGTTCTTCTCAAACGGTAACTGTTAACCCAACTCCAGACGCAACCATTACTAGTCCTTCCTCATTTTGTACTAGTGATGCTCCACATACCTTAACAGCAGCAACTTCTGGAGGTATTTGGACAGGGCCAGGAGTTTCTAACGGCGTATTTTCTCCTGGAGTTGTTGGAGATGGAACCTATACAATTAATTACAATGTTACCGCTAATGGATGTAGCAATTCTTCTAGCTCAACCATCACTGTTTCAGGTTCATTGGACCCAACCATTACTTCTACTGGTCCTTATTGTCCAACAGGGGGAATTGTAGATCTTTCAGCTGTAGACGAAGGGGTATGGAGTGGACCGGGAATTGTTAATCCTGCTACTGGAGAGTTTGACCCAAGTGGATTGGCTGATGGAACTTATACGATCCAAAATTACTTAGCTGGAAGCTGTGGTGGTACTGACACTGAACAAATTACAATCTCAGCTGGAGCATGCGACAATGACAACGATGGAGTTTTAGATGCTGATGATCCAGACGATGATAATGATGGAATTTTAGACGTTGATGAAGATGCTAATTTAGATGGAGATAATAATCCACTTACCAACCCTACTGATACAGATGGTGATGGAGTTCCTGACTACTTTGATTTAGACTCTGATAATGACGGTATTGTTGATGTAATCGAAGCTGGAGGATCCGATCCTGATGGTGATGGAGTTATAGGAACAGGACCTATTACAGATGTGGATATGGACGGACTCGACGATAGTGTTGACCAATCACAAGGTGGAACACCGTTACCTAATCCTGATACAGATGGTGATGGTATTCACGACTTCTTAGACCTTGATGCCGACAACGATGGTATTGTAGACAATGTTGAAGGACAAAGTACTACAGGATACGTTCCGCCAACAGGACTAGACTCAGATAACGATGGTATAGACAATGCTTATGACGCTGACAATAATGGGACTCCTATAGCCCCTGTAAATTCAGACTTTACTGATTCACCTGACTATATAGATACAGATTCAGATAATGACGGTGATTTAGATATTTTAGAAGGTTGGGATACTGACAACGATGGAATTGCTGATACTACACCTACTGGAAATGATTCAGACGAAGATGGGATTGATGATGCTTTTGATGCAGATGCCACTTCTACAACCAACAATGGAGGTGCAAATAATGGAGGAACAACACCTAATAGTTTCCCTAATTTAGATGAAACTTCTACTCCTGAATTAGACTGGAGAGAACCACAAGATCATGACGGAGACGGTATTAACGATAATGAAGACCCTGATGATGATAACGATGGTATTTTAGATGTAGACGAAGACATTAATGGAGATGGAAACCCAATGAATGATGATACTGATGGTGATGGTATACCTGATTACTTTGACTTAGACTCTGATAACGATGGTATTGTTGATGTTATCGAAGGTGGAGGTGAAGATCCTGATGGTGACGGAATCATTGGAGATGGGCCATTTGTTGATGCAGACGGAGACGGCTTATCTGATCTTGTTGACCCATCTGAAGGTGGAAGTCCACTTCCTAACCCTGACACAGATGGAGACGGATTAGTTGATGCAATAGATTACGATTCTGATAACGATGGTATTGTTGATAATATTGAAGGACAAACAACAAATGATTACCTAGCTCCTTCTGGAAACGATTCTGATAATGATGGTATTGACGATACTTATGATATTGATAATGGAGGGACTCCAGTAGCTCCTGCTGATACAGATCTTGATAATTTACCAGATTACATTGACTTCGATTCTGATAACGACTTTGATGTTGATATTATTGAAGGATGGGATACTGACAATGATGGAACTCCAAATACAGAGCCAACTGGAAACGACTCTGATAACGACGGGTTAGATGATGCTTTTGATGTTGATGGAACTTCTACAGTTGATAATGGAGGGCCTACAAATGGAGGCAGCACACCAAACAGCTTTCCAAATTTAGATGACACTGAATCAAGTGAATTAGACTGGAGAGAGATTGAGGTAATTATCCCTAATATCTTTACTCCAAATGGCGATGGTCAAAATGATTTATTCATTGTACGTGGAAACTTTACTGAACTGAAAGGTACTATCGTAAATAGATGGGGTGCTACAATTTATGAATGGAACGGAATCAATAATAGTTGGGATGGAAGAACAAAATCAGGTTCTGAAGCTTCTGAGGGGACATACTTCTATATCTTTGACGCCAAAGATGCTGAAGGTATTTCTACCAACTATCAAGGTTCATTTATCCTAGAAAGATAAATTTTCTAAACACAATAGATAAAGCCATGTATTTTTATACATGGCTTTTTTATTTATATTTTTTTAACGCTAGTCTTGCTTTAGAATCTGTAATTTTGTTATTGCGCTCTATCTAAGGAGCCCACAAAATACCAACAATGCTATGCATAGAATAATTGCCTTAGTCGTAATACTAATTTCCTTTATTGGCTCTGAAGTTTTCTTTTATGTTTATTTAGCCAATGAAATTAACAGCTCAATATTGTACAAAATTCTTTATTTTGGAACGTTAAGTTTGTTTGTGGTGACTTTATTTAGTGCTTTCACAGATGATCAAAAAAATAGAGAGGGCATAAAAAGTTATACCAAAAACTTTCTATTTGGTTTAGCCTTTACCATTTTTGTTACTAAACTTACTTTTGTTCTTGTAGCATTATTAGGTGAGGCAGTAAGTGGTCTTCTCTACTTATTAGACATTGGTGATGTTATACAAAGAAGAACATGGATTAAAATCTTAGGACTAGTAATCGCAGCCTTTCCTTTTATTTCTTTTCTCTATGGTATCACAAAAGGTAAATACAATTATAAGGTTATTAAAGTTCCTTTATACTTTTCTGATTTACCCAAAGAATTTGATGGATATAAGGTGGTACAAATCTCTGATATTCACTCTGGAAGCTTTGACAGTAAAAAACAAGTTAAGAAAGGAATTGACTTAATCAATCAACAAGATGCTGACCTTGTTTTATTTACAGGAGATTTAGTCAATAACTTTGCTGATGAAATAGAACCATTCATTCCATTATTTAAGGAAATTCAAGCTAAAGATGGAAAGTTTTCTATTACAGGTAATCACGATTATGCCGACTATGTAAGATGGCATTCAATTGAAGACAAACAAAAAAACTTTCAGCAATTGGTTACCAACCATGGAAAAATGGATTTTAAAATCTTGATGAATGAGCATGTTAAAATTCAACGTGGTACTAGTGAAATTGCTGTAGTAGGAATTGAGAATTGGGGACTACCACCTTTTCCTCAATTTGGAGACCTCAATAAAGCAATAGAAAACCTTGCAGTTAATTCTTTTAAACTACTATTATCACATGACCCCAGTCATTGGGATGCTCAAGTTGTAGAGCATGCTGTTAACTTCAACCTTACCCTAAGTGGTCACACCCATGGTATGCAAGTTGGATTCGATATCAAAAAAATTATTAAGTGGAGTCCAGTTAAATATAAATATCCCAAATGGGCTGGTCTTTATGAAAACAATCAACAATACTTATATGTCAATAAGGGGTTTGGATTTTTAGGGTTCCCTGGAAGAGTTGGAATGTGGCCAGAGATTACTGTTTTTGAATTAAAAAAGCAATAAACATTGATAGATATTATTCTAAATTAAGTTTCAGCAACTAAATTAAAACTACCTTTGGCTACGAATGCAGAAATCTCAAAAACTTGGTACTGAAAAAATAGGAAAACTACTCGCTAGTCAAGCTATTCCAGCAGCTATAGGCTTTATGCTTATGTCTTTCAATATGATTGTTGACACTTTTTTTGTTGGACAGTATATTGGAAAATTAGCGATAGGAGCTGTGGGTATTGTTACTCCCATTGCTTTTTTAATGTCATCAGTTGGAATGGCTATTGGTGTCGGAGGAAGTTCGATTGTTTCTAGAGCTTTGGGAGCAAAAGAACATGAAAAAGTTCAATTGGCATTCAACAACCAAGTGAGTTTAAGTATTGTAGTCTCTGTCTTGTTTTCTCTTATCGGGTACCTCTTTATGGATGATATTCTAACTGCCTTTGGAGCGTTAGGAGACCTTAAAACTGATTCGGTCACTTATTATTCGCGTTTGCTAATAGGGATTCCTTTTTTATCCTTAGCCATGATGGCCAATAATAATCTAAGAGCTGAAGGAAAGCCTCAAATGGCTATGCTTGTTTTATTAGTTCCTTCTATTTTTAATATGCTATTAGATTATATTTTTATTCTTCTTTTAGATTACGGAATGGAAGGTGCAGCTTGGGCTACATCAATTTCGTATATCTCTTCTTTTGTTGGAGTTGCCTATTATTATATTGCGGGTAAAGGAGAGCTAAAAATAAATCTTAGTTTATTTAAGCCTGATTTAAAAATCCTTTCAGAGATTTTTTCTATTGGTTCTGTTAGTGTTGTGAGACAAGGAGCTATTAGTCTATTAACAATTATCATCAATAAAAAATTATTTTATTATGGTATGCAAGCAGGAATTAATGGTGAAGATGCCATCACAGTTTACACTATTGTTAACCGAATAGCAATGTTTGCCTTTTTTCCTTTGATTGGTATAGCCCAAGGTTTTGTACCTATCGTTGGTTATAATTATGGGGCTCAACAATATGATCGAGTTAAAGAAACGATCAGAATTGCTCTATTATACGGATTTTTTATCTCTGTACTCTTATGTGGTGTTTTGATTATTGGCTCTGACTATATTCCGTCATTATTTAATGATGATCCTGAAATCATACAACATACACCAAGTGCTATATTTTGGATATTTTTAGCTACCCCTGTCGTTATTTTCCAACTAATTGGAGCTTCCTATTTTCAGGCCTTAGGAAATGGTAAAATGGCCTTAGTTTTAACCTTATCCAAACAACTTTTCTTTTTAATTCCATTACTTTATATTGTTCCTCCATTCTTTGGGTTAAAAGGAATTTGGTATGCTTTTCCTATCGCTGATATTCTATCTGCTATACTTTGTTTTATTTTCCTATATCAAGGGATTAAAATCTTAGCTTCTAAAAAATAATTCATTTTTTTTGAAACTTTTTCCTTGCTTCATTGTCTATTGGGTAAATTATAAATTAAAAACTCAATATTATTATGGAATTGAACTTAACACCAGTTTTTATTATTAGCAGTGTTTTTGGAGGATGGGCTCTAATCCTTCACATTATCTTCTCGAGTAGAATTAAACGAAAAATTATTGAAGTCGGCAACCTTGATATTAACCCAGATCTTGTTAAGTCTTTGATGAATAAAAATAGCTCTTCAACAAATACTTTAAAATGGGGAATTATTGGAACTTTTTCTGGAGTAGGCCTCCTCATTATTCATTTATTATCAGATCAGGATGCTCCCGCTCTATTTTTTGCGATTGAAATAATTGCGGCATCGCTCGGTTTTTTAACTTACTTTTTTCTTCAAAATAAATTTAAAAACTAATCACAAAGTTATTTAGGCTAAGAATCATTGATTAATGGAAGACTTAACAATCATAACAAAGATTAAGCATAAAGATTTTGATGCTTTTAATCAGTTGATTCGCAAATACGAAAATTTGGTTTTTAGTATTATTTTAAAAGTTACCAATAATAAAGATGATGCAAAAGATATAGCTCAAGAGGTTTTTCTATCTGTTTTTAACAAAATACATACTTTTAGAAACGAATCATCATTGGCAACTTGGATTGGGAGAATAGCCTATAATTTAGCTATTAATCACGTAAAAAAACATAAAACCGAATACAATGACACTATTGTAGAACATCAACTAACAACAGCTTCTCCAGAAGAAACAATTATTGCTCAAGAAAAAAGCGATTTTATTCAAGCACAAATAAAACGTTTACCTCAAAAATATCGTACGGTATTATTACTTTATCATAAAAACAATATGAGCTATAAGGAAATTAGCTTTATTACTAAAACTTCTGAATCTAGTGTAAAAACTAATATTTTTCGAGCTCGAAAAATGCTAAAAGAAAAACTAACCATGTATTTAAAATAACTATTATGACAGATGAAGAAATACAACAACTAATTGAGCAAAATCTCAATAAAGATGAGCAAGATCAACTTCAGAATCTTAATAAAGATGAAGCTGTTTATACTGCTATTTTTGAAGAGCTTAATAAGGCAGAAAATATTGAAGTACCTTATCTCTTTTCAGAAAAGATCATAGAAGAAGCTTATTATCAAGAGGAACAGAAAGAAGAAGCCAAAACTCGATTAAAAACAATAGGATTAACTAGTATTGCACTATTAATATCTGGAGTAGCGATCTATACTTTTGAAGTTGAAGTACTTTCGTCTATTAGTTCTTCTTATTTCTTATATGGAACTTTATTGGCTTTTGTTTATTTTCTAACAGAGCTAGCAGACTTCTATCTTATTAAGAATAAACAGTAGTTCTAATTTAATAGTTCCTTTGCATTATCCAAAGCTGCGTTAGTTGGGTTATTTCCACTTAACATTTTAGCTATCTCGACCAAGCGTTCTTCATGGTTTAAAGTCTTAATAAAAGTGTTGGTTACTTCTCCCCTATCTTCTTTATAGACTTTGATATGATAACTTCCTTTACTTGCAACTTGTGGTAAATGGGTGATGCTCATTAGTTGCATTTTTCTCCCCATTTGCTTCATAATTTCTCCAATTTTATTTGCTACTTCACCACTCACACCTGTATCAATTTCATCAAAAATTAATGTTGGCAACATTCCCTTTTCGGCTAATATTGTCTTTATGGCTAACATAATTCGAGATAGTTCTCCGCCAGACGCAACTTTTTTAAGCGAATTAAACGCCATGCCTTTATTAGTAACAACCTGAAAATCGATCTCTTCTAAACCATTGCTTGTAGGCTCTTCCAATGGAGATAATTGAACTTTCAATACTGCATTTGGCATGGCCAACTCAGTTAAGATCGCCTTTATTTTATGTTCTAAATTAGGAACACCTTTCAATCTAGCTTCCGATAACTTTTTCCCCTTACTTAATACTTCTTGGAATTGAAACTCGGTTGCTTCGGTTAATTTTATAATATCTTGTTCTAAAGAACTAAAAGTATTTTCTTTTTGTTCCAACTCTTCCTTTAAATCAACTAACCCTTGAATACCAATAACGTTATACTTTTTTTCTAGTCTATTGATTTCTCCCAGTAGTTCATCAAGATAAACTAAACGCTCCTCATCCATTTCTAACGCTCCTACTTTATTGGCCAATTCAAAATCAATATCTTGTAACTCTATGGCAACACTATTTATTCGCGCTAATAAATCCCCATACCAATGATCTACACGTTCTAACTTTCCCAATATTGCCTTTAACTCTTGTAGTGCATTAACAACACCGTTTTGATCGTTATTAATCACATTTGCAGCTTCTTCTGAAACTCTAATGACGTCCTCAGCATTGGCTAATAAATTATATTCTTGTTCAAGCTCCTCTTTATTGATCGACAAATCAAGGTTTGATAATTCCTCTAACTGGAAACGAATATAATCCTGTTCTGCATTAGCTTTTTGTTGTAAATCCTTTAAATCCTCTAGCTCTTTTACTGTTTTTTCATAGACTTTCAAAACACCTTGATAAGCTTGAAACTCTTGTTGGGCATTACTAGCGACATCCAAAACTTGATATTGGAAATTAGAGGTATTGAGTTGTTGCGTTTGATTTTGACTGTGAATATCTATCAAACGTTCTCCTAAGCTTTTTAGCACAGCTAAATTTACAGGAGTATCATTGACAAAAGCTCTTGATTTTCCTGATGGAGTGATTTCTCTTCTTAGAAGCGTCTCTTTATCAAAATCAATATCATTCGCCTGAAAGAAAGTTGAAAATTTTGCTTGATCCATTTCAAAAGTTCCTTCTATGATACATTTAGCCCCTTTATCTCTTAGTGACTTTAAATCTGCTCGTTCTCCCAATATTAGTCCTAAGGCTCCTAATAGAATTGATTTACCAGATCCCGTTTCTCCTGTCAACACAGTAAACCCTTTTTGAAAATCTAACTCTAGCGCCTCTATTAACGCGTAATTTTTTATGGATATTTTTTTTAGCATCTTTTCCTTATCTATAGGTTGTCTTTCTAAAGCACTGAATATAATATACGAGCAACTCTTTTTAAAGCGAATTAATAATATTTGTATTCTTTTTCAAGACTATATTCGATATCACCTGATTGATCTATAAATTTAATCATTTTAGGATTACCATACTTGTCTAGATCCTCATTAATCGCTTTTGAAACTTCAGCTTTCCTTGAAACACCTTCAAAATTATTACTTTGTGTAATATAACTTAAAACCTTATTTTCATAAGCATATTCTGTAGAGGTTTCAACATTCTTTTCTGTATCATTAGTCATTACTTTCGTTTCTATCTTCTTATTTCGGTGTTCTGAATCCAATAAAAAACGAATATTAATCACTGTGTTTTTAGGAGATGGTTCATTCAACTGGGCTTCAATTATTGAATCATTGACATAGACATACTCCCCTGTACGTATCGTATCTTTATTCTCTTGACCTAAACTATACATTAGCTGTTTCCCGTCTTTCAAATCTCCAATAAATATTGTTTCACTCAACGTATAAGTCTCTGTTTCTTTATTGTAATTCTTATACACTTCTATTTTTGTGATATATCCTTTTTTGTTGTAATAAAATTCCTTTTTAAGTATTGGCCCATAAGAGGGAGACGTCATTACTTCTGTAAGTTTTTTCACTTCTCCTTTTAAGTTGTACATTTTCCAAGAATTGGGCTTTCCGTCTGAACTTTTACAACTTAAAGTAATAAAAGACAGCATCATAATAAATAATAGTTTCATAAATTTTGATTTATAGCCTACAAAGATAAAATTTATCCCATTACTTGACCAGCTCAACGACATATCTAAAACCTATCATTGGGGATTCTTTTGTTGCTGGTATAAATGAATTCACAGTGACTTCATCTTCAAAAGCTTTCCAATGGCCACCAACTGCAATCGAATCTTGATGCAATAGCTCAGCGACATTTCCACAAATGTTATATAATCCTATAGAATTTGGTTCAAAAGCATTTACTGGTGACAATAAATCATCAGCTGCCTTGATGACTTTCTTCCCTACATTTATTTCACCTTTTGTATAGCGAAAACGACATTTGAACAATCCATTTTCGCCACGCATTCTTGTCCCTTCCCAAGTATATTTTGAATACGTTGGCAAAGTACCCAAAGCTGCTGCTCGCCATTCTTTGCGATTAGGCAGTCGCACACGAATTAACTTTATACTGTCTCGTTTGGCTAAAGGGATTTTTTTTAGTTGTTCATTCAGTATTGCTGCTTTCCAATCACAAAACTGAACAGCTTGAACATTGGTGATGTTTACAACAGGATAATTCTTATAAGCTGGATGTTTAAAATAATAGTCTTCATACGCTTTGGGTTTATTGGGGACATTCTCCCACCTAGAAGAATTTGGCAAAACATCTGAATATAAAGCTGGATAATTTTTCTGAACATATTTAGTAAATTCTAAATATTCCTTATTCGTCACTTCTGTTTTTCCAACATACAAAGAATCACCATAGAGCATCGCTGTATCAACAGCCAATAAGTCTCGAACTGATTGATATCTTTTCCCTAAGAAAGGGATAATTAGTAAAAGTGCTAAATACTTCATTTAATAGTATAAAACTAACAATAGAAAAAAAAGTTACAGAATAAGTCTACTCCAAATTGAAAATAAAAACTGTTGCTTTAAACTTCACTACATCCTTTCTATTATCTAATCAACCAATTATCTCATTATCTCATTATCTCATTATCTCATCAGCTAATTATCTAATTACTTTCTCACTCTTTGCCCTCTTATTTTACTTAAAGCTTCAGGGGTAATTCCTAAATATGAAGCGATCATCTTTTGAGGAACGCGTTGTACGATATCAGGATATGTTTCGAGAAAATGTTCATAACGTTCCAAAGCTGGGGCACTCATCAAGAGTAAAACACGTCGTTGAAGAACAGCCACTCTTTTTAATAACTTTTCAACTTCTTCTCCATCAAAATATTTGAATGTATCTATTTCTTTGATAGTCCCGCGATCAATCATTTCTATTTGGGTATCTTCAAGCGCATCAATATACAATTCAGCCGATTTATTAAAAACTTGAGATTCAATATCCGACATAATCCAATCTTCAGAAGCAAACATATATATATGCTCTTTCCCTTTTTCATCAATGGTATAGCTTCTCAATAATCCTTTTACAACATAATAATCATATTTAACTTTATCACCTTTACGTTGTAAGAGTGTTCCTTTTTTCACCTGTACTGTCTTCACTGCTTTTTTGATGAGCGACTTTTGGTCTTCTGTTAATTCTTCATTTTTGATTAAACTCTCTAAGAAACCATTCATATACAATAGATTATTTTAGGGTAAATATAACAGCTTTCGAGCTATTAAAAACACTTTTTTTTTGTTAACTTCTCTAGGACTCGAATATTACAAATTTATACCATTTATAATGAAGTTTTTTCTTAAATTCGCAATCAGTTAAAAAGATAAAATATGAATTACGACGTTATAGTATTAGGTAGTGGTCCAGGAGGATATGTTACTGCAATTAGAGCTTCTCAATTAGGGTTAAAAACCGCTGTTATTGAGAAAGAATCGTTAGGTGGGATTTGTTTAAATTGGGGATGTATCCCTACAAAAGCATTATTGAAAAGTGCTAACGTTTTTGATTATATTAATCATGCCGCTGATTATGGAATAACTGTTAAAGATGCGAATGCTGATTTCCCAGGAATTGTAAAAAGAAGTCGTGGAGTTGCTGAAAAGATGAGTGGAGGTGTTCAATTTTTAATGAAAAAAAATAAAATTGACGTTATCATGGGGATGGGAACTGTAAAGCCAGGAAAAAAGGTGGATGTTACCAACGACAAAGGCGAAACAACTGAATATAGTGCTAATCATATCGTAATAGCAACAGGAGCTAGATCTCGTCAATTACCAAACTTACCTCAAGATGGGAAGAAAATTATTGGTTATAGAGAAGCTTTAACTTTACCTGAATTACCAAAGAAAATGGTAGTGGTTGGTTCTGGAGCTATTGGAGTTGAGTTTGCCTACTTCTATAATGCTATGGGAGTTGAAGTAACGATCGTTGAATACATGCCAAACATTGTTCCTGTTGAAGATACTGATGTTTCTAAAGCAATGGAAAAATCATTTAAGAAACAAGGGATTAAAGTCATGACCAATTCTGCTGTTGAAGCTGTTGACACAGCTGGAAACGGTTGTAAAGTTACTGTAAAAACGAAAAAAGGAGAAGAAGTTTTAGATTGTGACGTTGTATTATCAGCTGTTGGAATTGAAGCTAACATCGAAAACATTGGATTAGAAAGCGTTGGGATAGCTACAGATAGAGGAAGAATTCTAGTCAACGATTATTACGAGACCAACATCCCAGGATACTATGCTATTGGTGATGTTATTCCTGGACCAGCACTTGCTCACGTAGCTTCTGCTGAAGGAATTACTTGTGTTGAAAAAATCGCTGGGCTAAACCCTGAAACTATTGATTACGGGAACATCCCAGGATGTACCTACGCTACACCTGAAATTTCATCAGTTGGTATGACTGAAGCACAAGCTAAGGAAGCTGGATATGAATTAAAAATAGGTAAATTTCCATTCTCAGCATCTGGTAAAGCAAGCGCTGCTGGACATAACGAAGGTTTTGTAAAGTTAATTTTCGATGCTAAGTATGGAGAATTATTAGGTGGTCACATGATTGGAGCTAACGTTACTGAAATGATTGCTGAAATTGTAGCAATTAGAAAGTTAGAAACAACTGGACACGAATTAATCAAAACTGTTCACCCTCACCCAACAATGAGTGAAGCGGTAATGGAAGCTGCTGCTGCTGCTTACGGTGAAGTGATACATATGTAACATACTTATATTATGTACAATGTAAATTGTACAACGTATTTATAAAAACCGCTTAAGTATTTAGCTTAAGCGGTTTTTTAAAATCTAAAATTATGAACAAAACACTACCATTACTTCTCTCTTTTATTCTATGGGCGAACACCCCACTCTTTTCTCAAATTGATGTAAAGACCAACCCTATTACCTATGCTTTTGGTGATTATGGAATCTATGGAGAATACTCTCTTTCGGAATCAATTTCGAGCCAATTAGGAATTTTCATTGGAGAAAGCCTCAACGAGCGAATAATTAATCAATCTGGTACCTTTAACCACTTTAGAAGCAAAGGATTTAGATTAATGCCTAGTTTCAGGTATTATCCATACCTTCCTAATAATGATCCTACTAATGGAAACTTTTTTGAATTTTTCGCTGCTTTTGAATGGATGAAGTCTTTTGATATCTACGCTGAAGAGGTTCCTGTAGATGCTAACGGAAATCTATCCAACTATCCATATACTGTTAAAGTACTGGATTATACCCCTTATACCATTAAAAACAATAGGTTTGGATTAGGACTAAATTATGGTTACAAATTCACTACATATTCAGGCTTTATCCTTGAGTTCTTTTTAGGACCTAGACTTGATCTTGTTGAGACCTATAAACACGAAAACTTGGAACTTGAAAAATATGTAAAAAAGATGCCTAAACTATATAAAGAATCAAGGGCTTACCTCAATTTCGGAATCAATTTTGGATGGCGTTTTTAAACGATTAATAGCTAAAAAACTACAACAAAAACCACTTTAGATTAAATCTAAAGTGGTTTTTGTATATTTAAGTGAAAAATGAATTTCAAACAATGAATAAACTTTTATTTTTTCTTTCAGGATTAATAATATCTTGCCATATTACTGCTCAACATCCTGCCGATAATTACAATGTAGTTTCATTATCAAATTTGAACCTGAACCGTACAGCGACTAAACTAACAGCAGCTCAAAACAACAGCTACCCGCATTCAGATTGGGGTTTTAGATGGAACAGTGGAGATAATAGTACGTTAAATTGGCGTCCACAAGGGATTACAGGTATAAAATCATCAACGTTAAACTTTATTGTTGTATCCTGGTACGGCCGCTCTGATTATGGTTATGAGGATAGAGGTGCTCGTATCTCATTTGTGGATATTTCAGATCAAAACAACCTCAGCTATAGACATGTCTTATTAGTTGATGAAAACTACAATACTTTTCCAGACTTACACGCAGGTGGTTTAGCTTATATCAACGATACACTTTATGTTCCTGATAGTAGAAGTGGGAATAAATTTATTTTACGATTTGATATTAACCAAATAAAACAAGTTCCAGCAGCAGATTTGGGTAATTTCTATAACTATGGTTATATTTTGCAATTGGTAAGCACAGATACAGTTCCAATAAAACCATCTTTTTTATCTTATGACTGGGATAGTCAAGAATTAGTAACGGGTAGTTTTAACAACTGTGGAACACCATATTGTTCTCCAAATACATCAAATACACTTGCATGGCAAAGTATTGGCAACTTTAGTAATGCATCACCATATTATTCTGGCT
This sequence comes from Flavobacteriales bacterium, assembly GCA_025210295.1. Lineage (NCBI taxonomy): Bacteria > Pseudomonadati > Bacteroidota > Flavobacteriia > Flavobacteriales > Flavobacteriales bacterium. The sequence goes on along the minus strand of JAOASC010000028.1, from coordinate 48,816 downwards.
TCTTTGGAAAAATGCAAGGAGTAGGTTCTATTAATCACCCTAATAATGCTAATAAAATAATTTGGGTTTCTACAAGCTATGGAAGAAGCAACAACAGCAATCTATATATCAGTAACTTTGACCCTGGTCAAAATAATAGTCAAGCACAACCTGTTAGCCTAGGGCAAAATTATCAACAGATCACCTACCCGCCTGGCCTAGAAGATATACATATTACACCTCAATCTGACACGCTTTGGACACTGACAGAATTTGGGACAAATGAAGGTTCCAATAACAATAGAGATGTTTTTGCTATACCTATTCAATCAATACTTCCAACAAATATTTGTCAAGATTCTACAGAGTTACCACAAGATCTTATCCAGGATATTTTTAAATGTACGATAGATACAATTTCTTATGCTGCATCTACAAACTATGTATCTTATGCTTCGTTTCATTCTTCAGAAAACGAGTGGATAAATATTAATTCAACTGCTCCTTATATCTCCAACACTAATCGTTCGGTTTTTATGTGGGTAAGGATCCCTTCTATCTCATCTACAGAAGTGCTCTTTGGAGCAAACACATCTACCTATGGAAATATTTCTAACTTACAAATAGGTAATAATGGAACACTTCAGATTTATGATGGCAGTTCCTCTCATTCTGGAACAACAAATATCGCTGATGGTCAATGGCACCATGTGGGGTATAGTTATAATGAATCAACCAATCAAACGCTCATTTATGTTGATGGGCAACAAGAAGTCAATTTTAACAACAGTCAAACAATTTCGACAACTTCACTCATTTCATTAGGTCAAGAATTTGATTCTGGAAATACCATCAGTAATTTATACAACGGAGACATGACAGAAGTCTCTATATGGAATACCATATTATCACAATCCGACATTAGTTTAATTAAGACCAGAGCCATTGACCACAATCATCCAAAATATACAAGTTTAGTTGCTTATTATCCAATGAATACTATTTGTGGGGATAACTTAAGTATTCTACAAGATTTCTCACCCAACAATATTGTAGGAGAAGCTTCTAACACAACTGTATTGTCTGTATCTAACTTAACTCAATTACCAAACTTCAATAGTGCTCAACACTTTCAAAAACAATGGAAAGCAAACAATACTACTATATCCAATTTAGATACATTAACGCTCTCAAATTATGATACAGGATACTACGAACTTATTTTGAATAGAAATAACATTACTATTTCAGACAACTGGAATATTGACTATAACATTTCACATGATACCATCAGGACTTGTAATTCCTATACAGCCTTAAATGGAGTGACCTACACCTCAAGTATCAACACTCAATATATTCAAGATGCTAATTGTGACACCTTACGTCATCTTTATTTAACAATACTAACTCCTACTACAAGTACTGACACACAAACGGCTTGTGGTTCTTATACATGGATAGACGGAAACACTTACACAACAACTAGTAATACAACTACTTATACAATTCCTAATACAGCTGGATGTGATAGTATCATCACTTTAGACCTTACCATAGTTCATGATACTTTAGACTATTCAATTGCTGTTGACACTACGGGGTTAGTACTTACAGCAAATGAATCAAATGTTAATTATCAATGGATAGATTGTAACGCTAACACTTTAATTCCTAATAGTACTCAACAAACTTATACAGCCACTAGCGAGGGCAGCTATGCCGTGATTTTATCTAATAATGTATGTAGTGATACTTCTGAGTGTTTAACTGTTGTCAATACTTCAGTGCTTCACCATGCTATAGATTGGGTTCATTATTACCCTAATCCGACTAATGGAAAAGTTTTTATTGCTCTCAATAATACAGTACCAAACTACACGATAAAAGTAATTGCTAATGATGGAAGAACCCTACAAAAGTATCGTGAAACTCAACAATCGAACGTAACCATTGATTTAACCAATTACCCTAAAGGGGTTTATTTTATACATATAGTTAGCAATGAACAGACCTCAACAATGAAAATATTTAAGCACTAAAAAGTCATCGCTAAATCTGACTTTTTAGTGCTTTTACGCTCTTCAGCTCTAAGCTAATCTTCTCTTTATGCTACGCTTGGTGTTTCACAAGCGATAGCATCTTTCATTTTATCTTGCTTTAATTTGTTGAGTTGTTCGTTCATCATCGACCTATTGATACTAAAGGCTTCAAAACCATCAACAGCTTTCAATTCTTCTAAAAAGTCATTCGTCACATTGACTTTACTTTGTCTGGCTAATAATGAAACTCCTGAAAGCTCATCAAAATCGATTAATTCAATATAAACAGTTTTATTCCCTTGATATTTAGTAAACAGCTCCTCTAACTCTAGAATGGTATTACTTGTAATGGAGTTGGCATCAAAACGCAAGTAAACTTTCTTCAATTGTTTATCACGAACATTTTCTAACAACTCAATATATTGAACATTGAACTCTTTTTGCTTACCGTCGGGGTTCCAAGCTTTTCTTTTTAATTGAACGGCCCCTCGAATGTATAAGAAGTTACCAGGAACTAAGAAGTGCATGTTCTTTAGATAGAGTTCTCCAAATAAACGGACATCTAAACTCCCATCTTTATCCTGCATATTTAACACTCCATATTTGTTCCCTTTTCTACTTTCTAGATTCATTGCATCAACTGCCATTCCTCCAAAACTAAACTCTTTGTTGGGTAACTCATTAATATGTTCGCTTAAGATATTAAGATTAACATCACAAAAATTATCTATTTCTAGTTTATAATCATCTAATGGATGTCCAGTAATATAAATTCCTACAACTTCTTTTTCTTTACTCAATTTTTCAAAAGCTGTCCATTCTTTACAATCCAATATTTTGGGTTCAGGAATATCTACATCCCCGCCTTCCATCATGTCAAACATACTTACTTGGGCAGAATTTTGTCCATTTTGATAGGCAGCACCATATTTCAATGCTTTTTCTATTAATGTTCGATCTTTTTCATCTTTTTCAAAATACTGAGCCCTATGAATACCTCCAAATCCATCTAGACCACCACCCATGGCTAAACTTTCCAAGACACGTTTATTACAGTCTTTTAAGCTTACTCTTCGAACCATATCGAAAATAGAAGTAAAAGGACCTTCTTTCTTACGCTCTTCAACCATTGATTTTACGGGGCCTTCTCCAACACCTTTCATTCCTCCCATTCCGAAACGAACCTCACCTTTGGCATTAACAGCAAATTTGTAATAACTTTCGTTGACATCTGGTCCCAATACACTCAGTCCCATTCGTTGACATTCTTCCATAAAGAAAGACACTGTTTTAATATCGTTCATGTTATTACTTAGAACAGCAGCCATATATTCTGCTGGATAATGCGCTTTTAGATAAGCCGTTTGGTAGGCAATCCAAGCATAACATGTAGAATGGGATTTATTAAAGGCATACGATGCAAATGCTTCCCAGTCGGTCCAAATCTTATTTAAAGCGTCTTCAGGATGTCCATTCTTCACTGCTTGGTTAATGAACTTAGGCTTCATCTTCGCCAAGACGGCGATTTGCTTTTTACCCATCGCCTTACGCAAGACATCGGCCTCACCTTTGGTAAAATCTGCTAATAATTGAGACAGTAACATTACCTGCTCTTGATAAACGGTAATTCCGTAGGTTTCCTTTAAGTAACCTTCCATGATTGGAATATCATAAACGATTTCTTCTTCTCCATGTTTACGACGAATAAATGATGGGATATACTCTAATGGCCCTGGTCGATACAAGGCGTTCATCGCAATTAAATCTGAGAACTGGGTTGGCTTTAATTCTTTTAAGTACTTCTGCATACCAGGAGATTCATATTGGAAAACCCCAACTGTTTCTCCCCTTTGGAACAATGCATAAGTTTCTTCATCATCAATAGGAATTAACTCAATATCAATATCTACATTATGTCTTGCCTTTACAATTTTAAGTGTATCCTTAATCAAGGTTAATGTTTTTAACCCTAAGAAATCCATCTTTAGCAAGCCCGCGCTTTCCACAACTGAGTTATCAAATTGTGTACTCCACATCTCAGAATCTTTTGCTAAAGCTACAGGAACATGCTCACGAATATCACTTGGAGTAATGATTACTCCACAGGCATGAATACCTGTTGTACGCATAGATCCTTCTATTGTTTTAGCTTGTCGAACAACCTCTCCCTCTAGGTTTTTACGACTCAATAAAGACTTTAACTCTTCAGCCATGGTCATCTGCTCAGGAGAAAGTTTTTCGGCTAATTTCTCTTCATCCATTCCAAACATCTTATTCAACTTCATGTCTGGAACAAGTTGAGCGATTCGGTTGGTATCAGGTAATGGTAAATCAAGTACACGCCCTGCATCACGAATAGATGATTTTGCTGCCATGGTACCATAAGTAATAATCTGAGCAACCTGACTAGCTCCATATTTATCAATTACATACTGAATAACACGCCCTCTTCCCTCATCATCAAAATCGATATCAATATCGGGCATCGATACCCTTTCTGGATTTAGGAAACGCTCAAAAAGCAAATCGTACTTAATGGGATCAATGTTGGTTATTTTAGTACAATAGGCCACAGCAGATCCCGCAGCAGATCCCCTTCCCGGACCTACGGAAACGCCCATTTCTCTGGCGGCTCGGATAAAATCCTCTACAATCAAAAAGTAACCAGGATAACCTGTTTTCCGAATAACCTCTAACTCAAAATCTAATCGTTCAGCAATTTCTGGTGTAATTTCTCCATAACGTTCTTTTGCTCCTTCATAGGTAATGTGACGCAAATAGTTATTTTCACCAATTTTTAAACTAGGATCTTCTTTATCTCGTTCATCTTGTAACTCCTCTGGAATATCAAATGCAGGCAATAATACATCACTTGCTAAGCCATAAGGTTCACATTTATCAATAATTTCTTGAACTGTTTCAATCGCTTCTGGTAAATCTAAAAACGTCTCTTTCATTTCATCTTGCGACTTGAAATAGAAATCATCATTTTCAAATCCAAAACGAAAACCTCTACCTCTACCTATAGGCGTTGACTTACGTTCTCCGTCTCGAATACACAATAGGATATCATGTGCCTCAGCATCATCTTTATCAATATAATAAGTATCGTTTGATGCAAAATATTTGACCTTATACTTCCTTGCAAATTTTAATAATGTTCTATTAACCAGTTCTTCCTCTTCTAAACCATGTCGGTTTAACTCGACATAAAAATCTTCACCAAACTGCTCTTTCCACCATATAAAAGCTTCTTCAGCTTGCTTTTCCCCGACATTTAAAATCAATTGCGGAATTTCTCCCTGTAAACCTCCTGTAATGGCTATTACATTTTCTTTAAGCTCTACAATTTTTTCTTTATCTACCCTTGGCACATAATAATATCCTTCGACATGTCCAGCAGAAGAGAGCTTTGCTAAATTTCTATATCCCTCTTTATTTTTAGCAATTAATGGAACTCTAAACCCATTGTCCTTTACGGACTTATTTTTTCGATCCTTACAAACAAAAAATTCAGAACCAACAATTGGTAAAACTTTCGTTTGTTTTACCTTTTCTAATTCATCTTCTAAATCTAGAATTTCTTCGGGTTCTAGTGGTCTAGACTTGGTGACTTCTTCGTCGTTTTCAACTACTTTTTCTTCTTTCATTCCAGAAGACAGTAGTTCTTCTAGCTCTTTAATTTTAGCATCAACTCCACCATTATGTTTTTGTCCTGCTAGTACAAAGTGAAAAGCTGCCATCATATTCCCTATATCTGTAAGGGCAACTGCTGGCATGTTATTTTTTACAGCGGCCTGAATCAAATCTGCGACAGCAGTTGTAGATTGTAAGACCGAAAACTGTGTGTGATTATGCAAGTGAGCAAATCTTACCTTTTTTAAACGCTCCCTACTTTCATTTTCATCAATCTCAACAACTTCATCTCCTCCCTCTTCTTGTGCTTTTCGTTTACGGATTTTATCACTCTCAGCTTTTAAGTTAAGGTGTTTTAACCCTATAGGAACTATTTGTAACGGGTTTCGTTCCAAATAATCGCCAAAATAGCTTGGTTCTACGGCTAACTCATCTTGCGTGTAAACTTTAAGTCGAATTAATTCTAAGAAACAACGAGTTGTTGCTTCAACATCGGCCGTGGCATTATGGGCTTCTCCAAAAGGTTCATCAAATAAATGTTCATGGAGTTCAGTAAGTGTTGGTAATTTAAACTTACCTCCTCTACCTCCTGGAATTTGGCAAAGATTGGCTGTAGTTTCTGTACACGTATCTAATATGGGTAACTCCTGTAAGTTATTTTCCACTTCAAAACGGTGAAACTCACATCCCATAACATTGGTATCAAACTTTACGTTTTGACCTACTACAAATTTCGCTTGTTTTAAAACCTTGTTAAACTCTGCTAAAACAAAAGCTAACGATTCTCCTTGTTCTAAAGCCAAGTCAGTTGAAATACCATGAATTTTCTCCGATTGATACGGGATATCAAAACCATCTGGTTTTACTAAATAATCTTTAGCTTCAACCAACTGCCCCATGTCATCATGTAATTGCCAAGCAATTTGAATACACCTTGGCCAGTTGTCAGTGTCCGTTATTGGTGCATTAAAATCTCTAGGTAAACCGGTTGTTTCCGTATCAAATATTAAATACATTTATTCCTGATGTATTAGGTACAACGTATGTTGTACAAGGTTTATAAATTCTTTTGTATATGGTTCTGACCACTTCTAAATGTAAAAATAATGAATAGAACTAAGGATTTAAAACATTGTTGATAAGTAATCTTCAAAACAAATGAAAACGGTTTGAGAACCACTCAACATCTCACCATAGCTTTCCCATAATCACCCTTTTTTAGTTTTATAGATGACGCTACAATTTTTACTTTTAGTTTAAAGTAACTTCATCATGAAACATTATATCCGCAGCATTTGTTTTTTTATTTTGTTTGCACCACTTCTTATGTGGGGACAAGCTAGTGATACGACAATAGTTCAACTCTTCAGTTTTTCAGATATTACGAAGAGAAAAGCTTGGTTTGTGTTACCCCAAGACACCGCTCAATACGAAAAGATTTTAATGTATTATACGTTAAAATGTGATCCACAAACAACTCAAGATGGCTATAATTGTGGTGAATGGGACTATACGACTTTTACCAATCTATATCAATATCAAAATATTGGAGATACCATTTATCAATTGGGAGCCCAAACTCCTGACACTATTTTTTATAGCAATTCTCCATCATACAATGTTTACCAAAGTAAAGAATATTCACAAATTATAGATGCGATAGCTTCTGAGAATCAAGTGCCTATTATTACAGGTACCAATACCTCCAATAACATCATTGGGACAGAAAAAACAAATACAGCTCAATATCTTTTACTGGCCTCAGACTTAACAGCAGCAGGATTATCATCTGGAGCTATTCAACGGATGAAAATAACCCTCAATCATACCGCTCAAGTGAAGCATTTCACCATAAAAATGAAAAATACAACATTAAATGAGCTTACTCCAGAGAGCTTTGAAAAAGAAGACTTTACCACTGTTTATAATAATTCTTTAGTATTAAACGCTGGTGACCACATTTTCAATTTCACAGCCCCTTTTACTTGGGATGGAGTCTCCAATATTGTACTTGAATATACGCACTATTCTCCCCACCCAATGACGACAACTGAAAGTAGCACACCTGTTAATTATAATGCAGGAATAAAGAGCGGCTTGAACTACTGTCTTGAGTTTTCCGGAGATGATTACGTAGAAGCTCCCTCAGCTGCATTTGACTCACTTGATGATGAAATCACTATCTCTTTTTGGAACTACGGAAATTCCAACCAACTTCCTATGAATGCCTATACTTTTGAGGGAAGAGACTCTAGTAACCAAAGGGTTCTCAATCTTCATTTGCCATGGGGTGATGAAAAAGTATACTGGGACTGCGGAAACTCAGGCACTAATTCTTATGATAGACTCTCTATTGCTATTGACTCCTCTCAATATGCTGGACAATGGAATCACTGGGCTTTTACCAAAAACGCCAATACTGGTGAAATGACAATCTATTTAAACGGCGATACGCTAGCTTCTGCTACTGGAAAAACAAAAACCTTAGGAAAACTATCTCGATTTAAAATTGGAGGAAAAGCCTCTAATGAACTAGAAGGAAATTATGAGGGGAAAATTGATGAATTTAGAGTATGGAACAAAGCCTTAACTCAAACTGAAATTCAAAATTATATGTATAAAAGCATTAACAACTCACACCCACAACTATCTCATTTAATTTTAGCTTATGCTTTTGATGAAACTTCTGGAACTTTAGTAGAGGATTACTCTGGAAATAATTGGACTGGGAAAATGATGGGCTATCCTGCCAGAAGAATAGTTTCCCCTTCTAATCACTACTTTAACTTCACTCAATTAATGAGTCTACCCGCTTTGGATTTATACCAAGGTATATATACCTCACATCTTGACAGTTCTCTTGTGTACGACACTTTAGTCAATAGTCAAATATCAGTTGTTAAAGACATCAGCAGTCGAGATCTTTCGACTCCAGGACTTTCCTATCACAGAATTGATACTGCGACTCATTTTCCATTTATTGATTCCTATACTTTTGATTTCAATGGAAATATCATCAACACCACTCCCAATTCAATCGCAGGTTTTTATACCAATACTGTAAAAAAAATCACACATCAACTTCAAAACTATGTTACACCTTATGGAATTGGCCTAGATTTAGGTCCCAACGGCTTTCGATGGGTTTACGACATTACTGATTACGAACCAATCTTACATGATACCGTTGAAATTTTAGCTGGAAACCAACAAGAATTAATCGACCTTAAGTTCCTTTATATAAAAGGCACACCACCAAGAGATGTCAAACAATTTGAAACCATATGGGATGGACGCTTCCAACATTCAGACATTGCTAACGACAGCGTTTTAAAAGCCGTTGACCGAACCATACTCCCAGATGCTAATCAAGTTGTTGTTCGGACGAGAACGACAGGACATTGGTTTGGCGGTTTTGAGAATTGTGCAGAATTCTGTCCCAAAACCCACCATATAAAAGTTAATGGTACTCAAACTCATTCTTGGTTGAACTGGAAAGAATGCTCTAAAAACCCTGTCCAACCTCAAGGGGGAACTTGGGTATATGATCGTGCAGGATGGTGTCCTGGTGATTTTGCTGATACTTACGATCACGATATAACTGATTATGTCTCTCCTAATTCTACTGCTTCTATTGACTATGGAATGCAAACTACTTCTGGTGGTATGGAGGGGAACTATATTGTTTCTGTTCAATTACTTCAATATGGCCCTCCCAATTTTGAAACAGATGCTAGAGTTGAAGCTATTTTAGCTCCTAATGATTGGGAATACTATCAACATTTTAACCCTATATGTAGTAGCCCTAAAATAAAAATTAGAAATACTGGTTCCAATAATATAACATCAGTAAAAATAGGTTACTGGGTATGTGGTGGCCCTATTGAATTTTATACTTGGAATGGAAATTTAGCGTTTATGGACACCACAACTGTAGAACTGCCTATTCCTGACCAATCATTTTGGGAACATACCAATTACTGTAATCTATTTCATGCTGAGATTTTTGAAGTTAACGGCTCTCCTGATGACTACCCTGACAATAACCACCAACAATCAACTTTTAAAAGTCCCCCCTCTATCCCTGGTGATATTATTCTTTGGTACCGTTCAAACAATTCTCCTAACGAAAACGCTTTATTTCTATACGATGATCAAGGAAATGTTATTTATGAGAACACCAATGCTAGCCCAACAACCTGGTACAAAGATACCGTTGAATTATCTCCTGGTTGTTATAAGTTAGTGATGAACGATAGTGGAAATGATGGTCTTTCCTTTTTTGCAAACCCTAACCAAGGCTCAGGAAGCTTACGTATTAGAAAAATGGGAGGAGGAACGCATAAAACATTCAACCCTAATTTTGGTTCGGAAATCATTTACTACTTCACTTCTGGTTACACAGTAAATACTGAAGAGCTAGGTGAAGAAGTGATTGCTAAATTATACCCTAATCCTAATGATGGATTATTTACAGTAGAAACAGAAGGTATACTAGGTCCTATTGAACTTGAAGTTATTAATAACCTTGGAGCACTAATCAAAAAAGTAAATTACACCACCCCAGACATTGCTCATAGACAACAAATTAACTTATCAAATTTACCTAAAGGTTCCTATACTTTAAGAATAACACATCATCAATATGCTAAAATTCTCCCTTTGATTAAATTCTAATTTATGGATTCTTGATTAAAGAATTTAGTAACTTTGGTACTTTACTATACCCTTTGATTAATCATGAATTTAACCGAAAAGCATTTACAAAGTATATTAGACAAACTCACTGACAATAAGAAAGTATTTGGATCTTCTTTTGCGATAAAGACTCCCCAATACTCTTGGGAAGGACATGCGGGAAACTTTAGTGCAAACCAACAATATTTTATTGCTAGTACAACCAAACTATTTACTACTGCTATCATTTTAAATTTAAAATCGCAGGGGAAACTTGATTTGAATGATAAAATTCAAAACTATGTTAAAGGTGATATTTTAAATGGGTTACATACTTTTAAAGGAGCTGATTATTCTAAAAACATCACAATACAGGAACTTCTTGCTCACACCTCTGGGCTACCCGATTATTTTCAAAACAAAGATCAAAATGGACAAAGCTTGGAAAAAGAGCTAACAAATGGAAGTGACCAGTATTGGAGTTTTGAGCAAGCTATAGAGAAGTCAAAAGCAATGACTCCTTTATTTGCTCCTAGTACACCTAAAAAAGCACATTATTCTGACACTAATTTTCAACTGTTAGGGCATATCATAGAAAACATTACACAAAAAACGTATCGTGAGTGTTGTAATGAATATATTATTGCACCATTAGCCTTAGCTCATACCTACTTATACCTAGATTATGAGGATCAAAAGCCAAAGACCCTTTATTACAAAAATAAAGCGTTAGCTATTTCAAAAGCAATGACTTCTTTTGGGCCTGATGGTGGAATTGTTTCAACATCATCAGACATGCTTATTTTTATTGAAGCTTTTTTTGAGGGAAAACTTTTCCCTCAAACCTACATTAATGAATTACAAAAATGGAATAGAATATTTTTTCCTATGCGATCTGGTATTGGAATACATCTTTTCAAATTACCTTGGATTTTTAATCCATTTGGAACATTGCCATACTTTATTGGACACTCAGGATTATCCGGCGCTTTAGCTTTTTACAGTCCTCAAAAACAAGTCTATATTACTGGAACTGTTAATCAAATTGCTCACCCAGACCTTTCATTTAAGACAATGATAAAGCTTACACAAACTCTTGTGAAACAAAAAATAATTTAAGCCGATCATTGCTCTAAAAACGCAATAACTTCAGACACGACAAAATTACTACCACTAACTAATAATAGATCATCTACTTGCGCCATTTTTCTTGCTTGTTGATATGCTCCTTCACAGCTTCCACATAAAACCACATTCTTTCCCTTAAAAAAAGTAGCCAAATCGTATAGTTCCTTTGCCCTTCTGATATTGGGTTCACACAGGTAATAAATAGCATCATTGGGCAATAATTCGACAACCTTTTCAATATCTTTATCTTCTACCATTCCCCAAACAATATGTAAATTGCTGTATTTTTCTTTTTCTAACTGATTGGTTATGGCTTTTACAGCTTGTACATTATGTGCAATATCAGCAACAATCTTTGGTTTTATAGATAACACTTCCCATCGCCCTCTCAGCAAAGTATTTTTAGTTACATTTTCGAGCCCCTGAACAACCGTTTTACTCGTGAGCTCTTGAAAAATAGGTTGCAACAACTTTATCACTTCTATTACTGTTGCAATATTATATTGCTGAACTTCTCCCAACAGCCCACTGTTATAAATAACTTTTGGCAACTCAGGTATAACTAATGGAGCCTTTTTCTCTTGAGCTATCCTTTGAATTTCATCTAAAGCTTCACCTTTTATACCATATCCAACAACACAAGGAGTTTTATCTTTAATAATCCCTCCTTTTTCAAAAGCAATAGCTCTTAACGTATTTCCTAGATATTGGGTGTGATCCATCCCAATCGTTGTAATCACACTAACCAATGGCTGAATGATATTAGATGAGTCTAACCGCCCTCCTAACCCTGTTTCTATAATTGCAATATCGACCTCTTTGTTGGCGAAATAATAAAAGGCTAATGCTGTTGTCCATTCAAAAAATGAAGGTTCAATATCTTTTACAACTGATCTGTATTGCTCAACAAAATCAATCACATCACTTTCAGGAATGGCTTTACCATCAATAGCAATTCGTTCACGAAAATCGATTAAATGTGGAGAGGTAAACAAACCTACCTTATAACCACTTTCTGTTAAGATTGACGCCAATAAACTGCTTGTTGAACCTTTCCCATTCGTTCCAGCCAAGTGAACGGCTTTCAATTTTTTTTGGGGGTTGTTAATTCGTTCACAGAGTTGGCTAATATTATCTAGGGATGGCTTATATGCTTTTCCCCCAACATTTTGGTATTGTGGCAATTGCGTATAAAGAAAATCGAGTGTTTCTTGATAAGAGGAGGGCATTAATTTAATTTAAAATTAATCGTTGTTACCATTTTATCATACTTAGGTCCATTAGGCATTGCATTAAACTTTAATTGTTTAGCATGCTTTTCGGCAGAGCGATGTAATGTTATGTTTGCTGTTGTAGTTAATCTTGAACTTGCTAAAGCTACAGCTTTTATGACCTTTCCATCCCTATTAATTGTAATTTGAACCGCTACCTTTCCAGTCTCTTGAGTTGGATTTACGAAATCTGGTTTGTATTTCAATACACGATCTTTTCCATCTCCTATCCCTTCTCCAGAACCAACACTAGGCCCATTTCCACCACCTCGGCCACCGCCAGTTCCACCATCACCATTTCCTTGATCATCTCCAGAACCATTCCCTTTACCAAAAAGGCTTCCTAAATTTCCATGCTTGGGTTTTTTAGGTGATTCTTCTTGTGCACTACTATTGTTATCATTCTTAGATGCAGGACTACTAGAACTTTCGGCTGGCGATTCTGTTTCTTGTGTTGCGACTTCCTCACTACTATCAGAACTTTCGGTTTCTTCCGTTTCCTCAGTAGGTTCATCTTCTTGTTCTGTTGCTTCTGCTCCTCCAGCTGAACCACCGCCTCCACTAAAATCCATTACTGCTACAATTCGCTCTTCTTCCTCCTCTTTAGGGTGATCAAAGCTTGTAAAGAATAAAAATAAAAACACAAAAAGATGCACTATCAAAGCGATAATGATTCCTCTTCTTTTATTTTCTTTACTGATTGGTTGCATTTAATAAATCTTTATCAATTTCTATACCTTATACAGGTTTACAGTAAAAAGGTTCAAAATTAATTGGCTTTTGTTTTGATCACTACTGCTAATCTATTTCGCTTGGCTATATCAATTACTTTTACAGAGTGTTCCCAACTAGAAAGCTTATCCCCCATTAATTCTATAACACTATCGTTTTTTAATTCAGCCATAATCGCTGTTTCTAGTTCTTCTTGTGGAACAGCTTGTTTAGACTTGGCACCAATAAAATATTCATTTTCATTGGTCACGTATACTTTTATATTCGACTTTTCTTTCGTGTTAGAACTTTTACTTGAAGGCAAATCGATATCATGACCTGATGTCACTTTAGTAGAAAGCACAATAAAAAATATAAGGAGTAGAAATACAAGGTCTGTCATTGATGACATCCCACCTTCTACCTTTACTTTATTTGTTGACCTAAGATTCATTTTATTTAGACTTAAAAATTTAAGCGTATAAGACGCTGGACTTTTTCTTTCTCATTCTGAGGAACAATTAATGTCCTGGTGCCTCTAGAATATCCATAAACTCCATTGATCCTCCTTCCATTTTTTGGATGACCTTTTCTACTTTACTAATCAAATAATTATAGGCAACATAAGCGATAATTCCCACAACTAATCCTCCTACTGTAGTCACCATAGCTTCCATAATTCCTCCAGAAATACTTGCTATATCAAAATCTGGACTTTGAGAGATTACTCTAAATGTACTCATCATCCCTAATACTGTTCCTAAAAAACCTACCATAGGAGCTACTGCAGAGATCGTTGCAAGAATCGATAAACGAGCTTCTAATCTGTAAATTTCCATTTTAGCAACATTTTCTATAGATGCACTAATATCTTTTAATGGTTTTCCTATACGCATTAAGCCTTTTTCAACCATTCTAGCAATTGGATTATCAGTAGAGATACACAGCTGTTGTGCAGCATCTAACTTTCCATCTTTTACATAATCCTTAATCTTAGCCATAAAATCTCTTTCCTCTTGTAAACTTCTTCTTATCGACAAAAAACGTTCGATAAAAATGTAAATAGACGTAATAGAAAGAACAAACAATGTTGCCATAACCACAATACTTGTGATACTGTAGCTATCTGTCTCATGATTATACCCCCAAATTAGCTGCCATAGCGTTTGGGTTGCCTCTTCCTCAGCTAATTGATTCACTGTATCTGCCAATGCTTCAGCTGCACCAGTTTCGTCTATTTGTATTTTTAATAATGAAAAAAGATTCATCTGTATTTTTTTTATTTTTTATTAACTAAGTTAAAAACGTTAACTAATTATTTAATCCATTATGCTTTTACGCCATAAGATTTTAAAGCTAAACGTTTGTTTTTAATTTTTGTTACATTACCAACAAGAAATATGCTGCTCCAGCCACATATCCAATTAAAGCTAGCCACGCAATGTTTTTTAAATACCAAAAGAAAGATATTTTTTCCATTCCCATTGCGACTACACCGGCAGCTGAACCAATGATTAACATACTTCCTCCTGTTCCAGCAGCATAAGCAATATAGTGCCATACTTGAGCATCAGGCTCTAAGTTGAACATTCCCATACTTGCAGCAACTAAAGGTACATTATCTACAACTGCAGAACCAGCTCCTAATAAGGTAACAAATAAGTTAGTATCCATAGATTGTTGAACTTCTTGTCCAAAGTTAAAGATTAACCCTAAAGATTCTAAAGCTGCCACTGTCATCAAGATTCCTAAGAAGAATAAAATAGACGGCATCTCAATTTTAGAAAGTGCTCTAAAAGTTGGGCTGCTTCCATGGTGCCCCTCGCTATCTACCGCTGTGTGGTTCGTTAAACTGAATTGTCTGTTACTAATAATTTCAGCAACCATTGAGAAAACCCCTAAAGACAGCATCATTCCTACATAAGGAGGTAAGTGTGTAACAGTTTTAAAAACTGGAACTAATACAATTAAAAACAATCCTAAATATAGCATAAATGGACCTTTTGCATTCAACTCTCCCTCTTCTGGAACTTCAGGCAATTCACCTTTGAAAGCTGGCATAAATGTACCGATCAATGTTGGTATAGCCATACACAATAAAGATGGTATGATTAGGTACTCTACCAATTTAGCAGCACTTACTTTACCATTCATCCAAAGCATTGTTGTGGTAACATCTCCAATTGGAGACCATGCTCCACCTGCATTAGCTGCGATGATAATCATACCTGCATACCACACTCTCAATTGGCTATCAGTAATTAATTTTCTTAAAATTGTAATTAATACAATTGTTGCTGTAAGGTTATCGATAATTGCAGACAAGATAAACCCTAATATTGCTACAATCCAAAGCAGTGTTTTTTTATTTTTAGTTTTAATAAAACTCTTGATGGTTGAAAAACCATTGAAGTGATCAATAATCTCGACAATAGTCATTGCTCCAATCAAGAAAATTAAAATTTCACAGGTTTTTCCGAAGTGATGCAATAAGGTATGTTCTAACCATAAGCTTTTGGTCATTTCCCCATGACCTCCATGTCCTCCACCTTCTGCATGAACTGGTAAATTAGCAAAACCTTCTACCAAAGTACTGTTTGCTGAATCAAACCAACTGGTAAATCCATCTAAGCCCATTGCGACTAATGCCCAAGCTAAAGCCATCATTAGTAAGGCTGGAATTAACTTATCAATTTTTAAAGAGTGTTCTAGGGTAATTCCTAAGTATCCTAAGATAAATACTACAACTATTATACTTTCCATTTTTATTTTAGATTAATTCGTTTAAAGCGATTTCAAACGCTGTTTTTGCGATTCCTGTTTTACTGTTTTTCTTTTCAAATGCATGTTCTAATGCATTTTTAATTGTTAATGAGGTGTCAACAAAAATTCCTTCGTCTGTTAATGTTTTTAAATCATTTCCCATTAGGTAAGCAAATACTCTTGCCATTCCACAGTTGGAGATAAAATCTGGGATAACACTAATTTGATTATCAGTATAATCGGCGATAGCACCAAAGAAAATTTCTGGATCTGCAAAAGGAACATTAGCTCCTGCTGCAATCACCTCCATTCCTGAAGCAATCATTCGATCTACTTGATCTCTTGTAATTAACCTTGATGCTGCACATGGTAGAAAAATTTCAGCGTTGATGTCCCAAATTTTTTCATTAACATCTTCGAAAGACAACATGTTATCGGCTACCAATTTATTTCCATCTTTATTTAAAAATAAATCTCTGATCTCTTCAAAAGAAAATCCATCTTCTTTAATTAAGCCTCCAACTCGATCAATAATACCGACAATTTGAGCACCTTCCTGAGCTAGGTAGTATGCTCCTGCGGAACCTACATTTCCCCACCCTTGTACAAGGACTCTTTTTCCTTTTAAGTTTCCTCCATATATGTTGTAATAATGCTTTACAGATTCTGCTACTCCGTAACCAGTTATCATATCTGCTACAACATATTTTCTCGCTACACTCGGGCTATAATTCTCATCTTCAATGACTTTGAGTACCCCTTGACGTAATTGACCAATCCTATTAATCTTTTGAGCTTCAGTAGGTTGAAAATGGCCATTAAAAACGCCTTCTTGTGGATGCCAAACTCCACAGTCTTCTGTAATTGGAATTACCTCATGTATTTCATCTACATTCAAATCTCCTCCTGTACCATAATAAAATTTCAATAAAGGAGTTACCGCCCTATACCATCTTCTTAGTACCCCCTCTTTTCTTGGATCATTAGGGTCGAAGTTTATTCCAGATTTAGCACCTCCTATTCCAGGGCCAGAAACTGTAAATTTAACTTCCATGGTTTTTGCTAAAGACTCTACTTCTCTTTTATCTAAACCTTTTCTCATTCTGGTTCCTCCTCCAGCTGCGCCTCCTCTTAAAGAGTTAATCACAACCCATCCTACGGCTTCAGTTTCAGCATCTTTCCATTCAAAAACAATTTCAGGCTGTTTGTTTTCAAACTTTTCTAATAATTCTTTCATTGTCTTATTTTTAAAATAAACACGAGGTATTAATAGCGAGCAAAAGTAATATTTTTCAGTCAATTTAAACTAGAAAAATAAATTATTCTTTGAAACTTTTATCAATTGGTTTTAAGACGGTAAGGTTACCCCCACGATGTTGCAATTTACTTTATTTATGATTCAAGTTATTTAATTCTTGAATTAAAGCTCTAAACGTTAATTGGAGTATCTTTTGAATTTCATTCGCTTTTTCCTCACTATAGTACAATTCGTCTTCAGTCATATACTACGACTTAATCATTTCTAGCTGTAAAGCATGAACATTTTGATCAGGTTTTCCAAAATATCTGGTTAAATGCCCTCCTTTAAATGGTGTATTATGGGTTACCTCATGGTTTGATTGTTGCAAAGACTGTAGTGCTGCTTTTATCAATTGGGAAGCAGCTGTAGTTTCATCATTATTCCCCAAAATTAGTGCTGGAAATTTGTCTTTTCTAATTGTAGGAACCATACTTCTAATGGAATGTGCATCCCAAAAAAGCACATGTTCATGTTCCTTTTGCAACTCATTGATTAAAGTCGTTATTTGATGATAATAGGGCCAATAATAGGTTGCTAATCTTCTCTCTATTTCTTCTTGGTTAGGTGCCAACTCCTGATGAGCATATATGGAATTCCCCAAGAAATCTGTTACAGGAGTTAACGCTGTAATAATTCTTCCATCATCGTATAATGGTTGACTTTCTGGATCTCTGTTTAAATCAATAACCCAACGACTATAATTAGCATGAATAATTGTAATTCCTAAGTCTGAAGCAAAAGCATACAACCGCTCTAAAAACCAATCGGTATCGTCTGGTTGTTTGATCAAATCTGAGGTATAGTTATCCTTTATTTCATCTGGAAATGCAATCCCACAATGTGGAATGCTTAAGATAAATGGTATCTTAGTAGTTGTTGGCTCAATTATAGTAAATGGTGTATTTTTTTTCATGGTCTTCTTTTTAGAATGGTACAATATTCTTTATCAACTATTCTTTCCCATTCAGGAGCTTGAATATAAGAAAAAAGTTCTTTTAAAACCTGTTCTTTCCCCAAAGGATATGTATCTTCATATTTTGAGTAGACAATATATTCAGCATCTTTAACATTAGGAAATAAATAGATTTTATCCCGATACGATAAATTAGGAATTATACTGCTTTGAGTACTCACTATTGCATCATGTGGAACAATGTCTAATTCTTCTTTTAATAAGTTGAGCTCATAATTTCTTTCGTAGTGTGCCTGTTGATAAAACCTGATATTCCCTTTATTGACATATCCTATTGGGTTATCCATTATACGGATAGTAACAACTAAAGAAGAAATAACCAGAACTGACGTTAAAACGGATCGAACTTTATGATTTTCCAACGATCCAATCACTAAAAACGCACCAACAGAAAGAACAACGGAAAAAGCTATTGAATAATGAAATCCTACTCCCCAAATGGCGGGGTTATTATGCAATAATTTTTGAAAGAATATTGGGATTAGCATGATTAAGAAAGACGGTTTTTTATACAAAAACAATCCTCCAGACAACAACACCGAAACGATTAACTCTATCTTAACTAAACTAACTTTTGACCAATCGTTTTCATAAACCATATACTTCAGCATTGTAAATGGTTGTGAAATCATCTGGACTAGTGCTTCTCCTACACTGTCTCCTAAAATAGCATACTCAAAACGATAGCCAACACCTCCATCATTCCTAAAATATGGCATTACATATTGTGTAATAACATAAAAATATACTGCACTAACCACAACCAACACCATCAAACGTTTGATAACCTTGAGCTCTTTTCTAAATTGAAACATTAACCCTATACCTATAAACACCAGCCATAACGAGCTATTTTCTTGCCCAATAATCATGAAGAACCATACTAGATAGAAAAGTGTATATTTTTTTTGATATAAATAATAAAGTAACCAAGGAAACAACATTGCAGCAACCACATTGCTATGATAATCATAAGCCAAAGCTGTATAAATTCCAAAAAACAAAAAAAAGTTAACACTAGCCCAGCGGCTCAGGTTAATGTTTTGAGTCTTTAACCAGACAACTTTTGAAACTCCAACACCACCCAAAAGAACGAACACAATTTGAACAATTAATAATGTATATGATTTGAACAAATATGAGCACAGAGAAAAAATAGGTAAATAAAGGTCGAAATGACTTGCCAGTATATTCTCTTCTTGAGTTTTAAAAGCTTCACTGTAATTAAAGCGAAACCTGGAGTAATCATAGAGAGCGTTGGTATAGACTCCTAAATCTAAATTAGCTGTTTTAAAATTATAATGATTAACAAAACTTATTAAGCAAAATATAATAAGAAATGGGATATAAAACCACGTATTTCTTAGCGACATGGATTAATCTAAGTCCAATACAAATTCTACAGCTGCTGGCTCATCTTTGGTAATATTTAGTACGGTATGTAACTGAGAAATTTCTATCATTTTTTTTACTGAAGGCTGTAAGTCACAAATGATAAACGTTCTATTGGCAGCTTTTAAAATACGATTACCAACTAATAAAGCACTCAATCCAGATGAGTCACAATACTTTGTTTTCATTAGATTTACAATAACGTTTTTATCGGACTGACCAAGCGTAACCAAACTAGCTTTTAGTTCAGGCGCTACCTGAGAATCTAACTTTTCAACGTTAGCCTCTACGATTACAAAATTATCATGTTTTTTTACCTCAAAATTCATAACGTCATTGTTGATTTGCTCGAAGATAGTTATTTTTTTTGACAATTTCTCCAGATTAATTCTAGAAGTTATTCGAACACCAACAGAACAAACTAAAAACAGAATGTTAACAAGCTAATTTATTGCTTTACTAAAAAAAGTTAATATCCCTTACATTTGACCTTTAAAATAAGTATTATGCAATTAAGCACACTAGATTGGATCATTGTAACTATTTTCTTTATTACTTCCATCTTAATTGGAGTCATTACAAGTAAAAAAGCCTCTTCTAGTTCTGAGGACTTCTTCTTATCTGGCAGAAAAATGCCTTGGTGGCTATTGGGTGTTTCAATGGTTGCGACTACTTTTGCTGCCGACACTCCAGGTCTAGTTACTGATATTATTCGTAAAGAAAATGGAGGGGTTTATGGAAATTGGGTATGGTGGTCGATGCTTTTAACAGGAATGCTCACTGTTTTTTTCTATGCTAAGCTCTGGAGAAAATCTGGTGTAACAACAGATTTAGAGTTTTATGAATTACGTTATTCGGGTAAGGCAGCTTCTTATTTAAGAGGTTTTAGAGCGGTTTATTTAGGAGTAATTTTTAATGTCATCACTATGGCAGGCGTTTGTTTAGCTGGTAATAAAATTGGGTACGTTTTATTTGGGTTAGCTCCCTATCAAACGCTTTTAATAGCGGGTATTGTTACCGTAATCTATTCGTCTTTAGGTGGTTTAAAAAGTGTATTACTAACCGACTTTTTTCAATTTATCATTGCCATGATTGGTTCTATTTGGGCAACAATTTACATCGTTAACCTCCCTGAAATTGGAGGAATTGATCAATTAATTACACACCCTAATGTACAAGATAAGATAGCGTTATTTCCTGATTTTACCAACAAAGAACTTTTAACTACCATGTTAATTATCCCGTTAGCGGTACAATGGTGGAGTACCTGGTACCCAGGTGCTGAACCAGGCGGTGGTGGATACATCGCTCAACGAATGCTTGCTGCCAAAGATGAGAAACATGCCACATGGGCTGTACTATTTTTTAACTTTGCGCATTATGCTCTTCGTCCATGGCCATGGATTATTGTAGGATTAGCTTCTATCATCATCTACCCTAATTTAGAAGCTTTACAAGTTGCTTTTCCAGGATTAGAAAGCAGTTATATCAAACATGATTTAGCATATTCAGCTATGTTAAAATACCTCCCTGCTGGTTTATTAGGATTAGTGGCTACTTCTTTGATTGCAGCTTTTATGTCAACACTTTCTACACAATTAAACTGGGGGTCTTCTTACCTTGTAAATGACCTATACAAACGTTTTATTAATCCTGCATCAACCAATAAAGAAGATGTTATGGTAGGACGAATCTCTACTGGTATTTTAATGTTATTAGCAGGTGGACTTTCTTTAGTTTTTGAAACAGCCAAAGATGTATTTGATTTAATGCTTCTTATTGGTGCTGGAACTGGATTGCTATTTATATTGAGATGGTTTTGGAAACGGATCAACCCTTACAGTGAAATTGCAGCCATGGTAATTTCATTTGGAATTGCTGTAGTGTTTTTCATCAACAATAAATTTGAACTTAACTTTCATAACTTAAGCGGCAGCGAACAACTTGTCTTGAGTGTTGGACTAACAACTTTGGGGTGGATTATTGTGACCTTGCTAACCCCTAGCACAGCTCATAAAACAATTAATCAATTTGAGCAATTGGTCTTTTCAAACACTGAGGGTGTTGTCAATAAATTTGAGAACTTTAAGTTTAAAATCCTAGGATTTTTTATCGCTACTATAGGTATTTATAGCGCCTTATTTGGAATAGGCTATATCATTTATAAGAGTTACGACTTAGCCCTTATATGCTGGGGAGTTTTTGGAATAGCTTTAATCTCTTTATTTTTAATGAGACGAAAGATTTTTTAATTATAAAGGTAACCAAATTGTGAATGTACTTCCTTTTCCTACTTCACTTTCTACGGTAACTTTTCCTCCATGCTCTTCCACTACAAACTTAACATAAAACAACCCTATTCCAAAACCTTTTACATCGTGAACACTTCCTTTGGGCACTCGGTAAAACTTCTCAAAGATATGCAACGTATGCTCCTTGGTCATTCCAATTCCGTTGTCGTTAATTGAGATTGCAATTCCTTTCTTTTTATTTTCTGTATGAATTGATATTAACGGATTTTCTTTGGAGTATTTTATCCCATTATCGATAACATTGTGAATAATATTAGTAATATGTACTTTATCGGCTTGTACCTTAAACTCTTCTGCATCTAAATCACACGAAATATATCCCTCTCTCTGATCAACAGTTAGTTTATACACCTCCACAGAATGTCTAATCACCTCATGAATGTCTACTTCTCCAAAATTCAATTGAATATTATCTTGTTCCAATTTGGCTACTTGCAGTACTCTTTCTACCTGACTCTCCAAACGATTATTTTCTGCTTTAATAATATTGGCATACCTATACACTCGGTCAACATCTTCCAAAACATGAGGTTTCAAGAGCACATCACTGGATAATTTAATGGTTGCTATTGGCGTTTTTAACTCATGTGTCATGTTATTAATAAAATCCGTTTTAATTTCTGACAAACGTTTTTGCTTTAAGATCACCAAAATGGCATAACCAACAATGACGATAACAACGAGAATAGCAAATGAAGACAATAATAGTGTTCTTGGGAATGGCTTCACTTCACTTATCGTTAGCTCTTCTACAGGAAAGTAAACGCCAAAATAATGGCCATCATGTTCCCACTTTTGAATAGGCACTTCATTTCTCACTAGCTTTTTCTCACCAATACTTAAGTCTACATATTGATCAAAAATAATTGAATCTGTAAAACAATCATAAATTCCATATTCAAAAACCTCTTCTATATGATAAGATTTAAACGCTTCTACTAAGAGGTTTTTTAATAAATCTCGATTAATGGTATCATAAAAGCTAGCGACAAAATAATTATCGGTTACTTTTTTCACTGGATCTAAATATAATCCAGAATTTTCAACACTTAGGGAAAGTAGTTTATCCCTTACATTCACCATTGCTAAAGTTACTTTCGAATCAAATAATTCATCGTTTCTAACTTTATTTTCTTTTTGAATTTGGATCAAGTTTTCCTGAAAATCAAAATCTTTCTTTACCCAATAAAATTGATTAACCACTAGCAAAACGAGTGTAGCTAGTGCCAATACAACTATTATTCTGATATTCTTTGACTTCATTTTAAAAAAACGATGTAAAGTAACAAACAAAAACAGAAAGTACCAACACAAAAGTATAGTAAAATACCCTATAAATATGTATTTTTGCCCAACAAATATGTTTTCAAACTCAAAGTGTATGGATTTTTCATCTGAGATTTATAAAAACCTTTTCGAAAAAGCTCGAGAAGGAATGTTACTCACTGATAGTAAAGGTGTTATAAAACTAGTCAACGAAAGCTTTATTAATATGTTTGGTTACTCTGAAAGCAGTGAGTTAATTAACCAACCTATTGAAGTCGTAATCCCGAGAAAACATAAATCCAAACATAAAGAATACACCCAAAACTATGTCAAAAAACCAGAGGTGCGAAAACTAGGAAAAGGGAAATTACTTTATGGACAACGTAAAGACGACTCGGTATTTCCTGCTGAAGTTTCTCTTAGTTATTTCAACAATAACAACGATGAATTGATGGTTTTAGCTTTTGTGATTGACATTACAGAACGAAAAAAACAAGAAGATGAAATTATTGAACTCAATGCTCGACTAGAAGAGAAAGTTGAAGATCGAACCAAGGAATTGAAAAACAGTTATCAATTATTTAGTCAAATCGCTAGAAACTTCCCTAAAGGGACCATCAAT
This sequence comes from Flavobacteriales bacterium, assembly GCA_025210295.1. Lineage (NCBI taxonomy): Bacteria > Pseudomonadati > Bacteroidota > Flavobacteriia > Flavobacteriales > Flavobacteriales bacterium. The sequence continues at coordinate 24,744 of JAOASC010000028.1, read as the reverse complement.
GTTTTTGATAAAAATCTAAATTATATTTTTGTTGAGGGACAAGAGCTTTATAAATTAGGTATTCATAGTCACCAATTAGTAGGAAGTAACTATCTAACTCGATTAAAAAAGAGTATTTCAGAAAAAATAGAACCCATTTTAAAAGAGGTATTTGAGGGAGAGTCCAAAACATTCGAAATTGAGACAAACAACAGTTACTATCAAATAAATGCCGTTCCTCTTCCTGAAGAAAATAATGAAATCAACCGAATACTTGTTGTTGAAAAAAACATTACTGAAGAAAAATTAGCTGAGGAAAAAATTAAAAAAGCATTAGAGAAAGAAAAAGAGCTAAATGAGCTAAAATCACGTTTTGTTTCTATGGCTTCTCATGAATTTAGAACTCCCTTAAGTGCCATTTACTCTTCTGCAACCATTCTAGCTAAATACACACAAACAGCACAACAAGAAAAAAGAGACAAACATATCGTTAGAATTAAAACAACGGTCAACAGTTTAACCCAGATTCTCAACGATGTTCTTTCCTTATCTAAGGCTGAAGAGGGGATTACAAAAGTAGAATACAAAGCTGTAATTGTCCCTGTTTTTTGTGGAGAAGTCAGTGAAGAGGTCCAATCAATTGCTAGAAGAGGTCAAAAAATCATTTATAGTCACACTGGAGACACCAACATTGTTTGTGACCCTAACTTAATGAAAAAAATCACACTCAACCTTTTATCCAATGCCATTAAATATTCCTATGACAAAGGAGAAGTACACATCAATACATTGGCTAAAGACAAACTGCTAACGATAGAAGTGGTCGACAATGGTATAGGCATCCCTCGTCAAGAGCAGAACAAACTCTTTAATCGTTTTTTCAGAGCAGAAAATGTTGCCAATATCGAGGGGACAGGGTTAGGCTTAAATATTGTTAAAAAATATGTCGAACTTTTAAATGGAACAATTACCTTTACAAGTATTCCAGAAAAAGAAACTATTTTTACGGTTAAACTACCAATAAAATAATAAAATCAATGCAGAAAACTATTTTAGTTATTGACGACAACTTACACATGCGTGAAAACATCGCTGAGATTCTTGAATTAGCTAATTATGATGTTATCACCGCTGAAAATGGTAAGGAGGGGGTAGCTGTTGCTCAAGAAAAGATTCCAGACGTTATCATTTGTGATATTATGATGCCAGAATTAGATGGTTATGGTGTTTTGTATCTCTTAAGTAAGAATCCTGTTACGAGCGGTATCCCATTTATTTTTCTTACAGCAAAAGCTGAAATGAATGATTTAAGAAAAGGGATGAATCTTGGAGCGGATGATTACCTGACTAAGCCTTTTGAAGAGACAGATTTATTGAACGCTATTGAGACTCGAATTAAAAGAAACGAATCGTTCAAAAGCATAGAAGACAATTCACCTGAAAACATCAATACTTTTTTTAATGAAGCTAAAGGTACGGCTGCATTAGAGGAGCTCTCAGAAAGTAGAAAAACCAAACAATACAACAAAAAAGAGATGGTTTATTTAGAAGATAACTATCCACATGCCTTGTTTTACATTGTTGAGGGTAAAGTGAAAACCTACAAAACGAATGAAGATGGTAAAGAATTGATTACTGGTGTGTATAGTAAAGGAGATTTTATTGGTTATTTACCACTTTTAAAAGATTGTGAATATCAGGACTCTGCAATGGCAATGGAAAAATCGACTTTAAACGTTATCTCTAAAGCGGATTTTAACCAGCTGGTTCATACCAATCGTGATGTTTCTATGAAGTTTATAAAGATGCTTTCTGGCAACATTATGGATAAAGAAAGTGAATTATTAAAATACGCCTACAACACGGTTAGAAAAAGGGTTGCCGATTCTTTACTAAAAATTGGTGAGAAATACATCAACGAATCTCAAGATTTATTTGCTTTATCTCGAGAAGATTTGGCAAACATGGTGGGAACAGCACCTGAATCTGTTATTAGGGTTTTAAGTGAGTTTAAAGAAGATAAAATCATAGAAACCGAAGGACGAAAAATTAGAATTCTAGATCTTAATAGCCTTAGAAATATTCAATATTAAAACGCTATGAAAACAAGAATAATAGCATTCGCGGCTATTTTCATTTTAGGAATTTCGGTGGCAATGATCATTACTTACGAAGAAGAAAACAAACGTACGTTACCTGTTTTAAACCCTAATGAAATTAACCCTATACTTGTTGATTCTTCTTTACACCAAAAAGGTATTGGACATCGAATTAGTGGCTTTCAACTAACTAATCAAGACAACCTTGAAGTGAATGAATCTATTATTGAAAACAAAATTGTTGTTGCTGATTTCTTTTTCACCACTTGTCCTTCGATTTGTCCTAAGATGTCGAATCAACTAAAAAGGGTTCATGACCACTTTATTGATCATGACCAACTTATTATTTTATCACATACGGTTTGGCCTGAAGTGGATTCTGTTCCTGTCTTAAAAGACTATTCTCTACAATATGATGCTGACTCTTCAAAATGGCAATTTTTAACAGGTGATAAAGTTCATCTCTACGATCTTGCTAGAAAAAGTTACTTAGTTGCACCTAGTCTAACAGACACTAACTTTACACATGGTAGTGAAAACGACTTTGTTCATACAGAAAACATTGTATTGGTTGATACAGAAAAAAGAATACGAAAGTATTATGATGGGACGGACGCTGAAGAAATAGATGAATTGATTCTTGATATTGAAAGCTTAATCAACCAATAATAGTTGAGGATGGTATTCAACTTTGAATAAACAGTCTTAAATTCTATATTTGTAAAACATTAAAAAAAATATATAAATGGCATCTACTGCAGATATTAAAAACGGGTTATGCATTAACCATAAAGGAAAATTAGTTCAAATAATCGAATTCCAACATGTTAAGCCAGGGAAAGGACCTGCTTTTGTTAGAACAAAATTAAAGAATATCGAAACTGGAAGGGTCGTTGATCACACTTTCCCATCAGGACATAAAATTGACGTTGTAAGAATTGAAAACAGACCTTATCAATACCTTTACAAAGAGGGTGATGGTTTTCACTTTATGCATACACAAACTTACGAGCAAATTTTTATTGACAAACATTTAATTGAACAACCAGAATTCTTAAAAGAAGAAGATATTTGTACAATTATTTTTCATGCTGAAGAAGAAACTCCTTTGGTGGTAAATATTCCTTTATTTATTGAAGCTACGGTTACTTATACAGAACCTGGTATAAAAGGAGACACAGCAACCAATACTATGAAACCTGCAACGATCGACACAGGTGCTGAAATTAGAGTTCCTTTATTTATTGATACAGGTGATAAAATTAAAGTAGATACTTCTAAAGGACAGTATTCTGAAAGAGTAAAATAATTGGTTATAGACCTCTAAAATTATAAACGCTTAGTCTTACGCTAGGCGTTTTTCGATAAACATTAAACTGCATACATTATGTATACGATACATGGAATACAACATTTAGGAGCTGGGGTACCAGAACATGCTTCCGCTTGGAAATGGTATAGAAAATTTATTGGATTAGACATTCCTTTTTTCAACGATGAAGCTGCTGCTCCTCTTATGGATATTTATACCAATAATCAAACAATTACTAAACGAGCAGCTATGGTTACCAATATTCAAGGTGGCTGTGCTATGGAAGTGGTTTGTCCTACTTCTTTTAAAGCTGCTCATGCAAAAGTTGAGCACCAATTGGGAGATTTAGGGATTTACATTGGAATGGTGAAAGCTGATGATGTTACCAAAGCTTATGACTTTTACAAAAAGAATGGCGCTAATGTGATCTCTGAAATAGAAACGATGCCTAACGGGTGGAAAACATTTTATGTAAAAGACCCTCAGGACATCTTGTTTCAGGTTGTTCCAGGAGATAAATGGTTTACAACAGGTAAACATGTTACTGGTGGTATTGCTGGATGCTCTATAGGAGTCTCTAACATTGAAAAATCCATGACTTTATACGCTGATATTTTAGGCTATGACAAGATTGTTTACGACCAAACAGATACGTTTTCTGATTGGAAAAACCTCAACGGAGCCAATGGTAGCTACAGAAGAGTTTTGTTAACGCAATCTAAGCCTTCTGGAGGTGGTTTTACCAAATTAAGCGGAGATACCTATATCGAATTAGTTCAGGAAATCAGTGATCGTACCCCTGTAAAAATATATGCTGATAGAATTTGGGGTGATATTGGCTTCGTTCACTTAGGGTTTGATGTCAGAGGAATGCTCGATTTAGGAAAAAAACTAGAGAGTGCTGGCTTTGGTTTCACTTGTGACACTAAAGATGTATTAAGTATGGGGGAAAACACTAAAGTTCACTGTACTTATATTGAAGATCCTGACGGGACTTGGATAGAGTTGATCGAAGTATATAAAATTCCTATTATAGAGAAATTAGGTTTATTCTTAAATGTAGAGAAGCGACCAGCTAGTCAGCCCCTACCCAATTGGATGTTAAAAGCCTTAAAATTTTCGAGAGTCAAAGATTAAATAAAACGAATAAAAGCTCATCATTTTGATGGGCTTTTTTTATAGCTTTTCATAGGTTGAAAGCTCTCCAAGATTTATGGTAGGCTCTCCATTGATTGCGCTTCCAAAAATTCTTTTAAACTTTGCTCCCCATACCATTTCACTAGCTTTATAAGAAGTTCTTGTATTGACCATCTGGTTATAAGTCACATCAAAACCTTGAATTTGAATTAAAACTTCAGCATCGGATTTTTGATAGTCTTCCTGAGTAAAATGAGCAATTGGACTATCTGCATCTAACGGATGAACCAACGTCCAACTTGTAGCCAAAATATTTATTTTAGAGATTTCTAATGGAAGGTTAAAATATTTTCTTTGAGGCTCTTCCCCTATGGTATCAATATAAGTAAAAAATACATCGGCAGTCACATCAATAATCTGACTTTCTTTAGAATTTGCCAACCTTAGCATTAAGGCATTTCCTTCTTTAAAAGGAGCGTACAACAGATGATCACTAAAAATTAATTTTGCTTTAGGTTTTGAAAATCTCCCATACAGCAATCCTGTTGCCATAGCGAAAGCCAACAACCCAATAAATGACTCAACAGCAGCAATAATACTAATAGCATCTGTAATAGGATGTAACTGCCCAAAGCCCACTGTAGTCAATGCCTGCGTACTAAAATAAAACGCTTTCATAAAATCAGAAACAACTGCTAAGTTTTCTACGCCGCCAATCCCTTCTATTCCAACCAGTAAATAAACACCTGCAAAAACAACATTCAACAATATAAATCCTGCAAATAATGTCAATACAAATGATATCCATCCCATAGAGATTAGGAAGTGAAACATACTGAATCGCTGAATAAAGCTCAACCCTTCCTTATTGACATTAGAAGAGCCATCTTTATTAATTAACCTTGCTCCTTGAGCTCTAGGAATATGACTAAACCCAGAATCATTAACCTCTTTTGCCACTTTGCTCTTATTTTAATTTAAATACTGTTAACTCCGTTTTTCGACTTAGACGCTGCTGTTCTTCATCTTGTTCTTCTTGTGTACGAGCTTTACCATAAGAGAATGCCTTAATACGTGACTGATGAATACCATGCTCAGTAAAGTACTGTAATACTTTTGCTTTTCGTTTTAACGTCAATAACTGATTATGCTCTACAGACCCTTTTGAAGAAGCATAAGACTCAATCCTGATCAATAAATCCTGATCATTATTCAACTCAACAATTCTTTGATCCAAAATGACCTTATCATCATCAGACAAAGTAAATTCATTATTCTCGTAATAAATAATCACCGTATCTTGAATTTTAGTTTGTTCAATTTGAATTACTTCAATATTAACTACAGAATCACCAAGGTTAAAATCTTCTGATTTATCAAAAACATAAAAACCGACATTATCTCGATTTAATACTGCAACAGTTTGATGAAATCTATTCGTAATATTTAGAATCGGCTCTTCTTTCAACTTAGATTCATCTGTTATTTTAAACTTATACTGATCACTCAACGTTAAACCAACAGCCATAAAGTCACCTTCTTTAGTTGAGTTTGCTGTTTTTAGTAATTCTTTTTGATCATGGACTTCTACTAACAATTTCCCTACATCTCCTTGAATCTTTTGATAGACAAACTGCCCTGTTAATGCCACCCTTTTCTCTAAAAACAATAACTCTTCTTCTTCGTTTTCTAATACAGAATACTTTCCATTTGAACTCAGCTTTCTATAGATAAAATTCCCTTGGTCATCTCTCTTTAAATGTGCAATTAATTGGTCTTTCTTATTAAAAATTAAAATATCATAATCTTCTTCATCCGCTGCCTTTAAGGTATAATTTTTATCTGTAGGCACATTTTTAAACACAAAATTCCCGTGTTTATCTGTTCTGGACTTCATAATGATATTTCCATCATCATCTATTAACAGAACCTCTAAACCTTCTAAACTTTCAGTTTGAAGATTCTTAAATACAAACTGCCCCGCCAACTCACCTTCTTTCTTGAGTAAATCAAAATCTTCTTCATCTATCAGAGCCAATGTTCCAACTTTCCCATTCGAAAGCTTTCGATAAATAAAATTCCCTTGCTCATCTGACATAAAGCTAACCTTATTTTCTCCATTGAATAAGACCATTAAAACTTCCTCCTCTGTATTCAGCATTTTAAGTTTGTAATTCTTATTGTCTGATACATTCTTAAATAAAAACTTCCCATCTTCTCCTACCCTAACTTTTTCAATCAAATTTCCATCTTCGTCATACAATCCAATCTCTAACCCATCTGGAGATTTACCTTTTAAATTTCGATAAGCTAATTGCCCTTCAACCCCTATATTTTCTTCTATTGTTTTCTCTATCTTTTTAAATTGATAAATATCATCATTCCCTTTTCCATAATTTCTATTCGAACAAAAATATCCACTTGTTTTATTTACATTAAAAATTAAAGCGAACTCATCGGCTTCTGTATTAATTGTCTCTCCTAAATTTACCGGGGACTCCCAATTTCCATTCTTATACTCAGCTACATATAAATCTAACTCCCCTTTTCCTCCAGGCCGATTGGAAGCAAAATAAATCTTATTGCCGATTAAATAGGGAAACATTTCATTGTATTTTGTATTGATTCCTTTTACTTTTTGTGGCTTTCCCCATACCTCTCCATTTCTTTCTACCTCATATATATTACTCGCTTTTTCACCTGGCACTTTATTCCATGAAAAATAAAGTTTTTTACCATCTGGAGACCAAGCTGGTTGAGCAAAAGACTGTCTATCCACATTAAAAGGCAAACGTTCTAAAGTTTTCCATTTTCCTTCTACCTGTTTTGCAATATACAATTGAGGTGTAGCTATATCTTTACCAAAGGTTTTTGATGCTTTATGAGTTACTATAGTCACAATTGCTTCTGTTCCATCTGAATTAAAAACTAGTGGTCCTACATGATCATCTTTTAGTAATAAATTGTCAAATAATTTAACCTTTTCTAACACCATAGAATCAGCAAAAATATCTTCGAAATCAGCTTTAAAAACATTAACATGGATTGTTTTCTTCCAATTCCCTTCTCCTAGTGTTTTAAAATCATACTCTCGATCTGAAACAAACACAAATTTATCTTTGTATAATACGGGGCTAAATTCATTATACGTTGTATTCACTCCATATACGGGAGCCACTTCATAATCTGTTATTTTTTTATATCTTTTCGATTGTGAATATAACACAGAGACACAAAAGAATACGAACAATAAACTATAAATCTTCTTACTTCTCATCTTATCTTTCTTGTTCTATTTTTATAAATACCTTGGTGAAACTGATTGTTTTCTTTTGGAATATAAATCTACTCCCAAAAACACCTCATGAGAACCTGAATTATACCTTTTAATATCCCCTAAATTAAAATCATAGCTGTATCCTAACCTAAAAGAATCACTAATATTATACTCTGTTATAAATACCAAGCTTGCTTCATTTAATTCCGAAAATGACGAACGATAAGAAGCTCCAACCCACAACACTTTTTGCATCAATACACTTGTATTAATATCATAATTCAACGGCGCTGACTCTGAGAACTTAAGCATTCCTGATGGTTTTATAACTAAGTTGGGACTTAAAACAAAAGCTTTTCCAATAAACCCCATCAAATGTAAGTTTAAATCGTACGTTTCAATATTATTACTAAAACTTACCTTTCCATTGGTAAGGTGATTAGCGCTAAAACCAGCATAAAACTTATCGGTATGATAATATGTGCCAAAATCAAAGTTAGGCACTAAACTATTATAGACAACAGGATCTTTACCTAAGTTGTTGGTATAGTTCAACTCATTGTTTCTTAACTGAAATGAATACAGTCCACCACGAAGAGCAAATGAAATTTTTCCTTTTCCAAGGTTTAAATGATAGGCATAAGTTCCTAAAAAAGTAGAATTATTTGTTGGACCAATAGACTCTGCCAATAAATTTAACCCTAAAGCAAAGTTTTTTCCTTTAATCGGACTATGCACAGCCATACTTACTGTTTTGGGCGCTCCATTTATCCCCACCCATTGATTACGATACAACATTACTCCACTTACAGTATTTCTTGTACCAGCATAAGCAGGATTAATGACCAAAGGATTAAACATGTATTGACTATACAATGCATCCTGTTGAGAAAAAACATTATAAAATGCTATTACCCCAAATACAAAAACTATAATTTTATTCTTCATTACTTACCGTTTTATAGATCTAAATAAACCCAACCACTTGTTGAAAAAGACTGACTTGGAACTTCTATTGTGTAAAAATAGGTCCCCTCTGGCAAAGCATCTCCTCCATGATTATCTCCGTGCCAAACACTTGATGTATTGTTATAATTTTCAAATTCCTTAACGACATCCCCCCAACGGTTATAAATTTTGACCCTAACATCATCAATAGTGATATCATTTATATAATTGAGGTCTATTTGAAAAGTATTATTTTCAACGTTATCATCATTAGGACTAAAAGCATTAACGATTGCGTCCTCTACAAGACTATCAGAACTACAATCTGTTTGAACTAAATCCACTAAGGCTGGAGAGCTATGACATCCATAATTAACTGCACTTGTATCATTCTGTATTGCAAAAATGAAAATACTATCTTGATTAGCTTGAATAGGATCTAGTTCTATTTTATGATTCAACGATACCGCTCCACTCACTCCACTATTTGCTGGAAAAAGATAATAATGCCACATTTCTTCATTCGTAATTTCTGTATCTACTATCATTAACGAATCTCCTTTACACAAAGAATAAGCGTTTTCAACTTCTGGTTGTATTGGAGGAGTCTCATTGGAGGTTGTTATTTCTACTGGAGTAGAAAACAAACGTTTAATACAACCATTTGCATCTATAATATCAACAAAATAGTTCCCTCCACTCAATTCCACAACAGCACTATTTTGAGCTCCTGAATTATAACTTACTCCAGAAGCTGTATCAACAAAGGAATAAGGAGCTGTACCTCCATTTAGTCCAAAGAACTGTATTCTACCAGTGTTTTGGTCACAATTATCATCTATTGTGGTGTAAACACTATAAGAAATCGGAGCTGGCTCAATAATTGTAACCTCTCCTATCTCACTTTCACAACTATTGGTATCCACATAATAAACATAATAGTTATCAGGCGCCAACCCTGTAATGGAATCATTAGAATTGGAATTGGAATAAGTTGTTGAAACATCATTGGTATATAGCAAAGAAAAAATAGTATCGACCCCATTCAAATATATTGTACCAGTCATCCACGATTGATTAGGGCAAAGAATATCTTTTTTTGATAAATCTATTGTTGGAATCGTTAGAACAGTTATTAAAACAGTATCAGTATCTACACATCCATTTAAGGTTGTTCCAACCATAATATATTCTAAGACTACATCTGTACTCCCATTATTCACATAACTTCCATAATCAGTCGCACTATTACTTACCACTGTTCCATTTAATGTCCATTCGCTGATTACCCCATTTGCTCCATCATTTGGTACTGCCGAAAAACTAAATTCTTGACCAGAACAAACAACATCGCCTTCAGTAAACGAATGAATACAGCCCTCTTGCGCCCAAGAATAAAGCTGAAACAACAATGACAATAAGAGTAAAAATATACCTTTCATAAAATCACTTCAAATTTAAATAAACCCAACCACTAGTAGAAAAACTTTTTTCAGGGACCTCTATCACATAGAAATAGGTTCCCTCAGGCATTCGTTCTCCAGATTGATTACTTCCATCCCAAACATTTTGTTGGTTATCATAATTATTAACTTTAAAGATTACATCTCCCCATCTATTATAAATCGTCACAACATTAGGCAACCCTTGTTCTATATAATCTAAATCAATAATAAAGGTATTGTTTTCTTCTATACCTCCATTTGGACTAAAGGCATTGGTTGTGACAAGATTTCCTGTATTGCAGTTTATAGCTAGGTACAATGCTACAACATCTTGTATCGTACAATTATTCTGAGCTATTCTAATAATATAACTAGCCGATGAAGTCACTGAAAAAGTAGTATTATTCAATAATGAACCAGAGGCATCATACCAATCTCCTTCATTATTAAGCGTGAGTAAATTAATCGTATCTCCTTCACACAAAGTGGTATCAACAACTGCTGTATAAGATGGTGTGTTAGGACTACAAGGGTCTAAAGGATCTGAAGCAGCTGTCAGCTCATCGCCATTGCTTATTCCATCCCCATCACAATCTTCATTCAACCAAGTATTGCTAGGTGTTTCTGTTACACTACTGCTGATATAATCGCATGCGTCATTATAGTCTGTACCATCTGTTATTTCAGTACCATTCAAAACTCCATCTCCATCACAATCTTGAGTCACATCATTCACATCACAAGTTTGTACGGTGATAAAAACAGTATCATTAAGACAAATTTGAGGAGTTGGCGTCCCATTATCACAAATTTCTACAACTACTGTGTCTAGCCCTAAATAACCAGCATTTGGAGTATATGTAAATGTCCCATCTGAATTGATTACAATTGTACCATTTGTAGGGGCCTTAACTGGATTCGTATCAACAGAAAGCGTTCCTCCATCTAGATCATCGTTATCACCGTTTCCTAAAATAGTGGTATCATTTATCGGTGTATCGACAGTTGTTGTCAAATACTCATTCAAAATAACTGGAGCATCATTTACGGGGTTAACATTCAATGTAATCAATGCTGTATCTTTATCATTATTAATTGCTATCAGTTCATAATTACAAGTGGCTGTACCATTAAAATTAGGAGCGGGTAAATAAGTTACTTCCCCCAAACTGCTGTTATAGGTCCAGTTTCCAGTAACATCAGTGTAGGTGGTTTGCACTCCAGTAACTGTTAAATCTAAATCAATCTCTGGCATTCCTGCTGTATTTGTAGGAGCTGCTATCATTTGTCCATTAACACTATCATTTGAAAGAATATTGATTGTTAAACCAACGCTAGCATCTTCTAGCAATGCCATTGTTGAAATATCATCGTTTGCTATTGGCCCACAACTATTAGCTGTAAAATAAATCGTATCACGATTTTCACACCCACTATTAGCAACCATATAAACAAAAGCTGTATCATGATTAATCTGAACAGTACTACTTAAAAGTGCTGTATGTGTTGTATCTTCCCATTGCCCACCAGCAGCTATTGTCGTTAAATCAAATGAAACGCCTTGACATACAACTGTATCATTTCCTAAATTAACTGATGGAACTAAATTTACCTCATACGTAGAATCAATATGTTTAACACATCCAAGACTATCTATTTCTACGTCTAAGACATAAGTTCCAGCTGTAGTACCATAAAAATAATGTGTACTGTCATTGATTGGTGTAGAAGAGAATCCGTTAGTATTATTTACATAATTACCAAAACCTGTAATTTTAAACACTGCTGAATCTCCTATACAATACTGGCTTTCAAAGAAAGAAAAAGTTGGGGCATAATCTCCAATTGTAAAGGGAGCACTAAATTCAGAAGTTGAGATTTCTCTTTGAGAAGAATCTTGAAACCTTGTCAAGGTTGCCACAATATTTTGGTTGCTTGTTACATTAGAGGGATAAGCTAGTGTTATCGTATTCCAACCATTATGCGTAGGATAAATTGTTTCATACTTTTTAAACTCAAACCCTTCTTGTGCGTCAACGTCTGCTTTATAAAACTCTATCCCATGCATATTCGAATAGTCTTCGATAAAAACTTTTAATTTTATTTTTGTTGAAGCATCTGTATCACAATAAATCACATTTAAAAACTCAGGAGGTATCAGACTATCGTTCGCTTGGGGTTTGGTTACTTCTGTTAAGTTTGCTGTTGAATTGGCATCAAGATCAATTCCCAACCCACCATTTTTATACATTATATTTTGAGTCAATCGAATATATTTACTTTTGGGAGCTACAGCAACTCCAGCTCCTACATTTTTAGCGATGACATTGGAGTCGATATGTACTTTATAAATACTGTCCAACACCTTAATACCAACCCCATTACCAAAGGTGGCATTAGTATTAGCAGCCGCAGTATCTATACCGATATAATTCCCCTTAATTACGCATTGAATTTCAGCAGGGATATCTGATGTCATTGGAGGACTTTCTCCCCCATAAGGATCTCTAAATTCTCCTAACACCACTTCTATTCCTGCGTTGTTACAATTCACAAAAAGATTGCCTTGGCTAGAGTTAGGATTTGTTGCATCCTTTCCTATCAGTACATTTTGACTATTTACAGTTCCGAAAAAAGCAGAGTTAGCCCCTCCAACTATTCGTACTCCTGCGCCTCCAATTGCTGCTAGAGCTCTCCCCTTTGGACTCAAGCCAAAAGTATTCCCTTGAATTTTCGAATCCCCCAAAATGTTCTCTATAGCATCTCCTAATATATTTCCAAAGTAATTGTTGGTGATTTTTACTCCAGTCCCTGTTGATCCTGATCCTAGAAATGTTTGGATAGCCATTTGAATATTTGAAGTTGTTTGTAAATCATATTCAAAGCCAAAATAATTATTAGCAATGTTAGCTTCAGGAACCAGTATAGCGGTGTCCAATTGACCAAAATAATTCGATTGATTCTCATTTCCTCCTATATAAAGAGAACCATAAGCATCAAGTACCTCTACTCCTTTATGGAAGGAAACGCCAGGTGAAGTTCCATCCCCTAAAAGACCTATAAAATTATTGTGTACAGTACCCTCTATATTTAAGACAAGTTGAGTAGAATCATTTCCTGTTATTATATTTCTAGAAGCGTGAGGATAGCCTTTTAAGTATTTCCTAACCCCAACATTTACCGTTTGATCTGCATATACTCCAAAACTGTTCCCGTTAATGTTTACTCCATTTCTTTCCACTCCAATATGACAACCTTCAATTGATGTATTATTGGTAGAATTAAGTACTTCTATTCCAGTACCACGAACTCCTCCACTTGATTTGGAATCAACAAAACTTAATCCGCTTACAAAAACATTATTGGCATTGATGATAAGTCGAGAACCATTTCCCCCACCTCCGTTTAGTTGTATAGGGATATTAGCTGGTGTTACAATATTTGCATTCACTCCAGGGCCAGCTATTGCACTATTACGTTGAGAATATCCATTAATTATCAAACTGTCATTAAATATTGTAGACCAATTAGTCGTTACATTTAACGTTGTTGTCAGCAAATCTAGATCAGCGACATCTAGATCATTAAGAATCGTTGAGATTTCAAAAACGACTGTTCTTTTCGTCTGTCCGAGGTTTGAATTGACAAAAGGATTATTTAGAGCATCAAAAACATCTACAATGCTCCCCACTCCTGAATTTGAGGCATTCACTACTCGAAAAGGAGTATATTCAACCGCTCCTGCATCTACTGCATCACTTCCAAAATATTGTCCTAAATTAATTGCTGCTTTACCATACATTCTTCTCCAAGATCTTCTGGCATCTAATTGTAAATTTATTACTGGATTTGCATCAACATCAATACACGGACTCATTGGATCATTGAATAGAAAATAGATTAAACCAAATCCATCTTCTGTACTACTACCCCTTAAACCTAATGAGGCATGGTACTCTAAACCAGCATACGAACTTCCTGGATAATTTGTATAATTATTGAGAGAAGAGCTATAAAAAACGGCATTGAATTGGTAAACAGGATCATCTGAACTTCTAAAAATATTATTTCTTAAATGAACATTAGAATGATTAAAATAGACGTCAGTTCCTTGATTGGCTATATTCCCATCAAATGTGTTATTGATAATGGAAATCAGATGACTATTAACTGCTGTATTGGATGCGCAAATGGCACCTCCTTTATCGGCTTGATTATTATGGAAAGTAGAATTATAGACTTCTAAAGTTCCTTCATTCAAATAAATAGCACCTCCTACACCATTGGGCACTTTAGACTCATTACCAAAAAAAGAACAGGCGTTAATTTTAACGTTACTCCCAGAATTATTGATATTAAATGTACTTCCGTTATCATTGGAGTTATTCAATGTGTTTTCTTTAAACAAACAACGACTAACAGTCAAATTCCCGACATTGTTGCTTGCATTAATATTAAAAACTCCATTCACCCCATCTTTTAGCCCAACTCCACTTAACTCTACATCAAAGCCATTAAATGTAAAAAGGCCTTCTGCATCAAATAAATTGGACATTTCGATTGAAAAATGTTTAGGTGATGGACCTAAAATAACGACACTGTGATTCAACGGAATCGAAGATTCTAACTCTAAAACCCCTTTTACATCTATCACGATGGTATCATTTCCACTAGCAATAGCTTCTCTTAAAGAACCAGGCCCTATATCATCGGCATTAGTTACGTATTCCACTGTCACTTGCCCAAGTGACAAATGCGTCAACAACAATAAACCAAAAAATGAAAAAAACTGGAAAATTCTCATACTTATCTCAATTAACAAAAGCTTAATCTAAACAAAACCAAAGTCAAAATCACAAACGAATATAAGACATTTACAGTAAATTAAATATATAATTGTATTGTTTTTTTGGATGAACTAAACTAAGATTAAGACGTTTAATCTAAAAAAACGTTGCTTTAACAATTATTAAGCTTCAAAATCTTTAATAACTGATAAAATTTCTTTTTTCTTAGCATCAGAGAGCTCCATACTTTTTAGGTCTTCCTCTCCTATTTTTTCAAACAATTCATCCAATTGCCTACTTAACTTATTGTAATTAGAGCATGCTGAGCACATTGCCAAATGCATTTTAAGGCTAAGAATCTCTTTGAACGACAATGAAATCACTTTCGATTTCTCTATTAATAACGTAGCTTTATTACACGACATGACTTAATATCCCTTTTGTATCCAGTTTCCATCTAAACAATCTTTCAACTTTAATTTAGACCGATGGACAATCTGCCATAAATTGGTATCTGTAATCTCTAATTCCTGACAAATTTCTTTGCTTTTTTTAGGAGTTACATATTTCATTTTTATTACTGAATTCCAAAGCTGAGGTAACGCTTCAATACACTCATAAAAAACGGTAACAAATTTTGGGTTATCGAGTAGATGCTCTGAGTCTTCAAAAACAAAAGGTTTATGCTCTTTATTCCACATTCCTTTACTATTAAACGACATCGATTGATCATCTAAATCTTTATCAGAAATATTAGCTTTAGCCTTCTTTCTGTAATAATCGGCTATTTTATTTCTTAATATAGAAACCAACCACGTCTTATGAGAACTCTCTCCTCGAAAAGTATTTAACTTATTTACAGCTACTATAAAAGTTTCTTGAACCAAATCCTCTGAAACTTCTTTACTCCTCGTCTTCCCTAATGCAAATCGATATAAATCATCGCTATATTGATGCACTAAGTCTGAAACCGTAATATTTTTATTTTTTACTTCTTTCATAAAAATGAATTGACTAGACCAAGATAACAATATTTTTATAATTAAAATAGAAACT
Organism: Flavobacteriales bacterium; assembly: GCA_025210295.1. NCBI lineage: Bacteria > Pseudomonadati > Bacteroidota > Flavobacteriia > Flavobacteriales > Flavobacteriales bacterium. The sequence continues at coordinate 8,704 of JAOASC010000028.1, read as the reverse complement.
CTTGATTATGAAAAAAAAATGATCTTTTTTTATTTCGGCCATTAAACCATTCATTGAATTGTTAGTCTTACTTTTGAACTTTAATCTTTTATATGGGGAAATTAGATCATATTAGTCACAAAATTTTAGGCTTACTAAGCTCTGGAAATGCTCAAGCAGCTTTTGACCTAATTATCCAAGAATACAACCAAAAAATCTATTGGCATATACGTCGTATAATTATTTCGCACGATGATACGAATGATGTTTTGCAAAATACATTTATTAAGATTTGGAAAGGACTTCTCAACTATAAAGGTGAAGCAAAAATATACACATGGATCTACCGAATAGCAACCAATGAATCAATTACTTTTTTGAATAAGCAAAAGAAGGCCCCTTTATATGATGGAACAACTCAAGAGCCATATACCACTCAAGCAGCTATTCAAATGGATGCAACTGAAATTGAAAAACGACTAGAATTAGCATTGCTAACATTACCAGAAAAACAAAGAATTGTTTTTAACCTCAAATACTTTGAAGATATGAAATATGAAGATATTTCAGCGATTACCCAAACTTCAGTTGGAGCTTTAAAAGCAAGTTACCACTTGGCTGTAAAAAAAATAGAAAAATTTTTAACCTCCAATTAAACCTTTTGATCAACGATAAGTCATAAGAACAAATGAAAGCAACAAATAAACATACAACACCAGAAGCTCCAACTCTTTTTAGTTTGAAGAAAAAGCACAACTTGGAAGTTCCTAAAGGGTATTTTGATCAACTCCCCCAACAGTTACAACAAATTGCTGAAGATACCCATACGAAAACACCAATCATTTCTTTAAAGAACTCTTGGATTTATGCTACAGCTGTTGCAGCTTTAATCATAGCTGGTCTCTTTCTTTTTAACCCTACTAAAAAACTGTCCCCAGAGCTTTTAGCTTACAATGAATCTTTCAATAATTTAACTGCAGAAAGTTTTGAAGATTTACTCCTATTGGAACAAGATGAATTTCTTAGTAACAATATTGATTTTGATGATACTGAAGATTTGCAATTTTGGGCTAGCGAATTGCATCAACCTCTACAAGAAACTGAAATTACAGTACAAGATTTTGAAGATTATTTTGAATCAGAAATTGAAGAATATTATTAATCACCATTAAAACATTGAATTATGAAAACTCGAATTTTAATCACATTAGGACTAATTATAGGTTTATTAGGAACTAACTTTGCACAAAAAGGGGCAAAAAAAGAAGAAAAGAAAGCACAAAAAGTAGCATTTATTACCGAACGATTGGCGCTTACACCAGAAGAGTCTAAAGTTTTTTGGCCAATATATGAGCAGCGTAACGAAGAACGTAAAGCAGCTCTAAAAGCAATCAAAGGAGATCGTAAGGAAAACCCTCGAAAAAAGTTAGAAGAAATGAGTGATGCTGAAGTAAAAACATTGCTAGACAACATGATTAAAGCTAAACAAGCAGAATTAGATATTCAAAAGAAATACAATGACAAATTCCTCGCTATTCTACCACCAAAAAAAGTAGCTAAACTTTACCATGTAGAACGCGAATTCAAAAAACAAAGAAAAGAACAACGTCAAACCAATCGAGGTGGTAAACAATAATTAATTTTCATAGCATTATTGACCACAAAAAAACGGGCTGAAAATTCAGCCCGTTTTTTTTATTTTTAAGCATTATGCTCAACATTAATTAATTTACTATTAATAATCCATCTTTTCTCCAAAAGCTAAATCACCTGCGTCTCCTAAACCAGGTACAATATACGATTGAGCTGTCATCTCTTCATCAATTGCCCCAATCCAAATCGTCGTATTTTCAGGCATGTGTTGTTTTACATAGTTAATCCCTTCTAAACTACTAATTACACCTACAACATGAACATGTTTGGGTTTTCCTTTACTCAACAAAGCTTTATATGCTAACACCATAGATGCACCAGAAGCGATCATAGGATCAGTAAGAATCACAACTTTCCCATCAACACTTGGACTAGACATATACTCTATTTCAACATCAAAATCCTCATTATTAGTATGCTTTCGATATGCCGAGATAAAACAGTTATCTGCACTATCAAAGTAATTTAAAAAACCTTGATGTAAAGGCAGACCTGCTCTTAAGATTGTGGCAATGACCGGTTGTTCTTCAATAATATTCGATTTAGCAACACCTAGTGGGGAGTATATTTCAGCCTCTTTGAACTGCAACTCCTTACTCACCTCATAAGCAGTAATTTCTCCTAATCGCTCCAAATTACGTCTAAAACGCAAACGATCTTTTTGAACTTTTAAATCTCTTAATTGAGCTAAGAAATTATTATAAATAGAATTACTTTTACTGAAGTTGTGAACGGTTATCATAAACAGAAGATTTTATTTACTACAAAATAAGTTATTTTTTAATAGAAGTTGTTCAAAGTTCTCATAAAATAATAATTTTTATTCATTTTTAGATGGAGTCACAGTTCTATTTTTATTACATCGCCACTACTACAGAATAAAATTAAAAAGGAATCAAAACTTAACTTGATAAGAAGTTATGACAACTTCAAAAAATCCCTTAGTATTTTTCCCTTTTTTAAAATCCATGACAACTCATTTTTAGAATAGCGATAATACTTCCTATCTTTTGCTCCAAACTTTTTATAAAAAGCAGCTATATTTTCGATATTACTCCCTCCAAAATCGAACCTTATCCGCTCTTCCTCTATACTCTTTCGAACAACATAATCCATTAATAAAAACATTGCTCCTAAAACTTTTCCCCTTTCATTAACAGAACCTTTTAGATAGGTTACTTTATCTCCTTGATGAAGAAAAACTCCCTGAGCAATAATCGTTCCCTCTTCAAGTACCACTAAAACCTGTCCTTTTTTGTGATTAATAATATACTGCACTAACGCTTCTAGTTGTTGATAATTATTGGGAGTATAATTGACTTGTTTTCCAGTGTGTGTTTTAAAAAAGGTAATAAAATCAGAAGCCTCTTGAATAACATCGATTGTTAATCCTGACTTCTCAGCTTTATTTAATAAGCGCTTAGTATTTTTAGAGTAGCTGGCTCTTATATCAGCATACTCTCCTTCTAAATCCAACACTTGATGTTGAGCTTCTTGACGATCAAACTGCTCTAAATCGATTAAACTTGAAGTTGCAAAATCAACTTTTCTATATTCCTTTGGAATTGCACTAAACATCTCTTGAACTAAATGACTATTGAGCTCTTGTTTTGAAAAAACATTTAATTCTCGTGTAAAGAAAGGCTGATAAATAATTTGCTGTCCAAACTTAATCGTATAGGGTATCGGTAAAACCGCTTCATAATCGCCCTTTACCAAGCACCCCCAATGGTCAGCAACAGCATCCAAATACCAACTTAAACAATATATATTTACTGTGTTAGCAGCTCCAACTAATTGATCATAACGAAGAATATCAATTTCTTTACGTCTTTTAAAATGTATAGTCTTTATATTTGTCATCAATTGCCTGAGTAATGAGCAAAAATACAATTAATTACCTATTCCTTTCCATTGGAACTATAATTCTAATTTATGGTTTTATAGATTTATGGGTAAAAAACACTCGTAACGAATTTAATATCTTTACTGTTTTAATCATATTCTCAGGAATATTCATAGTTTCAAAAATTTTAAGAAAGACCAAAGAACTTCCCTCTAAAAGCTTTAAAGATAGATTAAAGGAAAAAGATTAACATCTTTTAATATAAAGCTTGAGCAAGTCCCACAATTCATACTATCTTTGTTATCAATGGAAATATTCAACTACATATACCTGTTGGGAATAATTTATATTGTTTTTTCGATTTTATGGTTTTTCATTACTAGTTTACCTAAATTTCTTTCAGGTGCTTTTCAAAACAACTCGACAAGCAATTATCTTTTTAAAAGTATTCAATACTATTGCATAGCTGCACTTACTGCTGTTCAAACGGTTGATTTCATAGAGAAAAATCCAACAATAGCACATCAAACACCTTTCTATATTGCTCTTGGAGGAATTATTATATTTCTATACCTCGCCGGTAAAACTGACAAAGCAATTATGAGTGTTCAAATACAAACCAACAAGAGCAGGATTCAACTAGGAGGAGCATTAAAATATGAACCTCATATTGTTGGTATTTCAATCATACTGTATCTTTTATCTTTTAATTTCCCTTTAATTATGCACAATAATGTGGTAGCAATACTACATGCAGGAATTTTAAACTTTTACGATACTTTTTTTATTCACTTTATCATCTCTATTGTTGGCTTTTTCTTTTTATTCTCGATGTTTTCGAGAGGCTTTACAGCTACGGGTAGGTTAATTGAATTTATTGGACACCTCATTACTGGAAAACCACTTTCTCAAAGGAAGCAAAAAAATAGAAATCCTTTTCAAAACTTCAATAACATGGGAGGGTTTAACAAAGGACAAAACCCTTTTAACTTTAATCAAAATATCTTTGAACAATTCAACCAGCAAAAGCAGGACGAAATTGACGAAGATGAATACATCGATTTTGAAGAAGTTGATGAAGAAGAGGATAATTAATTATTAAAATTTAGAATGAAAATAGTTGCACGAACATTAGCTGGATTAGAAGAAGTTTTAGCTGAAGAAATTAAACAAATTGGAGGTAAGGAAATCGAAATTTTCAATCGAGCTGTCGAATATAAAGGAGATGTTCGCCTACTCTACAAAAGTAACCTTTGGTTAAGAACGGCTATAGATGTATTGTTGCCACTTTCTAAATTTCAAGCCAATAATGAAGAAGAGCTATATGAAAAAGTGCAAAAAATAAATTGGAGCAATTACATTACTTCTGAGAAAACATTCTCCATAAATCCCATTGTACACTCTTCTATTTTCACTCATTCTCATTACGCTTCTCTTAAAGTTAAAGATGCTATTGTCGATCAATTAAGAGAAAAAAAGGGAAGAAGACCTAACATAGACACAGAAAATCCTGATGTAAAAATCATGTTGAGAATATCTGAGAATAAATGTTCTCTGTTATTAAACAGCTCTGGTGAACCTCTATTTAAGAGAGGTTATAGAACTTATGGCGGGGTCGCTCCAATCAATGAAGTTCTAGCTGCTGGAATAATTGGAATTAGTGAATGGGATACACAAACTCCTTTTATTGATCCCATGTGTGGTTCAGGAACTTTCGCTATCGAAGCCGCAATGAAAGCTAAAAACATTGCTCCGGGATATATTAGAGAAGCGTTTGGTTTTATGAACTGGTTAGATTATAGAGAAGATATTTGGGAAGGTTTAAAGTATGAAGCTCAGTTTGAAATAAAAGACCAAAAAGCCCCAATATATGCTTTCGACAAGTCTAGGCAAACAATTAGAACTGCAGAAATGAATGCCAACAGTATTGAAGCTCTTAATAACGCCATTCAATTTGAGATGAAAGACTTCTTTAAAAATGAAAAACCAACTGAAGAAGGTATCATTGTTACCAACCCTCCTTATGAAGTGCGATTAAAGACTAATAACATTGAGCAGTTCTATGAATTAATTGGAAATAATTTAAAACACAAATGGACAGGATATGATGCTTGGATTATTTCTTCTAACTTGAATGCCATAAAAAGACTAGGGCTTAAACCCAAAAAGAAAGTATCTTTATTAAACGCTCAATTAGAAAGTAAGCTTGTTCATCTACCATTATACGCTGGTAGTAAGAAAATTAAGCAAGAATAGAGTTTAAAACAAAAACTTTCATATTTTTGGTTTAAATACCAACTTTATGAAATTCCTAATATCTTCCCTATTTATAGGTTTATCGTTTTTTACCATTGCTCAAAATGTAGGTGTTAACCAAAACAACCCAACGCATTCTTTACATATCTCTCCTTTTACAACAGGAGATGATCCCTTAAGAGTAGATGGATTGCAAGCTTATTCTGTTGGCGATACTTCTTTATTGATGATTAATCATTCTACTGGAGTTGTAAAGTATATCAACACTTCCGATTTTGTTTCTATTATTAGTGGAGGTGCTGGACTAGGGACTGATGATCAAAACATTGATAGCTTAATCTTAAATGGCTATACTTTAACAACTTTTATTGAAAATGGAAATGCTGCTTCTATTGACCTATCCCCTTTATCTGACAGTATATCTTCTAACATTATCAACAATAATAATTTTGAAAACCAAGTGATTTCAATTTTGTATGATAATGCCGATACTTTGTTATACAACGCTAACTTTATCTCTAGTTTACAAGATTCTATTGATACAGATGTAGACAGTTTGGTGCTTAATAATACCACACTAACTATATATGAAAACGGTTCCAATGCCTCAGTTGATTTAAGCACATTAAGCGATAATGATGCTGACCCATCTAACGAACTTCAAACGATTACCAAATCAGGAAATACTGTTACTCTAAGTAATGGAGGCGGTTCTTTTACTGATGATGACACACAACTAACCGAAGCGCAAGTAGATGCGTATGTCAACAACAATGGTTATCTAACTTCTTTTACAGAAGTGGATGGTTCTACAACTAACGAAATTCAAACCATTTCGAAAACAGGAAGTACCGTAACTCTTAGTTTAGGTGGAGGAAGCTTTACTGATGATGACACACAATTAACCGAAGCGCAAGTAGATGCGTATGTCAACAACAATGGTTATCTAACTTCTTTTACGGAGGTGGATGGTTCTACAACTAACGAAATCCAAAATTTATCTCTAAGTGGAAACTCCTTAAGTATTAGCGGTGGAAACAATGTTAATTTAAGTACATTAGATGATCATGATTGGTATGAAGTCGGAGGAACTAATCAGCCTAACAATATCAATGACAACATCTTTACACAAGGTAATGTAGGGATCGGAATTATAGCGCCAACTGATGAACTTCATGTTATAGGTTCTGGTTCTTTTGGAGCTTCTAACCTTGTGTCTTCTATCGGTGTATTTCAATCTACAACCCCTTATAAAAATTTACAGAATACTTCACTTTGGGCAGGAGGGAGTAATTTTGGAGGATATATTGAAGGGGCTCAAAATGGTCAATTAGTTCTCGCTGTTCAAGATAATCAAGCTTCTGACGGAGTATACTTTATCAATGGAGGCGGAAACTTTAATACTAACAATACCTACGATAATGTATCCATGGTAGTGAGAGCAGACGGAAGAGTTGGAATTGGGACGACCACTCCTACTTCAAAATTAGAAATCGTCGAAAACACTGCGCAAAATGCACTAACAGTACAAAAAGACTTTACTGGTTTGTCTAATACTAATGCCGCATTTATTGGAGGAACAGATGTTGGGTTTACCACCACAGGTGTATATGTCTTACAGAAAGATAACGCTTCTTTTGTCGGGCCTAATACCAATACTTTTAATGTGGTTAACAATTCCAATTCTCAATTTGTTGTTAAGGGCGCTGGAAATGTAGGAATAGGAACCTTATCTCCTACTGATAAACTCCAAGTGAATGGACATGTAAGAGTTGGAATGATCAACCCTCCTAATACAGGAAGTTACCCTAACTATGGTAATCGTCTATACTTTTCAGGTGGTCCTGTTGGAGGAACTGGAAATAGTGATGCTACCGATGTTTTATGGATGGCACGTTATAATGAAGTATATGATCGTTCTCAATTAAGAATTAATATTGGAGACAATACCAGTGGAGATGATGCACTTCATATTGGTAAATTTATTTCTGGTCAGACTTCATTTACTACAGATTTTATTTTCAGTAATAATGGCCAAGCGTATAAGTCTGGTGGAGGAACATGGGCAGCAACTTCTGATAGAAGAACCAAAAAAGACATCACTAATTTTACAGACGGATTAAATGTCTTACAACAGATTAACCCTGTGACTTTCAAGTATAATGGTTTATACCAAACCAATGATGATGGTAAAGATTATGTTGGTATTATTGCTCAAGATGTTCAAAAAGTAGCTCCATATATGATTGGTTCATACGAAGCAAGTAAATCACCTCAATCAAAAGAAATGGAAGAAATCCTCAATTACGATGGAGGAACATACATGCTATATATTCTTGTCAACTCTGTAAAAGAGCAACAACAACAAATTGATGCACTCAAAGAAAGTAACCATGAGTTAATTAAACAACTAGAAGCATTAAAAAAGCACTAATTCTAGGTTATTAAATCCATAAGATTATGAAATATATTTTTATCTCAATAAGTTTATTGACATCTCTTAATTTCTTTGCTCAAAACAATGTAGGAATCGGAACATTAAATCCCAACCCACAAGCAGTTTTAGAAATTGAATCCAGTGATAAAGGAGTTTTAATTTCCAGGTTAACAACTACTGCTCGTAATACTTTAGGCACTGCGTTAACCAATGCCGAGAATGGGATGTTGGTTTATGATAAAGACTTAACGACTTTTTTCTATTGGGACGGGCCTAATTTACAGTGGGTTCAAGTGGGAAGTGGTACGGGAGATAACTGGGGGACACAAGTCGTACAAACTGCTGGAGCTAATATCTCTGGTGATGGTACTGTAGGAAATCCATTGACGGTAACTGATAACGACAATGATCCCAACAATGAAATTGAGTTACCAGCTACTGCTAACAATGGAGAAGTTTTAACTTGGGATGGAACCAACTGGGTTCCTCAAGCTGCGCCATCTGGTGCTGACAATTGGGGTACAGCTGTCGTT